>NZ_JARVRY010000010.1:0-187846 GCF_030209485.1 Novosphingobium sp. fls2-241-R2A-195
TCGCGACGCTGGCTGTCGTCGCCCTGTGGCGGCCGCTGCTCATCCTCCTGTCCGAGCTGTGCGGCACCGAGCAACGCTCGCGGTTCTGGAGTGTGTGGACGGTGGTGATGATGATGGCCACGCCGCTGCTGCTCGTCTCGCTCCATCCGGTCGCGACAGACCCGACCGACCTTGTGCAGGGAACGATGACGAGCGCGCTGTTCGGCATTCTCCTGGCGCTTGTCGGCATGGGCTATGCGGTATGGAGCCGCACGCCCCGCGCTGGCCATGAAGCGTAAGGAGGCCATGATGCGTGTGCTTGTCGTAGGCGCAGGCGGCTTCATCGGGCGGCACGTGGTGGCGCGGCTTGCAGGCGAAGGCCTACAGGTCGCCGCTGCCGGGCGCGATCCCAATGCTCTGTCGCGCCTCCTGCCCGGCGCGGAGATCGTGCCCTGCAATCTAACGCGCGACGGGGCCGGCGATTGGGCGCAGCGGCTGCGCGGCATAGATGCCGTGGTCAACTGTGCCGGTATCATCGGCGCCGGAGCCGATTACGCCAGGGTCCATCAGCACGGCGCTATCGCCCTGTTCGATGGCGCCCGCGCGGCGGGTGTCGGCCGAGTGATCCAGATTTCCGCACTCGGCGCTGACGAGACCGGGACGACACCGTACCATCGCAGCAAGCGTGCGGCGGACGATCACCTTGCCCGCCTCTGCGCCGATGGAACGACCATGGGCTGGGCGGTTCTGAGGCCCTCGCTGGTTCTGGGGCGAGGCGGCGCCAGCACTGTGTTGTTCGCTGCACTGGCGGCCTTGCCGGTGAGGCCGCGCCTGGGCGGCGGTGACTGGCAGGTGCAGCCGATCCATGTCGACGACCTGGTGGAAATCGTGGTGCACCTGCTCCGGGCACCGAGGGCTCTGTGCGCTCGCCTCGACGTCGTCGGTCCCGATGCGATGTCCACCGACGAACTGACCGCCGTAATGAGGCGCTGGCTGGGGATGGGGCGGATGCCGGTACTGCCGATCCCGCGCTGGCTTCTGGTCCTCGTTACCCGTGTGGGAATAGGGCCTGCCTCGCCAGAGAGCCTGGCCATGCTGGCGGCCGGGAATACCGCACCGCTTGCTCCGCTGGTCGAGGCGACGGCAATCATGCCTCGTCCGCTCGAACAGGTGCTGGCGCTGCATCCCTCGACCTCGGCTGATCTGGCGATGAGCCGGCTGTCGCCGATGATCCCCGTCATGCGATGGCTGCTGGCCTTGGTCTGGCTTGCCGGCGGGCTGGTCTCGCTGGGGCTGGCACCTGCCGGCAGCACCGATGCCATGCTGGCGCGGCTTGGGCTTGCGGGGACAGCGGCGATGGGCGCGCTCTGGGTCGGATCGCTGGCCGACGTCGCCGTGGGCCTGGCCATTCTGGCAAGACGGCGCGGCGGCGCCCTTGCGGGGGTGATGCTGATGGGCGGCTACACGACGATCCTCAGCGCGGTCGCCCCGGAGCTCTGGGCGGACCCGTTCGGCCCGCTCGTCAAAAACCTGGCCGTTCTGGGCCTTTCCTTCGCCGTGCATGCATTGGAGATGCGCCGTGGATGAATACCTGTTTCTCAAGCTGATCCATATCCTCAGTTCCACGCTGCTGTTCGGAACGGGGCTGGGCACGGCCTTTCACGGATGGATGGCGAACCGTGCCGGATCGCTCGCCGCTCGCCGCGTGGTGAACCGCAATGTCGTGCTTGCCGACTGGCTGTTCACGACGCCTGCCGTCATCGTCCAGCCGGTGACGGGCGTATGGCTGGCGCAGATCGCCGGCTTCCCGCTGAGCAGCGGTTGGCTGGTGGCAGCAATGCTGCTCTATGTGCTGGTGGGTGCCTGCTGGGTGCCGGTCGTGTTCATTCAGGTGGAGATGCGCCGCATCGCCGACAGGACGCCGGATGGAGAGGCCCTGCCGCCGCGCTATTTCCGCCTGTCATGCTGGTGGTTCAGACTTGGCTGGCCAGCTTTCATCGGCGTCCTCATCATCTACTGGCTGATGGTTGCCAAACCGGAGATCGCATTTTGAACCCGCCGCTATTCCGGCGCCTCCTGCCAGGCGCCATGGATGCGTTGCCGCCGGTGCTTCGCGCCGCGCACGACGCCGATGATAGGCAACACTGGGAAGGGCTGGCGCATGTGACGCTCAGCCGCAATCCCATCGCCCGGCTGCTGTGCCGGATGATGAAATTGCCGGCCCAAGGGCACGGGGTTCCGGTTTCCGTCGTGTTCGAGCGACTGGCGCACGGCGAAAGATGGCGGCGTACTTTTGCCGGGCGCAGTTACCGCAGCGACCTTACCGTCAGGGACGGTTTGATGGTGGAAAGGATGGGCTTAGCCACCAATATCTTCCGGGTGTCGTACGGCGGCGGCCAGATAGTGCTCGATCTGGTGGCCTTTCGTTTTCTGGGCCTGTCGCTCCCATCCTGGCTTCGCCCGCGCTGCCGTGCCACGGAACGGGAGCAGGATGGGCGATACGTTTTCGATGTTCCGGTCAGTCTGCCGCTGCTGGGCCCCATCATCCACTACACCGGCAGCATGGAGCGCCGCGATGCCTGAAGCGCAGCCCATCATCCTGTTCGACGGAGAATGTGTGCTTTGTTCGGCCAACGCACAGTTCATTCTGACCCATGACAAGGCCCGCCGTTATCGCCTTGCGGCGATGCAGGGCGAGGTCGGCGCGGAATTGTTCCGTCGCCATGGTGTCGATCCCAATGACCCGGATACCATCCTGGTAATCGATGGCGACAGAGTACTGCGGGACAGCGATGCAGTGTTGTCGATTTACACCGGCCTTGGGTGGCCATGGCGCATTGCCGGGCTGGTGTTGCTGGTGCCGCGCTGGCTGCGCGATCCAGCGTATCGATGGGTAGCGCGCAATCGGTATAGGATTTTCGGGCGGCGGGAGACTTGCTGGATACCCAACGCAGAACATGCTGATCGGATTATGTGATCGCTCGGTTCTCTCCATACGACTTCGCGGAGAAATTGAATGGCTACCGAGCGCAAAAGAACACGTCTCCCGATACGACCCATTCCGGTCGCTCGGCCGCCGGTTTTAGCTCCTCAGGTGCAGACGGTCCGCTATTTCAGCAGCTATCAACAACGTAGGGTCATTCGTGCCCCACGCCGGGGACGCCAATTCGCGCTTAAGCTGCTGCTGGATGATTACCGGGGTGGACCAGCGCCCGGCCTCGAGTCTGCTACGTGCACTTAAACAGGCAGATTTCAAGACGGGCAAACGTCAATTCGCATCGGATTCCTGTCCGTCGCGCTTTCCTACGTCGTCAAGTTCGATCGCCTTTTTTGCAGCGATTTTGGCACTCTCGGCCTTCAGCGGACGAGAAACCGGACATACTTCCTGGGCATAAGTGTTGAGCGTGTTGAGCAGATTGTCCGGGACAAGCTTGTAGAACACAAACTGCCCCCGCTTTTCGCTGCTCACCAGTCCGGCATTCTCCAGCACGGCCAGATGCTGGGACACCGCAGGCTTCGACATCTCGAAGCGCGAGGCGATATCACCGGCGCTGAGTTCGGCATGGCTCAGGTACGCAAGGATTTTGCGACGCGGGGTGGAGGCCAGGGCTTCGAACACTTTCTGCATGAGGCTTAATTAAGGAATGAGCTAATCACTTGACAAGGGCCTTCGAGTAATTAAGCAATGAACTAATTACCTCGGAGGTTGCAATGCCCGACGTGTTCTCCAGTCGATCCCCATCCGCGCCCGCCGAAACGACGGTGAACAGTCTGATCGAAGTCGCCGGCTGCAGCCCGGTCGAGGGCAAGGTCCGATGGGATCCGGTCCATTCGACCTGGAACGCGATCATGTTGGTGATCTCTCTCGTGCTGGCCCCGGTCTTCGCCAGTTGGTCTGCCTTGGGCGTGTTCCTAGTGCTGACAGGGGCATCGCTTCTACTGGGGCATAGCATCGGCTTCCATCGTCTTGTGATCCATCGCAGTTTCGCGTGCCCGCTCTGGCTGGAGCGAGCGCTGGTGTGGATCGGCACGCTGGTCGGCATGAGCGGGCCGTTCTGGATGATCCGCACGCATGACCTGAGGGACTGGGCGCAGCGGCAGAGCGGCTGTCACGACTATCTCGCGCATCGGCGGCCGATGCTGATCGACGCCTGGTGGCAACTCCATTGTCGGCTCGAACTGGCGGATCCTCCAGCGTTCGATCTCGGGCGGGCCGGGAAGGACCGCTTCTACCGCTTTCTGGAGCAGACCTGGATGGTGCAACAGGTTCCGGTCGGCATGGCCCTGTATCTCGCCGGAGGTTTGCCCTGGGTGATATGGGGCGTGTGCGTCCGAGTGAGTGTGTGCGTGACCGGCCACTGGTTCGTCGGCCACCTCGCGCATCGGCGCGGGCCGCAGTCGTGGCTGGTGGAAACCGCGGGCGTACAGGCTCACGACGTTCCCTGGGCTGCGATCCCGACCATGGGCGAGGCTTGGCACAACAATCACCATGCTTTCCCTGGGTCGGCGCGGATCGGGCTCTACCCGGGGCAAAGCGACTGGGGCTATCGAGTGATCACGATGCTGGAGAAGCTCGGGCTAGCCTGGGACGTGGTCACGCCCGAGACCATGGCGCCGCGCAAGGAACTGCGGCCGGCAGCGGCGTATGACCGGACCGAAGGCCGGTTCTCCCAAGCGGCGAGGGCCTGAGCCATGCGCAAACTGCTTTCCTTCGAGGGGCGTGTCTCGCCGCTGGTCTATGTCCTGGCCGCGCCGTTGCTCCTGCTGTCGCAGAACCTCATGGTTGCGCTCTGCTATCGCTGGCGGGGCGTGGCACTACAGGCCGATGCATGGTTCTGGCTCCTGCCGCTGCGCAGTCTTGCACGAATGCCAGGAGTGACGGCCACGCAGGCCGCGACGGTATTCGCACTGGGTTTCGTCATCGCCTGGGCCTTGGCGGCTCTTTCGTTTCGCCGCGCGAACTGGTCCGGGCGCGGCTATAAGCTGAGCTTGTTCGCCATCTTTCCCGTGCTCCAGATCGCCGTCGTCATGTTGCTAGGCGCAATGCCGCGCCGGCAAGGTGAGCCGAAGGGGGAGCGAGGCGACGCGGTGGATCTGGCCGATGTTCTGCAGGGCGTGCTGGCGGGCGTGGCGATCATCGTCGTGGCCGTGCTGATCTCGGCGTTGACGCTTGGCGCTTATGGCTGGGGCCTTTTCGTTGCGACGCCCTTCGTGGTCGGAATGACGACTGGCTATATCGTGAACCGTCGGGCCCCACAGACCGGGGCGCGGACCATGGCGCATGTTCTCGCTGCCGGCGCTTTGGGCGGGCTCGCCTTGCTCATGTTCGCGCTGGAGGGCTTCATGTGCATCGCCTTGGTCGCGCCTCTCGGTCTGGTCGCCGCGGCGCTCGGCGGTGCCTTCGGCCGCGCCATCGCAATGTTCGGGCATGAGGGCAACAGACCGCTGATGTCCGTCGCCGTACTTCCGGCCTTGTTCGCGCTTGAAGCGAGCATGCCTCCCGCAACGCCCATCGACACGGTCGAGAGCATCGACATCGCCGCTGCACCAAACGCGGTGTGGCAGGCGGTCATCAGCGAAGCACCCATTGGCCTGTCACCCGGCCTCCCTGGACTTGCGGGGCTGGCCTACCCGGTCCGCAGCAGTCTCAAGGGCGAAGGCGTCGGCGCCACGCGCCTCGGCGTATTTTCGACCGGGACCGCGGTGGAGCGTGTGACCGAATGGAAACCCGGTCGGGTGCTGGCCTTCACTGTCCTTTCCCAACCACCGGCGATGGAAGAGATGAGCCCTTATCGTCACCTCAACACGCCGCATCTGACCGGGTATGTCGTGGCCGGTGATACGAGGTACCTGCTCTCGCCCCTGCGCAACGGTGGCACGAGGCTGACGCTGCAGGCCCACACCGTGCTGCGCATCGACCCGATCGCCTACTGGGAGCCGATCGCGCGTTTGGCGTTCCATTTGAATGTTCGCCGAGTGCTCAAAAGCGCCAAAATCGAGGCCGAGGGACAACGCGTTGAATGAGCGAACATCCGTTGGCAGGATGGCGATTTTGAGGCGCGAACGATGGTATTGGCGACTCGCGACCCTTCCAAGACATTCAGCCAGCGATTTTCTGTTCCCAGGTGCGGAAGGGCCGCTTTCCGAGCTGCTTAAATCTGAAACGGGCTATTCACATGGGGCGGGATTGAATTCCGTCCAAAGTTAAAACTAGAAATGCGACCGAGCGTCGCAAAAGTTTTCAGAGCTCGCACAAACGGGATTTGAAACGCCAAGCTCCATCATCGACACGAATGAGATGATCGAAGTAGCGCCCGAAGGCGAGCAGCCTGTGGTCCTGTTCGGCATCCTTGCCTAAGGCGATCATCTGGCTTTCGACCCAGGCCTCGCCGTCACCCAGCCTCACGACCGGCTGCAGCACCGCATGCAGACGCAGCCGTTCCCGCGCGAGCCCCGCCATGAACCCGTGCACTCCCTCATACCCTTCGAAGCGGAAGCCCTTTTCGGTGGGGCGGCCACCACATCCAAGCAAGTAATCCTTAGGATAGGGAAACGGCGCATTGGGGGAGATACGGTTTCGCGCGCCGCCCTGCAGTTCGAAATAACCGTCTTCGGTGAACAGCAGCGCACAGGCGCTGGCGTCCCCGTAATCGACGAGGTTGGCATAGCGTGCCAGCAGCCGCAGCACTTCCCGTTCAGCCAGAAGTTCGTCGAGCAGGGCGCTCATTTCCTCGGTCGTCCTGGCCGTCATGGGCATGATCTCCATCGTTCGGTCGTGAAGGGCTATGACGCCGCCACCTCAGGGTCAATCGCGTAACCTCGATCCGAAAGAGACACGGCGCGCCTGCCAAAACCTATCTCGTGGAACTGCGTGAAACATCCGCTTGCAGGCGGGCACGGTTTGAGACAAATTCCATCTTGCATGCACGAAAGACAAATTTGCATACATGATTCTTTACTCAACTGATTTGGTTGAGTATCAGCGTATCACACTCACCGCTCGAAAGGCAGGCCATTGACCGAACGCGCTCTCAAGACTTCCCAGGCGGACTTCGTCCGGTCGGGTATCGAGGCGCGCATCTCTCAGGGCCTGCTCGTGCCCGGCCAGCGGATCGAGGAAGTGGAGATCGCCGAGATCTTCGGAACCTCGCGCACGCCGGTGCGGGAAGCGGTTTCGCAGCTGGTCGCGGCGGGCCTGCTGCACAAGACCCCGCGCCTTGGCGCCATCGTCCCGCGGCTGGACTTGCGCCAGACGCTGGACCTCATGGACTTCTCGGCCGAACTGGCTGCCTCTTCCGCCCGTTTCGCGGCGCGGCGGCTGCGGCCGGACGAACTGGAAACGCTGCGTGACCTGTGCGCGCAGTTGGAAGACCACCTTCTGGCGGACGACGTTGCCGGCTATGCTGCCACGGCGTCCTCCTTCCACGCCACCATCATCGCGGCATCGCGCAACAGCTACCTGATCGAAGCGCTGGAGCGCTCCGTGATCCACCTGGCGCGCTACTTCCGCTATTGCCTGACGTACCCGGGGCAGATGCGCGCCGACCTCGACGATCACCACCGATTGATCGCCGCGTTCGAAGCACGTGACGGCGAGGCCGCCCGGATGCTGATGCGCCGCCACGCCCTGATCGATCCCGACATCATCGGAGACTACATCGCCGACCTGGAGCAGGACGACTCCCGGTAACCCGGCATTTCTCGTCCACACGACAAGACCAGAACTGGACGCCACGAGGTGACAGGCTTCTCATAGAACAAGCCCAACCGCGAGCCGCTTATGCGCGCCCCGCTCCTGCCCGACTGAAGCCGTCGGGCAATGCCTTCTCGCGGCCGTCACACTCGAAAGGAAAGCTCATGAACACCCTGACCGGTGGGCATTCGCCCGCGCACATCCTCCGTTCCCGTCACCTTGCGACCCTGCTGGGCGCCACCGCGCTGTCCGTCATCGCCCTGCCCGCCGCTGCGCAGGAGGCTACCGGCGAATACCAGCAAACCGCCAAGGACGCCCGACCCGAAGACAACACCATCATCGTCACCGCCGCCAAGCGCGGCCACGGTGCGCCGCTGGTACTTTCGAACACCCCGGCGGCCAACCCGGCCTCGGTCACCGTCATCACCCAGGACGACATCTCCAACAAGCTGGTGACGACGGCGGGCGACCTCCTGCGCGGCAGCAACGGCGTGCAGGTTTCGGACTACGGCCAGGTCGGCGAAACGCAGGGCATCACCATGCGCGGCTGGTCCAACGGCTACGATTCCGCCTATCTCGCCTATTATCAGGACGGCGTGCAGCGCAACGCGGCATCGCACATCAGCGTCAACGGCTACGTCGATCTCAACCCGCTGATCCCGGAGACCATCAACCAGTTCACGATCGTGCGCGGCCCGTTCGACACCCGCTACGGCGGCAACTTCGCGCAGGCCGGCTCGGTCGTGGCGACGACGCGGGACTTCATCCCGAACAGCCTCTCGATCACCGGCGGTTCCTACGGCTTCGTCCGCGCCGTCGCCAGCATCGGCCACCAGTGGAACGACACCAGCCTCTACACCATCGTCGACGGGCAGCGCAGCGACGGCTACCGCGACCGCAGCGGCGGCAAGCTGCTGAAGACCTTCACCAAGTTCGCGACCCCGCTGGCCGGCGGCCGCTTCACGCTGGGCGTCGAGACCTACAACAACAAGTTCGAACAGCCCGGCTACATCGACCTGGGCCTCATCAAGGACGGCGCGATCAGCGCGAAGGACGCGATCAGCGACAGCGATCACGGCTCGGCGCAGACCTACACCGCGATCGCCAACTACCTCGTCGGTGATTACAATCAGGGGCTCGAAGCGACCGCCAGCGCCGGTCACAGCGCGCTGACCCGCACGTCCACGACGTATCCCTATCCGCAGTACTACCGCCGCGACGCGCGCTGGAACTACTCGGCCAGCGTCGAGGCGCATCGCCGCTTCGAGGTCGCGGGCATCGACGCGCTGGTGCTGGGCGGCGTGAGCATCCAGCACACCAATGCGCGACTGACCGAACTGCCCTCCGAGAACGGCGAGGAGATCACCGGCCTCGATCCGCTCGACGCCTACTTCTACCAGCGCGAGCACGTGCGCGAGACGACCAAGTCGGTCTATGCCTCGCTCCAGCTGAAGCCGGTGGACTGGCTGAAGATCACCGCCGGCGGCCGCTACGACCACTTCGCGTTCGACGTCGACAATCAGGACTACGACGCGACCGAGAACGCCTATTACGATGCCCCGTTCAAGACTAAGACCGGCCGCTTCAGCCCCAAGGTTGGCGCCGCGATCAACCCGGTCCCGGACATTACGGTCTACGTCAACTACGGCGAGAGCCCGCGTTCGCCCAGCGCCTTCTCGGAGCTGACCACGAACCCCGACCTCAACGTCTCGCACCTGTCGAGCAAGGAGGCGGGCATCGCCTGGGATCCGTGGAACCGCCGCCTGCACTTCCAGGCGAACTTCTACAAGACGGTCAACTCCAACGAAGTGGGCCAGGTCGGCTATACATACGTCAACCTCGGCACCTCGCGCCGCAAGGGCCTCGACCTCGAAACCTCGCTGGAGCTGATCCAGAGCGAGGCCGTGGACCTCAAGCTGACCGGCAACTACTCGGCGGTCAAGGCGCGCCTCGCAGATGGCGGCTACGTGCCCTACGTCGCCAAGTGGCTGGCGGCTTACGGTGCGCGCGTGGACTACCGCTTGCCCGGCACCTCGGGCGAGAGCATCCGCGTCGATCTGGACCACGAGTTCTTCGGGCCGCAGAAGCTGGACTCGCTCGGCGCCTACAGCGCCGGCACCTATAACCGCGTGTCCGGCAAGGTGCGCTGGGTGTTGCCCGAGAAGAACAACCTCAACTTGTGGGCCGGCGGCATCTGGTATCCGGGCTCGGTCTACAACGAGTTCGGCTTCTCGCTCAGCGACCGCATCTACGTGGCCCCCAAGCCCAAGGTGCAGTTCCAGGTCGGCGCATCGGTCAACTTCTGACCATGCGCATCGGGGGCGGACTTTCCATCATGCACAGGAACCGACTGACGTGATCCTTTCCAGGCAGGCCCGCCCCGAAACGGCCTCCATCGCCCCGCTCGCCATCACCCGGGTGAGCAAGAGCTTCGGCGGTTCACCGGTGCTCGACCGGGTATCGCTGGACATCGAGCCGGGCGAGCGCATCGCCCTGCTCGGCCCCAGCGGCTCCGGCAAGTCGACGCTGCTGAACCTCGTGGCGGGGTTCGAGCAGCCCGACGCGGGCGATATCCTGATCGACGGGCGCAGCGTGGTGGCGCTGCCAGTCCACCGGCGCGAGATCGGCATGGTGTTCCAGCACTATGCCCTGTTCCCGCACCTGACCGTCGCCGAGAACATCGCCTATCCGCTGGTGCGGAGGCGCGCCGCGCGCGGCGAGATCCGCGAGCGGGTCGATCGCCTGCTGGCCTCGGTGCGGCTGGAGGGCTTCGCCGACCGTCGCATCCAGACGCTGTCGGGCGGCCAGCAACAGCGCGTCGCCATAGCCCGCGCCCTTGCCGCCGAGCCCGCCGTGCTGCTGATGGACGAGCCGATGGGCGCGCTCGACCGGGCGCTGCGCGAACAGTTGCAGGTCGAACTCAAGCTGCTGCTGCAGGAAACGCGCGCCACCGTCATCTACGTCACCCACGACCAACGCGAGGCGCTGGCACTGGCCAACCGCATCGCCATCATGAACCAGGGCAGGCTCGAACAGGTCGGCGCGGTGGAGGACATCTACGCCCATCCCGCCAGCGCCTTCGCCGCGCAGTTCCTGTGGGCGGGCGCCAACCGCCTCGGCGCCATGGTCGGAGAAGGCGGCGCGGTCCGCCTTGGCGAGGTCACGTTGGATGCCCGCTGGCCCTCCCCACCGCCGCGGCCGGGAATGGCCGTCGATCTGGTCGTGCGGCCTGAGGACGTCGCGCTCCATGAACCGCGCGATGGTGCGCTGGGCGGCACCGTGCTGACCGCGCTGTTTGCGGGCACGCACCGCACGGTGCAAATCCGGCTTTGCTCCGGCGCGCAGCTTCATGCCGTGCAGCCGATCACCGCCGCCATGCCGGTGCCGGGAACGGCGGTCGGCGTCACCATCGCGCCCGGCGCAGCCTGCGCTTATCCAGCGAGCGCGCGATGAGCGTCATCCTGAACCGGCGCGGCGCGCTGGCCTTCGGGCTATCGGCGGCAACCACGGCTTGCGCCACTTCGCGCAAGGGCCCCGAAGTAATTCTGTGCGACGGCGGCAGCTTCTGGGGCCGCGCCCAGCGCCGCGCCTTCTACAAGCCGTTCGAGGAGGAAACTGGCATCCGCGTGCGCACCGTGCCCTTCGTCATGCCGGGCAAGCTGCGCACCAGCATCGAACAGGGCCGCCCGGTGATCGACGTCGCCGACATTTCCGGGGCCGAACTCCCGCGTTTCGAACGCGACGGCCTGCTCGCGCCTGTGGACCTGCGCGGGTTCGATCCGCAGGACATCGCCGCACTCGGCCCGCGCAAGCCCCGCAAGCACGCGCTGCCCTCGTTCTACGCCTCCACCGTGCTGGCCTATCGTCAGGAACTGTTCCCCGGCCGCGAGCCAGCAGGCTGGGCCGCGATGTGGGACACCGCCCGTCATCCCGGCGAACGCATGCTCGGCTCGGGCCTGATGGGGCAGATGGCGGCAACCTTCGAGATCGCCCTGCTGGCCGACGGCGTATCGCCGGAGCGCCTCTATCCCCTCGACTGGGACCGCGCGATCCGCGCCCTGCGCCGCCTGCGCCCTTCCGTCGCGCGCTACTGGCTGTCGAGCGGCGATGCGCTGCAGATGCTCAACGAGCAGAACGTCGTCATCGGCAATATCTGGAACGGCCCGGTGGACACGCCCGAAGCGCGCGACGCCGGTTCGCTCTACACCTGGAACCAGGGCATTCTGCAGGGCGGCTACTGGGCGATCCCGCGCGGCGCGCCGAACCACGCCAATGCCCTGCGCTTCATGGCCTTCGCGCTCAGGCCCGACCGGCAGGCGCATTTCGCCTCGCTGATCGGCTACAGCCCCGCCAACCAGCGCGCCTTCGTCCTGCTGCCACCGGGGCGCACCGCGCACCTGCCCACCGCACCGCAGAACCTGACGCGGCAGATCATGCAGGACGACGAATGGTGGGCGAAGGAAGACCGCCCCGGCATCACCAACGTCGCGCTCAGCGTGAAGCTCTGGGAGACCGAGGTGGTCGGCAAATGAGCGCCCTCGCCCGCAATCGCACGCTGGCTTGGCTGGCCTGCCTTCCCGCGCTGGCAATCAGCCTCGGCCTGCTGTTCGCGCCCTTCGCGCTATCGCTGTACCGCTCGGTGGCGTCGGCAGGGACTTTCGATCTTTCGGCCTATTCCGGCATTCTCGACAGCGCCTTTCGCAGCGTGCTGGGCGACACCCTGCGCTTTGCCGCACTGGTGACGCTGGCCTGCCTGCTGCTGGGAACACCGACGGCCTATGCGCTGGTGCGCTGCCCCGCATGGGCACGCCGGACGATGCTGGTGGCCATGGGCCTGTCGTTCACCATCGGCACGCTGATCCGCAGCTATGCCTGGCTGGCGATCCTGGGCTCGCGCGGGCTCGTCAATTCGGCGCTGCATGCGCTGGGCTGGGCGCATCCGGTCAAGCTGGCCTTCACCGATGGTGCGATGCTGCTCGCCAGCGTGCAGGTGGCGCTGCCGCTGTTCATCCTGCCGCTCTACGGGGTGATGCAGGGCATCGACCTGCGCGTGCCGCGCGCAGCGCGCAGCCTCGGCGCAGACCCGGTGACGGCGTGGTTCACCACCGTCCTCCCGCTTGCCGTGCCAGGCATCGGCGTGAGCTGTGCGCTGGTGTTCCTCAGCTGCCTCGGCTTCTACGCGATCCCGACGCTCCTCGGCGCGCCCGACAGCTACCTGCTGTCGCAGGAACTGGAAGTGCGCATCAACACGCTGGGCGACGATGCCGGTGCCTCGGCGCGGATCGTGGTCATGGTCGCGCTGGTCCTGCTCTCCTGCGGTCTTGCGGCCTTGCTGCGCCGCTACGCCGGACGGGCAGACGCAGGACGCATCTCCGCCCGCGTGATGCATGCGCTGGAACCGCTCGCCCGCGCGGTCTCGCCGTGGCGCTGGGTGCCGGTCGGTGCGATCTTCGCTTTCGTGCTGGCGCTGCTGCTGGTGCCGCTCGTCATCCTCGTCCCGCTTTCGGTGAGCGACGACTTCTATTTGCGCTTTCCGCCGCGCAGCTTCTCGCTGCGCTGGATGGAAACCTTCCTCGGCGACCCCGACCTGCTCGGCTCGGCAGCCTTCACCTTGCGCATTGCCATCACATCGGCCGCCATCGGCAGCCTTGCCGGAGCCATGGCCGCGCTCGCTGCGCTGCGCCTCGGCGACGCGCGCGCAAGGCTGGTGACGCTGGCCGTCGCCGCGCCGCTGGTGGTCTCGCCAATCACGGTGACGGCAGCGCTCTACCTTGTCGCGCTGCGCTGGAGCGGCATCGAGCCCTCGGTGCTGTTCGTCGCGGTCTATGCGGTGACGGGCCTGCCTTACGGTTTCCTGCTGGTTGGCGCCGCCGCGCGCCGCCTCGACCCGCAACTCGCCCGCGCCGCCGCCACGCTGGGCGCCGGACCGGTCACCACCGCCCGAACGGTGACGATGCCGCTGCTCGCGACCGCTTTCGCCAGCGCTTTCGTGTTTGCCTTCCTGCTCGCGGTGGACGACATCAGCGCAGGCCTGTTCCTCGCCTCGTCGGATGCGATGCCGCTGGCGCTGCGCTTGTGGGAAGACCTCAAGGCGGCGATCACGCCCTTGCCCGCCGCCATCACCATGCTTGCCGCGCTTTGCGCCGTCGCCCTCTATGCGCTGGCGGGGTTGGCGTCGAAACTCCGGCGCGAGGCGCGCCGCTGGGAGCCCCGGTCGTGAGCGCCGAAGCCGCCGCCTCCTTCGCCGCATCGGTCCGCTGGAGCGCATTGCCGCTTCCCGTGCGCGATCGCGCAGAATCCGCGCTCAAGGATACGCTAGGCTGCCTGCTCGCAGGCACCCGCAGCGAGGCGTTCGCAGCAGCCCGCCGGGCGATGGTGCTGGATCTGGGCGGCTCGGAAGGCTCGTCCGCCGCAATGTGCGCCTTCGCGTGGGCCATTGCCGCATCGGCTTTCGACCACGACGACGGGCATTACGAAGGCGGCGGCATCCACCCCGGCTCGACGGTGCTGCCCGCGCTGCTCGCCGCGTCACGCGGGAGCGAAAGCCGCGAAGACCTGCTGGCCGCGCTCGTCGTCGGTTACGAAATCGCGATCCGCGCGGGCTACCTGCTGATGCCGCAGCTCAGCGGCGGCTCCTATCGCTGCACCGGCGCGGCATCGGTGCTGGGAGCGGCGGCTGCGGTAGCCCGCTACCGAGGCGGCTCGGCGGACACGATAGCACGCGCGATACGCATCGCCGCCGCCCACGGCCCTTTCGCCAGCTTGCAACTGCCGATGGTCAAGGAAGCCGTCGGGCAGGCCGCCTCCAGCGCCGTGACCGCCGCCCTGCTGGCCGAGGCAGGCTTCGGTGGCGGCGGCGAGCCTTTCCTCGGCATCACGCCCAGTCCGTTCGACACCCCTCCGTTCGACACACCGCAGGCTGCGGACACGTTCGCTTCCGGGCTGGGCGAAAGCTGGCACATCCTGAACATCTACGCCAAGCCCTGGCCCTGCTGCCGCGCCATCCATGGCGCACTCGCCGCAGTCGAGGCGATACTCGCGCAGGAAGGCTGGAGCGGCGACCACGTCGAGCGCATCGAGGTCGAGGTGATGCCGGGGCTTGCCGCGCTCGACTTCCTGCCACCTGCTTCTGCCGACCATGCACAGTTCAGCTTCCCGTTCGCAATCGGCTGCCTGCTGGCGAAAGGCGCCGTACTGCCGGAGCACTTCCTGCCGCACGGACGCGGCGACGCCGCGATCCTCGCCGCCGGGCGCACGGTGACGCTGGTGGAATCGTCAGACCTCTCCCCTCTGGCCCCGAACCGCAGCTATCCCGCCGCCGTGACGATCCATGCCGCCGGAACTGCGCGCCGCCTGCGCGTCGATGACGCTCCGGGCAGTCTCCGCGCCCCGTTTCCCCTCGACCGCAAGTATCGCGCCAACGCCGCACTGTCCGGCGCTTGCGACACGGCGGCACTGCCCGGCCAGGCCCCCGCCGCTCTCGTGGCGGCGCTCACCCCTTTCCTCGTTTCCCCCGATAGGAGCATGTCATGAAAATCGCTGTCCTTGGCGCCACCGGACGCACCGGCCAGGTCATCGTCGAACAGGCGCTGGCCGCCGGACACCATGTAGCCGCCCTCGTCCGCCGTCCGGAAGGACTGCCCGTCCGTGGCGAAAACCTCGAAGTCGTCGTCGGCGACGCCCGCGACCCGGCGATCATCGAAAAGCTCGCCGCCGAGAACGACGCGGTGATCTGCAGCCTGGGCATCCCGGCCTCTGGCACGAGCCGCGCCGAGATCGACGATTCCGCCTCGGTCGATGTCTGTCTCGTCTCCACCCGCCTGCTGTTCGACGCCCTCCCCCGCCACGGCAAGCGGCGCATCGTACTGATGAGCACGCATGGCGCCGGCGGCAGCAACGATGGCTCGCCCTACGTCACCTGGCTGCGCGATCTCGTGAAGAACCGCGTGCTCGACAAGGACCATACCGAGGAATTCATCGCCGCCAGCGACGCGCCGGTGGACTGGACGGTGATCCGCAACCCTTCGATCTACGAAGGCGAGCTGGGCCGCCCGCACGAGGTCTACACCCGGATCGAGCTCGATCGCTCCTCACGCGTCACCTATCAGGATCTCGCTGCCTTCGCCCTCTCGGAAGTGGTGACCCCGCGCCACGTCGGCCAGTTCCTGACGATCACCGAGCCGCTGGAGGACACCAGCCTCCTCGCCGCCGCCGAAATAGCGCCCGAGGTCGCCGCGTGAGGCTGACGTGGCAGACACTGCGTGACCGGGCCGAACTGCTGGACTGTCTTACCCGCTACGCACAGGGCGTGGACCAGCGATGCTGGCCGCTCTACGACGGCGCCTTCCACCCGGACGCCCAAGTGCACGTGCCCGGCTACATGGAGGGCACGCTCGGCTTCGTCGCCTTTCGCGAAATGTTGGCGGGCACGTTCGATACCCTGCGCCTGTCCGGCCAGCATCTCCTCGGCAACATGCAGGCCGAGATCGACGGCGACCGTGCCCGCACCGTCACCGAGTTCCTCGCCACCACGCTGGAGGACGCACCCGGCGGCGGTGCATCGCGCGAAGTGACGCCGGGGCTCTACATCGACGAATTCCGACACCGCGACGGCGAGTGGCGCATCGTGCGGCACACCATCGTGCGCAAGGCCGCCGATGGCGCGACCCTGCCATTCGAAATGCCCGTCGCCGACGCCGTGCGCTCCACCCTCGCCACCCGCTGGCTGCTCCACTCAGGACATTGACGATGCCCCGGATAACCGACCAAGAACTGATCGCCCGCGCCGAAATCCAGGATCTGCTGACCCGCTACGGGCAGGCGCAGGACCAGGACGAGTGGAGCCTTTACGACGACATCTTCACCCCTGACGCCGCGATCCACTTTCCCGGCATGCCGATGGAAAGCCGCAGCGCCGCCGATTTCGGCCGCTTCCTGCAGGAATTCAACAAGACCCGCATCTCCGGCCAGCACCTCATCGGCAACACGCTCTATCGGTTCGAGAATGACGGTCGAAGCGCCCACGTGGTGAGCGAGGTGATCTACATCACCCTCCATCCCACCGACACACCCGGCCGCTTGCGCCGCATCCGCGGCAATGCGCTTTATTCCGACCAGGCCGTGCTGACTGCCGATGGCTGGCGCATCGCCCGGCGCGACATCGCACAGAAGAACGTCGAGATCGACGAAGCCGACTATGACGCCGTCCTGCTCTCCGCCATCGAAAGCGCTTCAGTCACTCGCTGGTTCGGATCTTCAGGAGACGAGGCATGAACATCCCTAAAAAGAGCGTCTTCCTGATCGGCACATCGGGCACCGTCGGCAGTGCGGTCCTGAAGATGCTGCTGGCACGCGGTCATGACGTGGTGAGCGCCGACTACGATGAAGGCGACTTGCGCATCGACATTACGGACAGCGCCTCGATCGCGGCCGCCTATGCGCAAGTCGGAGAAATCGACGCCGTCGCCTGTACCGTGGGCATGGTTCCCTTGCTGCCTTTGCACCAGATCACCCGCGCGCATGTGGATGAGGCAATCCGTGGCAAGCTCTCATCGCAGATCGACATCGTCCTGCAAGGGCTGCCCTTCGTGCGCGAGGGCGGGTCGTTCACGCTGATCTCGGGCATCATGTCTCGGATGCCATGGTTTGGGGGGATAGGCGCAAGCATTGTGGATGGCGGCATCGAGGCTTTCGTCATAGGCGCCGCAGCCGAACTTGGCCGCGATCGCCGCATCAATGCGATAAGCCCCACCATCGTGCAGGAATCGATCGACAAGATCGGCACGAACCTGCTGCCCGGCCATCAGCCAGTCCCCGCCTCACAGGTCGCCGGAGCCTATCTCCGCTCGATCGAGGGTATTGAAACGGGCCAGACATTCCTCGTCGGTCATTGATCCGCGGCCGACACGCGCGGTATATCGTCATTCTGCCAACGGTCTCATTCCAGGAGCAACACGTGTTCAACAAACTGTTTGTCGACCATCCCGGCTCGGTCCACGAAACCTACGGCGAACACTGGTACGTTGCCAACCGCTTCGGCGTGCTGATGCTCAAGGCGGGGTTGGCAGCAATAGTCCACGGTTTCATCCCCGGCCTGCTGACCCGCACCGGGAGCGACATCGTGAAGAAGCTTCATGACGAAATGACAAATCGCGGGTCGCACGATCAATTAAAGGGACACACTCCCAGAGCCAAAGCGTGGCACCTCGAATATGAAATTTAGGAAGCAGTAGCCTTTATCTGGCTTTATAAGTTACCGGAGACGCGGCGCTTGCTCCGACGGGAACTGCGTTTCATGAGGTAATGCGCTTGATGGCGCTGCAGGTTGATGCCGACCCTTCTAAGACATTCAGCCGCCAATTTTCCGTTCCTAGGTGCGGTCCGTCCGCTAACCGGCAGGTCGCGACCAATTCACGACCTTCAGTGGCCGTGCTGTGGATGACCGTCCCTGCCGAAAGCTGCCACAAGATGACGGAGCTTGTCGGGATTACGAACTATATAGATCCCCGCGATGCGCCCATCGCGCAGGTCCAGCGCGGTGGTCTGGAGCACGTCGCCACGATCGATGCTGATATAGCCGGGCAGACCGTTGATCGTCGCGGTGCGCAGTAGCGTCGGTACTGACGTATACTTCCGACGCAACCCAGCGAACAAGCGAAGCGCTCGCTCGATCCCGCGCACCACATTGCGGAAGGCGATCACCTTACCGCCGCCATCGGAATGTATCTCGACATCGCGCGCCAGCAGCGCAGACAGTGCGGCAGCATCACCGTCGCGGGCGGCGGCGAAGAACGCGCGCGCGATCCGATCGGCCTCGGTTGCCTCCACGGTGAAACGCGGTCGCGCATGCTGTACGTGCCTGCGTGCGCGTGAGGCAAGCTGCCGGACAGCGGCGGGCTCGCGTCCTAATGTCATCGCGACATCGGGGAGCGCCATGTCGAACACGTCGTGAAGCAGGAAGGCGGCACGCTCCAGAGGGGACAAGCGCTCCATTGCAAGCATCAGTGTGAGCGTCACGTCCTCGGCGATCGTCTCCTCTTCCTCAGTAGCACCCATCAAGGGTTCAGGCAGCCAGGCACCGACATAGGTCTCCCGGCGCACCCGGGCGGACTTGAGCTGATCGAGGCATAAGCGGGTGACAATGCGGGTCAGATAGGCCGCCGGCGTGTCAACGCTCTGGGCCGTTGCCGCCCAACGCAGCCACGCTTCCTGCAGGATATCTTCCGCCTCGCTGAGAGAGCCAAGCATCCGATAGCCGAGACGCAACAGCCTCGGCCGCTCAGCTTCGAAATCGGCGAGACGTTCATCACCGTGCCGCACGAGTGTCCCCCATCGACAATGCTTGGCTACTGCGCGCGTCATCGCGCCAGGCCCAGAGGGCAAGAGCGGTCGTCAATATAGCCGGTAAGGTCACAGCAGGAAAATCCTGGGACAGCGCACCTGTCCCACATATGCCGACCGCTACCTCCCAGAGATGGAACAACCCGTGGCCGACAAGCCAGAGGGCGGCCGCGGACCAAAGAGGAACGCGCGACGCCGGTCGCGCGACACCAATGAGCATCGCGATCGCTACGAGCAGGAAAATCAAACCGATGTCACGGATGAAATGCTGGTTGAACGGACCGGTGGTGGTGACGCCGGGCACCGCAAAGTACCAGTTTGCTGGTGAGATCAGCATAAAGAGGCCGTTCGCGGCGGACGCGAGACCGAGCACTGTGGCCAGTGCGAGCGGAAGGTTCCGGCTCATGCCGCACTCTCCTGCGACTGAGCGGCAAGCCACTCATCGAAGCGCGTGGGCGCAATCCGTGGATTTTCGCCCGGGACCAGCGTCCGGTCGTCGGCAGGCGCGCCGAAATAGTCGCGTTCGTCCGTGATGATGATCCGGCGCGGATCGTCGCGGGTGCCGAGCCAGTTGGTGGTAAACTCGGCCAGCGGTGCGCGCTCCGGTCCTGCCAGTTCGATGATGCCACCGGCCGGGGTAGCTGTGGCTATTGGGGTAAGCAGCGCCGAGACATCGGCTGCCGCGACCGGCTGGAGCGCGATCGCTGGCAGGTACACGGCGTCGCCCCGCGTATAGCCGTCCGCGATGGTGGACAGGAACTCGAAGAACTGCGTGGCGCGCACGATTGTGTAAGGGACGCCACCGCCGGCGATCAGTTGCTCTTGCGCCAGCTTAGCGCGAAAATAACCCGATGCTTGAAGGCGATCGGTCCCCACCACCGAAAGCGCGACAACGTGGTGCACGCCTGCATTGCGTGCTGCTTCCAGCAAGTTGGTTGTCGTGCCGCGGAAGAAAGCGAGCGCGGCCTCGTCCTCGAACGAGGGGGCATTGCTGACATCGACCACGACGGCGGCATCCGCCAGCGCTTGTGCCAGGCCGGCGCCGGTCAGCGCATTGATGCCGGTGCTCGGTGAAGCGGCGACGACCTCATGGCCTGCGGCCCGAAGCAGTCCAACGAGGGGCCTGCCGATCAGCCCGGTGCCGCCGATGATAACAATCTTCATGTCCATGTCTCCGATGCAAGTGTCTGCCTGCATGACGAGATGGCCGCCACCGGTGTGACATGGGACGACAGCGGGAACGAAAAATATCGGCGCCATGATGTCACGATGTGCCGGCCTACCTCGTCACGTCAGCGAGCGCCGATGCCCGGCGCGGGTGACTAGGAAAGCAAGCATGACCGATATGAAGCGTTTGAACTGGTCGGAAATCGCCCCCGGAGGCGCCAGGGCCCTGTTCGGAGTCCATCATTATGTGACCAAGGCTACGGATCTTCCCGAAGAGCTGATCCATCTGGTGTTCCTGAGGGTGTCGCAAATTAACGGGTGCGCCCATTGCATCGATATGCACACTCGTGACCTGCTCAAGACCATGGCGATCGACAAGGTCGCGCTTGTCTCTGTCTGGGCGGAGGTGCCGCACCTGTTTTCCGACCAGTATCGAGCAGCGCTGGCCTGGGCCGAGGAAGTGACCAACATCAGCACGACCCATGCTTCGGACAAAGCATATGCGGCTGCGGCCGCCGCTTTTGCTGAAAAGGATTTGGTCGATCTCACGCTGGCGATCGCGGCGATGAACGCGTTCAATCGTCTTGGCGCACCATTTCGCCTTCCGGTCGCCGCGAAGCCATAGGCTCATGAAAGGGGGGAGCAACCTTTGCTTTCCCCTTCGGCGGCACGCGACCAACTTACGACGTTCAGCGGCCGGGAGGGGATGACCGCTCATACTGAAACCTGCCGGTTGCCACGAGAAACCGAATCCGCAGCTAGGCGCCCCACAATCGCTTGAAGCTTGGGAAGCGGTTATTCTTCGGCGTCGCGCCGGAAAAGATTGATGCGAATTTCGCCGAACCAGCCTTTGCCTACAGACGAGATGATTTTACGCGAAACGAGCCAGGCTGCGAGCGCAGCGTTGGTCTGCGTGTTTTCGAGCAGCGGAATTCCATAGCCTCGCTTGATCTCGGAAAAGGGCCTGGGGAGCTCGGCCAGAATCTCGCGGACGTCGTCGTCGCTTAGAAGTGACTGGTAGCGATTGAACAATCTGACCTGCACCTCGATCGGTCGCGTGGCCAAGATGATAGCGCGCGCGGGGCCCGCGCTGAGCCCGGGCAGGTCGGCTCCGGTTCTTTCAAGTATAGCGCCCACGATGCGCGCCCGTGTCGCAAGTCCAGAGAGCTGAGCAAGATCCATCGATCGAATGACCGTCACCTTGTGCTCGTCACTGATCGGGCTGCCAAGCAGGGCTTCGCGGAAATCGTCGTCGATCGAAAGACTGGCCTGCGTCTCCAGGAATGACTCGATGTTTCTGGTCGCGAAGGCAAGCCGAAGGTCATCATGGGCGCTGAGGAAATCCAGCGCTTCACCCGAAAAGGCGACTCTTCCCTCTTCGATCAAGATCCGCAGCTTGGCGGCGTCCACGCTCTCCGGGAATCGCGAAAAGCCTTCCGGCAAGACTCGAACGTAATTCCGATAGGCCGCCTCGGTCAGTCCATCATTCTCGATAAGGAAACGATGGAGCGACGGCGCGCCTTCGTCTTGGGGCATTGGTTCGGCCGAAAGCGTCGCTTGCGGCGCGTCCATATTGAGAAAAGTGGTGAGGCTCTCGGCATCGAATGCCTCGCTGGAGAGGAAAGCCCGGACGTTCTCCCAGGACGGCGCGATCCGGCCCAGTTGGAACGCCGGGCTTTGGAAGCGCGCCGGCACATCCGCCAAAATGGGGATAACGCCCGACTGCGTCCGGAGAAAGGCGACCAGATCGTCGAAATCTGCGTCGTCTCGCGCGAGGAGAGCGAGGATGGTGGCGGTGCTTTCTTGCCGATTTTCGGGGAGGCCCAGCAGGACGAGCTTCAGATGGCCCGCGAATTCACGCTCGATCCTGGCAGTAAGCGGGGCGTTCGCGATCTGGGAGATGGTGGTATAATGCCGCGTGTGCAGGGACTGCATGTCGCCCTCGCCCAGGACGGCCTCAAAGGCGTAGTCGAGATTGTCGATGGTGAGCGCATAACGGCCTGCCTCGAACAGTGAGCGCGCGATGCCGGGGAAGCCATCGACGCTGCGCAGGCTTTCCAATTCGAAGCCCAGCGCTTCCAGCCTCGACGGTTCGCAGCCGACGCCCATCGCCAGTATCTCGGCAAGATTGACCGCGAGGAATTCCGAAAGTTCGGCGTATTTTCCCGGCAACGCCTCGAGTGTGGCGAGCGGTAAATGCGCGATCAGCTGCGCGAGGTGGGACAGATGCCTGGGGTTGGCGAGGGTCGCGGGGATGAAGCCAGGCCATGACCGGACCATGCCGGCAACAAATGTGGGCACCTGCGTTCCGGAAGCGTAATAGCTCGTGAAGAACGCATCAATCGTTTCGAATTCGGATGCTAGATAGCCAAACATGGCATCGACTTGAGATCCATAGGATGTCGGATCAGAGAGCAGGCAATCGACAATTTTGACGTTGAGTACGTAGCTCTGCCGGAAGTCCTCATCGCGCATCGCGGCTATGACTTCTCGAGGGTTATCGATCGGGAAGCCTGGTTCCGGCGTGATGAAGCCACGGATCTTGATCAGATATTTGTTGTCATTCGGAGACAGGCGGCCCGCATGGAATAGCGACGTGTATTGATAATATGTGTCGTCGAGATGCCCTTCGAGGACAAGGAAGCGCGCGAGTTCGCTTCTGTTGCCGAAGGCGCTGAAGAGTTCGTCTAGCCCGTCGGTGTTGAGCCGAATGATCTCGTTGAATTTGGCGGCGCGCAGGCTCGCGCTTTTCGCACGCAAGGCGCGGAGCTTCTTGGCGGTGGTATTCCTGAATTCAACTGCCCTCTGCTCAATCTCCTTCTTGCGTTCCTGATAGGTTCGCGACGGATCAACCTCCGCCGCAATCATCGAAGGATTGAGCTGAGCCTGATGACCTTGTGGCGACCTTAAAGAGGCATTCGAACTCTTGATGAGTTGATCAAACGTATCGATCGTGGCGATCGAGGAGATCTGGACCCAATTCTGTCCGTTCACCATGATTTGCGATATGTAAGACGGCGTCTTCTCAATGAGCGCCATCGCGTAAATCCGGCGCAATTCCAGAACATCGGAGGGGATCTGTCGCTCCGCGACGTCGATCTCGTCTTCCAGGTGCTCGATCTGGGCTCTATAGCCCGCCTCACCATGCGCGATGAATTCGTCGTGACGGTCGAGAATCTGTGCGAGATTGCCGCTGCCGCGATGCAGCGCTTCGAAATCTTTAGGAAAGACGTTTTTGTAGATGAGGACGGCGAGAAGCTTGGTCGCATTCAGATCATTATCACCGTCAGTTTCTAGATTGGCGGCGTAAATGGCATACTCGTTGAAGATGTTCTGGATGAGCCTCAAATCATTGAGATAGCGCGACACCTCTCGCAGGAACTGCCGATCGAGCCGGTCATCCAGAGCTAGGCGCTTGCCCTGCTCCAGCATCTTGTCGATCGAATTCGAACTGTTGATGATCGGAATAACGGGGATGATGAATTCGAAGAATTTGGTGCGATCGGTGTTGATGAACATGTCGTCGCGCAGCGCATAGAGAAAGCGTATCGTACGCTTCACACCGGCATTTTCGTTGATGAGTTTGTTGATCTCTCTCAGGGTGACGAAGATTTCGGAATCGTCAAATCTGTCCAGATCTTCGATGATGACGAGATCGTACTTCGTCGATTGGAAGAAATAAATAATCTCGTCGAGATGGCGGTTAAGTATCGATTCATGCGCGATCGCAGCTGGCGTGATCTCGATATCCTTGAGGGAGATGCTCTTCAGCGATATCCCGAAGCTGGCCTTGTAGACTTGGTGGAGCAGCACCCAGACAAAGGAGGCGCCCACCGCGAACCAGACAAAGTGCTGCCAGTTGCTTTTCGCCAATGGCACGAAATACGCCCCATTGATGATGTCGTCACGCTTCTGAAAGAGGTGCCAGACCGACGCGACGCCGATCATGGCATAGAGCGAGAGCAGCGCCGATAGCCGGCCCGGCGACCGGATCCGCTTGAAGCGCGAGAAGGGAAGCTTGTTCGCGTCTGCCCCATAGAGCATCTGCTGGAGGATGCTGCGCTCGATCTCTTGCTTGCTCACCTTTCGATCGGGGGCGGCCTGATCCGCCCCGGCTTTGTGATCCGGCCCGGCTTTGATCGCTTCGGGCAGGAACGCCGCGAGCGAGATCTGCAGCGCGGAGATTTCGTTCTGCTTCAGGAACGATTGGATGATGCTGCTCTTGCCCGACCCATAGGGTCCGGTCAGCGCGATGTTTGAGACCTTTGGATCTTTTATCGCGGCTTTCAGCGCCTTGGCATAGACGCCGGCTTCGTCCGCCGTATCGGTCGGCGCGAGGTTGACGAACTGGGATGGTGCGTCGGCTGACGTTGGTGGGCGGCTGAACCGGTTTCTGATATCCGCGATGAGTTGCCGCAAGTTCGTTTAAGTCCTGTGAAACGAGGCCGAGATCAAAGAATTAGCATGGCTGACGTCGGCGCCAAAGTCGATGTGAACATATCAGGTGCGAACTGTGTCCGGTTTTGGTGCGAAGTGTTTGCGGCAACGTCCGTCCCTCGGCTCTTAGCCGGCGCGGAACGCTCTAGCTGCCAGCGCGGTCTCAGCCGCGCATGGCGTTGTCGATCTCGGACGCGTTCCATCCACCGCCGGGCGCGAGGTAGAGTGCGACACGGGCATTGAGGGCACCCGCCACAATTGGCCTCCGAAAAACTTTCCGCCGTCAATAGGCCAGCCTTGCTCATAATCGGCCGTCGGTATGACTGAGCGGCGAATGACTGATACTGACGGAAGCTGTCGTTGGTTGAGGCCACTGGTAGTGACGGGATTGTCCCATACCATCGCCGTTCTCTGTTTGACGGGACCATTCCTGCCAGAGTTGCAAGCAACACGCCCCGAAGCGCTATTCGCCGAACAAGACGCTGAAAAAGGCCTGATTGCGCTTTTTGGCGTGCGCGATAAGTGTGTCGTACCCCATCGCCTGGATGAAGATCTGCTCGTTGTCGCGATAACGGACGTAGATGTCAGGATTCCAATCGTTCTTGAAATCGTGGTTCCGCAGGACGGTCTCAAGCGATGGCTTTAGGTCGGCGACGATGTAGCCGAAGCGACGAACCACGCCCCGAAAGGCAAAATGCGAACCATCCGTCTTTGCGATTCCACCCGTCGCCGTGGCGCCCTTGAGTGTCTCAATGACCTGCATGACCGGATCGTGCTTCACGTCTCCAAACCGATAATCGTCGCGGCTTGGCCGCTTGAACTCAACGATCGTGATCGTGGTACCGTCGTTGTCTCCAAGGACAAGGCATCGTCGAAGAAGGCGAGGTCAGCGATCTTGTCTCCCTTCTTGCGGCCCTTGCCGTGCATCGCCCGGTCACTTGAGATGTACGGGAGGAACGCCAAGGCATCGTCGATTAGCCAGAGATTGTGCTCGAAATAGTCGGTATCGACGCTGTCAGAGAACCGATGAAAGACAAGATCGTGGATCGTGTCCTCGGGCGCATGCGTACCGGTCGTGCCGTACTTGCGGGCGGCTTCGATAAGTTCGATCACCTTTTTGCGGTGAACGACATATTCAGCGAGCGCTTCCTTGTTCGACGCGTCGATTTTGTCGACGATGTCCTTGATATTGGCCATGTAGTCGTCAGGATTGTTCGCCGCGCTGGTGATCGCTTTAGATAGGTCTCGCGAGACACGGTAGCGCTCGATAGCCAGGTTCGAGACGAAGTCCTGAGCTTTCCAGTTATTGGGCTTCCCCGCCACGTAGGACGAGATGGATTGGCCTTTGAGACCAATGCGTAGGATCGGATTCTCTTGAAGCGCGCCTTCCAGATCCCGGGATTGCGTCGCTTTAATTTTCGCGATTTGGCTGTTCTCAGTCTTCTGGATGATATCGCCGACCGCGCTAACGATCTCTTCAACGGCAGCGGGGGTAATGTTTATGCCGGTCCGTGCATCATTGAGGCGGGTCTCGAATGCACTCGACCGAACGACGGCGATCACGATGTAGGCTTGGTTATTGTCGTCGAAGAAAGCCGGCTGACCGAGCAGATTGGTGAGGTCGCGCGGATTGCCCACGATGCGATCGCCGGCAGCGAACAGCAGACTGTGGTTTTTAAAGGACCGGGTTCGCGGAACCTTTGTCAGCGAATAGTCGATGCGCTCCGCTTTGCCATCGATCTGGACGTCAAATGAGCCGGCGTCTGACTGGACGAACACGTTCTTGAAGTGTGCTGTGATGCTACTCGGCGCGGCGCCATCGAACCGGATGGTGATCTCAGGCAGCCAGCGGTAGAGGAAGTGCGGTAGAAAATGGCTGCCAATGTGATCAGCAATGTCGCTCTGATCGAGCGTCGCGATCAATTCGTGCCATTCCGGACGAGGCTCGTCGTAGTCGACGCGGAGGCCGAGATGGGCGAAATCAGGTTCCCCATCGTGATAGATGAGCTCGTTCTTCTGATGAATGTCGAAGCGAAAGGTGCGTTTATCCGGCACTGGCAGCGCTTCAAAGCGGCTCGAATAGAGGATGCGATTGAAGACTTTGAAGGCGATGAAACGGCCAAAACCACGACCGTTCTGGCGGAGCTTGTGGCCGGAGAATGGTGTCTTGAAAGAGGTGTAATTGCTATCATCGAGACCGATGCCGTTGTCGGTAACCGAGATCATGAGGTGCCGCGGATCGTTGATGCCGGATATAGCGATCTCAATCGTGCCGTGTTTGCGAGCATCTTCGCCGAAGCGCGTCTCGATCCCGTGCATGGCGTTTGACACCGCCTCAAGCGTCGGAAGCAGGAAGCCGTGGAGATCCTTGCTGACATGAGTGCGCTCCAGCACCGCCGTCATGTCGGGTTTTACAAGAGTGTCGGTTTCGGCAGTCACGGTCGGTCGGTTCTCCTTTCGAGTGCTTACCGGAGCAGATGTTCATTTAGCCAGAAGAAAGCGCTCCCCGCTTCACGGTCATCCTCTGGCGAGGCCCACTCTCCGATACCTCGCCGGCACCGGCGCCCTGTACCGTCACTGGCGATGCGGGACCGAATCATAACACGACAGCATCGAGTCATGATTATTCGTCCGGGGGACGTCCGCTGAGGCAGCAAAGGCTCGGGGTGACGAACGGCGGCTATTTGGCGCATTGCCGCCAAAGGACTGCTGGAAGCTGTATGCCCGGAGCGTCTGCTTTCGTGAGCTGTGCGCTCTGAACCGGACCGAGCAGAATGTCCCATCAATCGGCGGTCCACCCTCCATCTACAAGCATGCTGGTCCCTGTCATCAGCAACGAGGCATCCGAGGCGAGGAACAGAATTGCACCCATGAGATCCTCGACCGTGCCAAGGCGCCCCAGCTTGATCTTGGCAAGGACACTGGCCTTGAACGCCGCGTCCTCAAAAAACGGCCGGGTCAGCGGTGTCTCGATGAAAGTCGGCGCGATCGTGTTGGAACGGATCCCGTGGCCAGCAAGGTCCAGCGCCATAGCCTTGCTCATGCCTTCCATTGCCCACTTGCTGGCGCAGTAGAGCGAGCGGTTCGGCCCGCCGACGTGGCCCATCTGCGAGCCCATGTGTATCAGGCTTCCGCCCTCGCCCGTCGTGATAAGGCGCTTGGCACAGGCCTGAGCCACGAAGAAGGCACTCTTCACATTGAGGTCGAGCACCGCGTCGTAATCATCCTCGGTAACATCCCAGAGCGGCATGGGGCGATTGGTGCCGGCATTGTTGACGAGTATGTGGAATGCTTCGCGCGCTTCGAAGAAGGCTGCCACGGCATCGAGGTCGGAGACATCGAGCGTAGCGGCAAACGCCTTGCCTCCCTGCTCCACGATCTCGGCCGCTGCCGCCTCGATCTCAGCCCCGGTACGAGCAACGAGGGTGACTTCCGCCCCGGCCTCCGCCAGCGCCGCCGCGGCGGCGAGGCCGATACCCCTGCCCGCCCCGGTGACGACGGCACGGCGCCCATCAAGGCGCAGGCTGGGAGTCTTGGGCAGGGTCATCGCATCGTCCTTTTATCTTGAAATCAGCACGTTTACAGCACGCAAGGCGAACAGAGACGGCCCACGCCGCCCTGTCCACCCCGTTCTTGCCTGTTCAGGCTGCCGTTTCAGGCGTCGGCTCGGCCTGCCCGGCATACGGCACGTTGCGCCCGCCAAAGCGGCGTACGCGGATGTTAGCCTGCTCACCATGCCCGGCGAAGCCCTCAAGTGCGCAAAGGCGGCTGCAGTACTCGCCGATAAGTGCTGACGCCTCGTCGGTGGTTACTCGTTGATACGTGCAGGTCTTGATGAACTTGCCCACCCACAGACCACCAGTATAGCGCGCCGCCTTCTTCGTCGGCAGCGTGTGATTGGTGCCGATCACCTTGTCCCCGAAGCTGACATTGGTACGATTGCCCAGGAACAGCGCTCCGTAGTTGGTCATGTTGTCGAGGAAGTAGTCCGGATCGGCGGTCATGACCTGGACGTGCTCCGATGCGATCTCGTCGGCGACGCGCACCATTTCCTCGTAGCTTTCGCAGACGATAACTTCGCCGAAAGTCTCCCAGGCCTTGCGCGCGTAATCGGCGGTGGGCAGGATTTCCAGAAGCCGCTCGACCCATTGCATCGTTTCGCGCGCCAGCTTCTCGGAATTGGTGATGAGCACCGCCGGGCTGTCGGGGCCATGTTCGGCCTGGCCGAGCAGGTCGGTCGCCGCCATTTCACCATCGCACCCGATCTCGTCGGCGATCACGAGGGTCTCGGTGGGGCCGGCGAAGAGATCGATGCCGACGCGGCCGTAGAGCTGGCGCTTGGCTTCGGCCACGAAGGCGTTGCCCGGGCCGACGAGGATATCGACTGGGTCGATCGTCCCTGTACCCAGCGCCATCGCGCCAACCGCCTGGATTCCACCCAGCGCATAGATCGCGTCAGCGCCTGCCATCGCCTGCGCGGCCACGATCGCGCGTGCAGGCTTGCCCTGGAACGGCGGCGCGCAAGTGATGACACGCTTCACGCCGGCGACTTTCGCGGTGATGACCGACATGTGCGCACTGGCCAGCAGCGGGTACTTGCCGCCCGGCACGTAGCAGCCTGCGGAATTGAGTGGCAGGTTCTTGTGACCGAGCACGACACCGGGCAGGGTCTCGACCTCGACGTCCTTCATGCTGTCGCGCTGGATTTGCGCGAAATTGCGGACCTGGGCCTGCGCGAACTCGATGTCCTTGCGTTCTTGCGGAGCGAGCGATTCGACGCAGGCATCGATCTCTGCCTGACTCAGGCGGTAGTCTTCACGATCCCAACCATCGAACTTGTTGCTCATCTCGCGCACGGCCACGTCGCCGCGGGCCTCGATGTCGGCCAGCGCCGCCTCGACAATGTCACGGACCTTCCGGTCGGCATCGGCCTTGGCCTGTGCAGTCGCACCACGCTTAAGATAGATCGCCATTCGTTCAACTCCCGTCCGAGGGTCTCTTCACCCCCTAACCATAGGACTCATCAAGCCCCGGAACTGATTGCATACATAGTCATAGTTTGCATTTCAATTTATCAATGAACGATTTCATCTCCTGTATATCTGAATTTAAAAGATGCATATATATGCACAATATCGATCCCTGTCCGCATCAACCGGACAATGAAGCGACGTTGACCAAGGCCATGCCCCACGCCTAAGCAGGTGCCATGCCCAGCCCCAAGGAAGCCGTGACCGCCTTCGACGTCGCTCGAGAAGCGGGCGTATCGCAGTCGGCGGTCTCCCGCGCGTTCACGCCGGGGGCCAGCATCGCGGCACCGACGCGCCAGCGGATCGTCGCCGCTGCCGAGAAGCTGGGCTACCGGCCCAATCCACTCGCACGTTCGCTGATGCACGGACGCTCGAACATCATCGGCATCGGTGTCGGCGACCTGGCCAACCCGTTCTTCGTCCAGACGCTGCAACTGCTGTCCGCCGCGCTTGATGGCGCCGGGCTGCAGATGATGCTGTTTCCGGCACGGCAAGCCGAACCGCCTGAGCCATCGATCCACGACGTCCTTCATTACCGCCTCGATGCACTCGTGCTGCTATCGGTGAGCCCGTCGTCGCGACTGGCCGAACAATGCCGCCGCGCGCAGGTTCCGGTAATCCACTACAACCGGCGAACCACTGCGAGCGATGCCTCCTTCGTGGTGGGAGACAACCTGCGCGGCGCTCGCACAATCGCGGCGCACTTGCTGGCAGGAGGCCACCAGCGGCTGGCCTTCATTGCCGGGACACCGGAATCCTCGACCAGCGCCGAGCGGCAGGCGGGCTTCTTCGACCTCCTTGCCGAGCGCGGTGCCGACACGCCGCTGTTCGAATGCGGTCACTACACTGCCGAGGAAAGCATGGCGGCCACGCGGCGGCTGCTCCATCGGGTCGACCCGCCCGACGCGATCTTCTGCGCCAACGATACGATGGCTCTTGCCGCGATCACCGTCGCACGCCACGAATTCGGGCTCGACGTGGGGCGGGACATCTCCATCGCCGGCTTCGACGACGTGCCCATGGCCGCGTGGCCGGGTTTCGCGCTGACGAGCTACTCCCAGCCCGCGCCGTTCATGGTCGCCGAAACGCTGCGCCTGATCCAGGCGCTCAGGGCCGAGCCCGACAGCCACGAACAGATCATCGCGGAGGGCGCCCTCGTGGTGCGCGGCAGCACGCGGCCAGTCAAAGTCGGGTAAGCATGCAACGCGCGGCGACCGGCCCGCGATTGCTCGCCGGATCGCCACGCGAAGCGGAGTTCGGGACTATTGCACGGACAGCGTCACGCGCCCGGTGTAAGTGCCGGGCCGGATCGGACGCTGCCTGCCGTTGACGGTCATTACGACCGCCCCGGCGCTCCCTTCGATGCTTGCGCCGGGCGCAATCGTCAGACTGCTGAGACAGCTGGTCCCCGTAACCGTCCATCGCGTTGCCCCTCCCAGCCGGACGACCATGGCGTTCGGCTTGCTTGCCGGAACTGCGGTGTTGGTGACGTCACCGATCTCGCGATAGGTTGCGCGGACGGGGGCCTTGCCCGTGGCAGGGGCGGTGGTCGAGGTAGAGATCCTGCCGCTTACCCGCGCATTATCGAACGTCAGTTCCATGCCGCCCTGCGCCATTCGGCCGTTCCAGAAGTCGCCTTCGAGATCGACGTTGCTGAATGTCGCGACAACGGCAGGGTTCGGTGTCGGCCCCTTCTTGTCAGCGGCGCCGCCGTCTGCACCCATGCCCGGAGGAGGCGCTCCCATCCCCTCCGGAATCTCGCCGCGCATCAGGGCCTGGAGGAAGGGATCGTCATTCTCCATGGCCTGAAGAATTACGCGATTGCCGCTGGTGATGGTGGCGCCATCGACCTTGATGGTCGTGCCGATACCCTTGACCTCGATCGCCGCACGCCCCGCCCGTAGTTGCGTGCCCTTGTCGATGGTCAGCGTGCCGCCACCGGCACCTGAGTGCATCATCACTCCGTATGTACCGGCCTCTACCAGCGTGCGGTCGGTCAGTGTCAGCGATCCCTGCGCCGCCATGATGCCGCCGATGTCGGGCGAGCGGATGATCGAATTCTCGAACACGTTGACGGAATCGCCGATGGAATAGGTGCCGTACCCACCTTCGGTCAGCTCGATCAGCGAGTTCTTCACGAACATGCGCACATGCTGGTTGTCGTCTGTCGACAGAGCGCCCCAGCCTTCGGAGCGTATGTGCGAATCCGTGATGTAGAGCGTACCGCGATCGACAAGATTGCTGGACCGAACGTTGCCCGCCAGCCCGAGCATCCAGGGCACTTCCATCATGCGGCCGACATCGACGGTAAACTTGTAATCGGCCGGAAGGGTGCCGTTGAACGTCTCGATCTCGGCGCCGTTGACGTGGACCACCGCGTCGCCGCCGACGAACAGCGCGGTGCGGATCGCACCGCGCGTGCGGATGACCGGCCGATCGAGCGTGAGCTGGGCCTTGCCCGTGGCCATGATAGCCGCACCGAACCCTGCGAAATCGTTGCCGCCATTGCCGACCATGTCGATCACCGGACGGTCGAGCACATAGTCTCCGGTGCCCGTGACCAGCACACCGTTGAACCTTTCGCCCATCGAACGGATCAGGAGGTTCTCCGCGCGCCCTGCCGCGACCGTACCGCCCCCGAGCGCCGCCCTGACCGATTTCGACCAGACCGGCGCGCCGTGCTCGACGTAAAGGGCCGTGCGGAAGTGATGCAGGGGCAATTCGTGATACTGCACCGGAATGTCATCCGTCACGGTCAGCGCGACGTCGCCACGATAGCGACCGGGTGCAAGCGGGGTCTCCACGCCATCGACCGTAAGCGTGAGCAGCTTGCCGTCGGGTGCCTTCGGCAATGCGCCCGAAGCAATATCGAGAGTGCTGGACGTCTGTGTGCCAGAGATGATGCCGGAGGCATCCTGCGCCCACGCAGGCGCGGAAAGCGCGGTGCAGGCGAGCAACAGCAAGGCGGGAAATTTCATCGGATTCGCTCCTCAGTGGAAGGGATCATCGGGAGAAAGTCAGCTTGCCGCCGCTCGGCAGCACCGTGCCGCGACCGTTTGTGCCGCCGGTGACGGTGACGGTCACCCCGGCGGGCGCGTCGATGACCGAAAGCGGTGTCCCGGGCGCGAGGAAGACAGTGCTGTCGCTCCGCGCACGCCAATGTCCGGTCGCATCCGCCTTCAGCACCACGTCTCGCAAGGAGCCCTCCAGGCTCGCACCGTCGAGGACCAGCGTCGTCGCGCGATCGGGATCGCTGTCGAGAACATCGCCGGTGAGCTTCGCGCTCTTCAGCGTCAGGGTCACACCGGGGACAGGCTTGCCGCCGGTCTTCGTCGCATTGGGATCGTCGTTGCGTCGCACGTCCATGAGCACGCCCGATGCGCTCTTCAGCGCGCCTCCGGTGACGGTGATGTTCGCATTGGCGCTCTTGACCAGCAGGACCGGCCCCTGTGTCTCGATCGTGCTGTCGGTGACGGTAAGGTCAGCTGTCTCGGCCGGATCGAAGGCCATGACCGAATGGATCATCACGCCGCTGCGTCCGGCCTTGCCCCTGACCGTGTTGAGATCGATCCGGGCCTTGCCCGCGATAATCCCGAGATCGCTCCCCACGTCCACGCTGGTGCGATTGAGGACGACATGGGCCCCGAAATCGGCATAGGCACCATAACCCTTGCCGGTGACCAGCACCGTGCAGTCGTTCGCCTCGAGGTAGAGATCGCCGCCGGTGGCATCGGTGGAAAGCGCACCCCAGCCCTGCGCCTCGATCCGCGTATTGTAGAGGTATGTGCGCGAATTGCTCATCGCCAGCACCGCGCGCGCCGTGCCCTCGAGGCCGAGTGGCGCGGGCGGCTGCATCATCCCCGGCCCGATGCGCGGCACGTAGCCCGGCGGCAGCGGACCACCGTTCGCGACAAGGCGGGCATCGTGAACCTTTACCGTCGCCCCCTCGGCCGCGACGAGTGCGGGAGAAATCCGCGCGGACGTCTCGACGCTGCCGCCGCGAAGCGTGAACCTGGCCTTGTCTCGCACGAGGATACCCGCTCCGGTGCCAAGGAAATCGTTGGTCCCGGCTCCGGAAAGCACGATCGCGGGATCGGTCAGCGTGAAGTCGCTGGCCGGGCCGCGCACGATCAGCGCATTGACGCCTTCCTTGCTGGAAAGGATCCGCAGGCCCTTCGCGGCGGATCCGGAAAGGGAGGCCGCCTGAACCGCTACGGTGGACGGGACGAGGCGCCCGTCGACGATCTCGACGGTCGCATCATACTTTGTCTCCGCCATCGACGGCATCGCGGGCATTCCACCGGGCGGGCCGCCCGGAGGCGGGGCAGGCTGGGCGGCAGCGATCGCCGGGATCGAGACGGCAAGACAAGCCGCATACTTGAGGTACTTCGAGGACATGGACTTCTCCCGAACATGACAGGGCAGCGCACGGCTCGGCGCTGGACGCGCGGCCCGTGCGCGCCGGGATCAGAAGCGATACGTGGCAGTCATTCCGTAAGTGCGCGGAGCGGCAAGCTGGGCGTAGCCGAAGAAGTGCGACTGCTTGATCATCGCATCGTTGACGTTCTTGACGTAGGCGACGAGCGAGAAGGCCCCGCCGAACTCGGCCCTGATCGAAATGTCGCCCGAGACCCAGTCGTTCTGCGCCGATGGATCGCGGTCGTTGATCGCGTGGTCTTCGGGGTAGACGATCGAACTAGACGCGAAGCGCAGGTCGCCGCGCGGGGTGAGCACAACACCGCCAAGGTCGAAGCCCTGCTCGTAGCCCAGCTTGACCGACCAGGTCGGGCTGTTCGGGAACGGCAGGCCGACATAGAAGCCGTCGATGCCATCGAGCCGGGAGTCCAGCCACGTAACCGAGCCGTTGAAGCGCCCACGAGAACCCACGGCGATCTGCGTTTCCGCCTCCACGCCATACTCCCGCGCCGGCATAGTCGGCACATAGAGCTGCGCGGGACTTACCGCGAAGTTGGCGATGGTCAGCTGGAAGCTCTTGTAGTCATAATAGAATCCGGTGAGGTTCAGTTGCATGTTGCCACCCTCGAAGCGGTTCTTCAGACCTACTTCGTAGGAGGTCATCTTCTCCGGTTCGAACGGTACGAGGCCGAAGCCGTAGCCGCCCTGGCGATAGCCGCTGGCAACGGTTGCGTAGGCCTTGGTCGTGCTGGCAATGTCCGCTTCCAGACCGAGGCGGTAGTCGAAGTGCTTGTCCTTGATGGTCGCGATCGGGCCGGTGTAGTTGGTGCTGTCGTCGTTGGCCCCGGTGATCTTCTCCCAGGTATAGCGCAGGCCCGCGATCGCGCGCAGACGGCTGCCAAACGGTATGGTGACTTGCCCGAAGATGCCGTCGGTCTGCGAATTGCGGATTTCGGCCTCGTAGGATTCCGCTGGTGCAAGATCGGCCGCGATGCAGCCTCCCGCCGGGGCAGGGCCGGGCGGAAGGCCATCGGGCACCGAATTGTAGCCGGGCGCAGGGATCACGTAATTCCCCTCGGTATCCTGACAGGCGCCAGAGATCGTCTGCTGCACATTGTGGTTCTTGTAGTGATAGAACCCAAGGTTCCATTCCACCGGCGATCCGGCCTGTGAGGAATAGCGGACCTCGACCTGTTCCTGCCGGGTCAGCTTGGGATCGAAGGCATAGCCGAGCGAGCCGCCGAATGCGCCGAGCGATACCCCGGACGTCCGCTGATACGAGGGGATCAGGCGCAGGGTGCCCGGTCCGATGTCCGCTGAGATGTCGGCCCAGTATTTCCAGTAGTTTATGCGCTGGAAGCCAACCGACACGTCCGTCGTGTCGCGATTGCCGGCAAGGATGTTGGCGATCGGCACCGCCCCCGGCCCCTGTCCGCGCAATGCGGTATGCTCGATACCGAGCATGACGCGCACCGCGTCACCAGGCTCCCACAGCAGCTTCGCACGGCCGGCATAGGACTTGTTGTCGTCATGCCCGTTCGACATGTAGCCGTCGCGGGTGATGCCCGCCCCGGCAACGCGCAGCGCCAGCGTCTTGCCGAGCGGCACGTTGATCGCACCTTCGCCGTGGAACAGCGAGTAATTGCCGACCTCACCCGACAGGTATCCCTCGGTCACGCCGATCTGCGGATCCTTGGAGATGACGTTCACGACGCCGCCCACCGAGTTGCGGCCGTAAAGCGTACTTTGCGGACCACGCAGCACTTCGACGCGGGCAAGGTCGTAAAAGCCGACCGAGCCGTTCTCGGCGCGGCTCGAATAGGCACCGTCATAGTTGGTGGATACCGCGCCCTGCCCCATCTGTGGCGGCAACGACAGGCCAAGGCCACGGATGGATACGATGAAGCCGCGCGCCGCGCCCTGCACCGTCACCGCCGCCTCGTTCTTGAGCACATCGTCGATCTTCGTCGATCCGTTCTCCGCGATCCGGTCGCCTTGGACGACGCTGACGGCGATCGGTGTATCCTGAATCGATTTGGCGAACTTGTCTGCCGTGACGATGATTTCCGGTATGTTCGCTGACGGCGCCTTCCGGTCATCCGTCGCATCCTGGGCATAGGCCGGATGCGCGCAAAGAACCGTCGTCAGCATAAGCGCAATGCGCCTGCTCCTCATCTTCCCCTCCATGTTTACCGCCTTGTGGCGGCTTCGTTACCCTGGAGGCTAGGACGGGAGCACGGCGCAGAACAAATCGAATAATCGGGAGCGAACCTATCGAGCCAGCCGGATCAGAAAGCCGCTGCGCGCCTGCCCGGAACAGCCGAACAGGGATCGGGCGACGCTGGCGGTGGAGGCCAAGAACAGACGCCCCACCAGGGCCGCCCGGCCCCTGCCGTTCCCGCTGCGGGGAACCTGTGCATTCACTTCACCAGGCGGTGGCGCCGGCATCCACCGCTATGTCCGCTCCGGTCACGTAGCGCGCCTCGCCGCTGGCGAGCCATGTGGCGCACCAGGCGATGTCCTCCGGCTCGCCGAGCCGCTTGAGCATGTTCTTGGCGAGCACCTGACGCTCGAAACCCGGATCGGATTCGATATGCCGACGGGTCGCGGCGGTGAGGATGAAGCCGGGCGCGATCGTGTTCGCACGAATGCCGTGCGGCGCGCCCTCCATCGCCAGCTGCCGGGTCATCGCCTGCACCCCGCCCTTGCCGGCGCAATGCGCCAGGGCCGGCGACCCCTCCAGCGCATGACGGGCATTGGCCGAGGCGAAATTGACGATGCTCGCCGATCCGCTCGCCTTCAGCCAGGGCCAGGCCGCGCGCGTGGGAAGGAACACGATGTCGAGTTCACCCGTCAGCGTACGCCTCCAGTCGGCGTAGCTCAGGTCCTCGATCCATGCGAAGACCGCGAAGGCGGCGGCATTGAGCAGGACGTCGATGCGGCCATGTTCCTCGCCGATGCAGCGGAACAGCGCCTGCGTCGCCGCCTCGTCGGTGAGATCGCAGGCGTAGTCTGCCCCTTCGCGGTCGATGCCGATGACAGTGGCGCCTTCCTGCCGGAAGATGCGCGCGCAGCCCGCGCCGATGCCGTTGGCCGCGCCGGTCACGACGGCGACGCGCCCCTGGAGGCGATCACCCATGAGCCACCGCCCGCCGGTCCGGCCCTGCACCGTTGCGGCGCGAGGCGATCAGGGCAATGACCACACCGCCCAGTGCAGCTATGGACAGCACCATGAAGGCGCCCAGCAATCCGCCCGTCTTCTGCCCCGCGAACGTGACGACGACCGGCGAGAGGAACTGGCCAAAGGCGAAGGCCGACTGCCAGAAGCCGGTGCCGCGCCCGCGGATCTCGAACGACAGGATCGACATCGACCACACCAGCAGCGTCGGCAGCAGCAGGCCCGCACCGATCTGGTTGACGAAGCATCCGGCCAGGAAGCCCACGACCGTGCCCGCCTTGGCCATCAGCATGAAGCCGAATGACAGCAGCGCGAATTCGACCAGTAGCAGGCGACCGACCGGCCACTTCGAACCGATGCGCGAGTAAATGAACGTCCCCAGCGGCACGCCGATCGAAGCGATCGAGGTGAGGAAGCCGCGCTCGGCCGGGCTCGTCAGGCCCAGTTCGGCAAGGCCGCTGGGTGCCTGGATCTGCACGGTGTAGAAGAACACCGAACCGTAGACAGTGATCGCCACGATCATCGCCATCGTCGCCCAGGGAAAACCCGCCCACGAACTGTTGTGCGGCGCATGGTTCGCCTCGTCGTCAGGACGGGTTTCGCCGGCCGGCTCCCAGGTGAACTTCCAGACCAGCGCGAACATTACCAGCGCCGAGGCATAGGCCCAGAACGGCGTACGCCAGCCGCTTTCGCCCATGATCCCGCCAAGGTTGAAGAACAGCAGCGCCGACATCGAGGCGAACGCGGTCTGCGCCGCCAGCCACTTGTCGCGCGAAGCGCCCTTGTAATAGTCGGCGATCATCGTCGTCGAGAGGACGTAGATCAGCGCCTCGGCAATGCCCACGCCGACGCGCGAGATGAGGATGTGGGTCAGGTCGCTCAGGAACACCGGCGCCACGCCAACCACCGCATAGAGCAGGAACGAGGCCAGCAGCAGGCGACGACGGCCGAAGTAGTCCCCCAGCATCCCCGCGAACGGGCACAGCAGCGCCACGCACAGCGAGGGGAACGTGAGGATCATCGGCACCCAGTATTCATGATTGGGCACGCCTTCGAACTGCGCCATCAGGTTCGGGATGATCGGGGTGAGCAGCACCACCGCCATCGTCGTGAGCGTGATCGGCAGCAGCAGCGATATGCCGGTCATGAACCCGGCCTCATGGTGTCGAGACATTCTTCTCCCTTTCGCCGGTCATAGCCCGCGCTGATACTCATCGGACCCGCGCGGGTCCGCACTGGAAATGGAGGGGCGCGGCGGGAACAAGTCCAATCGATATTGCCGCAAGGCAGCTATCGACCGGGCGGGACCCCTGCGCCCCACCAGTTCAGAACTGCGGTACCTGCTGCTCGCAGTTGCAGTTGTTGAAGGTCTCGCTGAAGGTGTAGTAGGGACGCGGCAGGTTAGGCCAGATGACCGCGGCGCGCTGCGGGCTATACGCCGGATAGCTGTAGAGCGGCTTGCGGAAGCCTTCAGGGAAGCCGGCCCGCTCACCCGCCTCACCGCCAAGCGCCTTCAGCGGACGACCCAGCGCCAGATCGCCCAACTGCGCATTGGCCTGCTCCAGCATCGATTCCGGCAGGTTGGGCACGAAGTCATAGGCCATCTGCAGGTGCCAGATCTTCCAGACGCCGTTCTCCTTCACGAAATCACCGCCGTACTTCTCGAAGAACAGCATCGCCTGGAGGTGGATCTTGCCGTTCTCATAGACCGGCATCACGCCCGTGCCCGGCGAATACCATGCGCCCTGCGCCGTCTTGCCGTCACCGGAGATCTCGATCACCGGCGTCGTCGAAGTGTGCATGACCCATTCCGCGCCGGCTCCGAAGAACTTGGGATCGGGAGTCACCTTGGGATCGATGGCGGCCAGCTTGTCCTGGGCCGTCTGCGCATCCTTCTGGCTGTTGAGGCCATAGGCGTTGCGGATCGTATCGAGGCCGTACATGACCCAGGCCGGGCTGCCGAACGTCGCGGTGGCGGCGAACTTGCCGTCGCGGCGCACCCAGTAGTTGTCCAGTTCCTCGAGGTTGCGGCCTGCGGCATGCATGAACTCGTGACGGCTCATCAGGTTCTGGATGGCGATCGTGTCCGCGGCCCGCTGCCCGGGCGACAGCTCGGGGCGGCCCTTAGCGACTTCGGCATCGGACTTGAGCGGCGCGAAGTCCATGCGCGGCTCGGTCTCGGCGGAAAGCGCGGCGGTGGTCAGCGACAAAGCGGCGGCAGTTCCGACCGCCAGCAGATAACGGGCCTTCATATCCAATCCTTTCAGTTGTTCTCGGCGCGTCCCCTGCGCGCATGGGTGATCGGGGTTGTGACTCATTTCCAGAAAAGAGCAGGTTTCCTGCGACGTCGGCGCATGTCCCACCACATCTGCAGTCCGGTGACGGACAGGACGATCAGCGACAGCCCGCACAGCACACTCAGGATCCGCCCGGTCCAGCCGAAGAAGTACCCGGCGTGCAGATCCTGCAGAATGTAATGGAAATCCGCGGGACGGGGAGGATCGATGACCACCCTGCCAGTCCGGGCATCGAGCTTGATCTGCGGACTCCCCGGAGGCCCCCCGGTCCCGGCGACCAGAGTGATCCGATCACCGGACAGATCGACCTGCAGGTTCCTGGTGCCCAGCCCCGGTTGATGCCGCGCCGCATCGGCGATGCGCGTAATCATCCTTCCCAGCTCCGCATCCGAGGGCATCGGCTGCACCGGCACTGGACGGCTCGGCTCGTGCCCCGGCGGGTGCTGCCCCAGCCGCATCATGTCGAGATGCAGCAACACACCGGTCAGCGCGACGAGAAAGAGAAAGACGCCCGCCGGCAAGGCAAGCCAGCGATGCCAGCGCCGCATGAGCATCACTTCATCGCCTCCTTACGCCAGAGGGCCGCGTCGTCAGACCCAAGCAAAGCCACGTTGCCCTCCAGCCGGAGCCGCGCCTTGAGGCGGACGTCGCGAGAGGAACTCCCCACCTCGATCTCGTAGTCTCCCGGCTCGATCCGCCAGCCATGTGCAACGGCGTCCCAGAAGGCGAAATCGCGCGGCGTAAGTTCGAGACGCGCGTTCGTGCTCCTGCCCGGATCGAGCAGGACCTGCGAAAGCCCTTGAGTTCGCGGATCGGACGCGGTTCGGACGGCGCGATCTGACGCACATAGACCTGCGCCACCTCAGCCCCCTGCACCGCACCCGTGTTCGTGACCTTGAACGAAACCGAAACCGGATTGCCGACCGGCGCGGTGGCGGGAACATCAAGGTCAGCGAAGGCGAATGTCGTGTAGGACAGGCCGTGACCGAACGGGAACAGCACCAGCATCGCCCGCTTGTCGAAACCTCGGTAGCCGACGAAGACGCCGTCCCCGTAGAACGCAGTCCTGGCGTTCGCAGCGTAAGGGAACGCGGGGCTGTCCTCCAGCCGCAGCGGGAACGTGACCGGCAGCTTTCCTGACGGATTGACCCGCCCGAACAGAGCGTCGGCAACAGCGAAGCCGCCTTCCTGCCCCGGATACCATGCCTCGATGATCGCAGGCACCTTGTCCGCCCACGGCATCAGCACCGGCCCGCCGGCATTGACGACGACGACCGTGCGCGGGTTGGCGGCGACGACGGCTTCGACCAGAGCATCCTGTTCGCCCGGAAGGGCGATCCCCTTGCGGTCGGAACCCTCGGTCTCGGCGGTCGGCGACAGGCCGACGACGACCACCGCGACATCGGCCTCGCGTGCCGCCTGAGCAGCCGCCGCGATCGTGCCGACCGGCGGCTCCACACCGAAGCGGAAGAGATTGACCGGCGCAGTTCCTCCCGCTTCCGGAAGGACGCGCTCGAAGCGGAAATCATGCAGGCCGGGAGCCAGCACAACGCGCCCTTCGAAGACGGGCATGGCATTGCCGAAGAACGTCGTCGGGGCGGACTTGAACCGTTCGCTGCCGTCGAGCACCACCTTCGCGTTGATCAGCAACCGGACGGCGCCGTATCCGACCGAGTTGAATCGGTATTCGCCAGCCTGCACCGCCCTGAACCGGCCGTCCCAGCTCACCGCGCGGGGATTGAGCGCGTTGGCGGGATCGTGGTTCTCGGGCCCGATCGCGAACAGCACCGTGTCGCGCCGGGTTTCCAGCGGATCGCCTGTGAAAGCCGCGTTCGACCAGTAGCGCCGCACCAGTCCGCTCTCGCCACCCGCCGTGACGAATTGCGAAGGGCTGGCAGCCGGAATATCGGTGTCGTTGGCCGATCCGATAGTGAAGGTCGATCCCTGCTCTCCCCTCAGCGCAACCACGCCGTCGCGCACGGAGATGCGCCGGGTCGCCGTTACCTCGGAGCTGCCGGCGCCCTGATAGGTCGTGGGATCGACATTGGGGCCGATGAACGCGATCTTCGCATCCTTGCGCAGCGGCAGCAATCCGCCCTCATTGCGCAGCAGCACCAGGCTTTCCGCAGCAACCGCACGCGCGAGGTCCAGATGGGCCTGGCTGCCGAGCAGCGGCGATGCAGGATCGGCCACCAACGCCTTGCGCAGCGTCCCGGTCCGCATCTGGAGACGGAGCAGCCGGCGCACGCTTTCGTCGAGCGTCGCGAGGTCCACTTCCTTGACCTGCACCGCGTCGGCCAGCAACGGGCCGTAATACTTGGTATTGGGCATTTCGAGGTCCATGCCCGCATTCATGCCCGCCGCCGTGTCGTGCAGCGCCGTCCAGTCGGATATGACGGCCCCGTCGAAGCCCCATTCCCGGCGCAGAACGTCCGTCAGCAGCCAGCGGTCATGCGACGCGAAAGTGCCGTTGATGCGGTTGTAGGACGACATGATGGTCCAGGGCTGCGCCTCGCGGACGACCTGCTCGAACTGCGGAAAATAGATCTCCCGCATGGTGCGCTCGTCCACGACCGAGTTGTTCCAGAAGCGATTTGTCTCCTGATTGTTGACCGCGAAGTGCTTGGGCGTCGCCGCCACGCGCTTCGCCTGGATACCGCGCACCCAGGCCGTGCCGATTTCCCCCGAAAGGCGCGGATTCTCCGAATAGTATTCGAAGTTGCGCCCCCCCAGCGGAAAACGCTGGATGTTGATTCCCGGGCCGAGCAGCACCGACACGCCCAGTGCGCGCGCCTCCTCACCCATCGCCGCCGAAGCCCGCGCGACGAGTGCGGGGTTCCAGGTCGCCGCCAGCGACACACCGCCCGGAAATGCCGTGGTGGCGGGATAGCCATCGGTGCGCACGCCCTTGGGGCCATCACTCATCCGGAACGGCGCGATGCCCAGCCGCGCGACACCGTTCGATTCAAACCCGGTGCCCGAAACGTAGCGGGCCTTTTCGGCCAGCGTCATCTGGGCGAGCAGGCAATCGGCAAGCGTATCGGCCGCAAGACTGTCCGGGCAATCCCGGCGCGGCGGCGGATCGTCCGGCGGAAAGAATTGCGCCTCCGCCGGTACGCTCAGCGCAAAGGCCAGCCCGCATGCCGTGACGTGCCACAAGCGTCGCAGGGCGTTCGTCCCTGAAGTCATGGTTCAGTTGCCACCCGCAGTCTTGCCGGCGGTCTTGATCTTCTCGGCCATCTGGCGGTCGAATTCCTTGAACTCAGCGATCGTCAGCTTGCCATCACCGTTCAGATCGATCCCCGGAGGTGCGGGGTTCTTCTGGTAATCTTCCAGCGTGACGTAGCCGCGCCCCTTCTCGAAACCCTTGAACGAGGTTTCGGGCAAGCCCTGCGCCTTCCACTCCGCTTCCGTCATTCGGCCATCGTGGTCGGCATCGACCTGCCGGGCGAGTTCGGTCATGTCGGGGTTCTTCGCAGCATCGCCCTGCATCGGCGGGGGCGCTTCGCTGTCATCCGCAGATGTGGAGGCTTCCGCCATCGAGTGCTGCTGCCCGCAGGCTGCCAGCGCGACCATGCCGATCATGATGAAGAGACGAGTGCTGTTCACGGTAATCTTCTCCCTTGCAGACTATCCGGCTGCTTCGCCGGTCTCAGAACCTGTACCCGACCGACAGCACCGCCGTTCGCGGCGCGGTGATGAAGCGCCGGTAAGCCGGGAAGACGTAAGTGGTCTGAGCCTTGTCCTCGATGTTCTTGACGTTCGCGCTGATGGTGAAGCCGTCGATCTCGTAGCGCACGCTGGCATCGGTGCGGGTGTAGCCCTTCTGATAGGCTCCCGGCAGATACTGCTCCGGCGTGACGTAGTAGCCGGTGGACAGATGCGAATTGACGCCCAGCGTGAGCATCCCCCCGCCGATCTCGATGCCTTGCTCGAGCCCGATGTTGCCCGACCAGTCCGGCGAATTCTGGATCTGCGCGCCCTTGAGGTTCACCTCGCCCTGGTTCACGAACGGATTGTTCGGCAGCAGCGCATCCCCGTACTTCGCGTCGAGGTAGGTGACTGAGGCGGTGAAGCGACCGTTCTTCCAGGGCGCCAGTTCAACGGATGCTTCCGCGCCCTTGATCGTGGTCGGCCCGGCGTTGCGAATGACCGAGAAGTTAGCCGTCTCCGCACGGTCGGCGATGTTCAGCTCCTGGAAGACGCCGAACTGGTAATTCTTGTAGTCATAATGGAAAACCGCCGCGTTGAAGAGCAGGTGATCGTCGAACAACGTGTTCTTCACGCCGATCTCGATCGCCTTGAGCGTTTCCGGCTTGAAAGCGATCGGGGGAAATGTCGGCGAGATGCCGCCCTGCTTGAAGCCGGTCGAATAGTGCGCATAGAGCAGCGACTTCTCGGCCAGATCGTATTCCACGCCCAGCTTGTACTGCGTCGAGCTTTGCTTCTGCGCGAAATCGTAAGTGCCCGCATCCGTCCCGCCGATCGCGATGGAATAGCCCTGTGCGATCTTGTCCTGGCTGACGCGCAGCCCACCCGTGACCCGCAGTGCATCGGTCAGTGCATAAGTGACCTGCCCGAAGCCCGCGATCGTATCCCCCGGCTGGAAGGTATTCGAGAGGGTATAGGCCTGCCCGTCATTGGTCGCGCCGGTGGTTTCCAGCACATAGTCGTTGGGATCGGACTTCAGGTAGTAGAAGCCCAGAACGTACTGCAGCGGCCCCTTGCCGTTGGAAGCCAGCCGCACTTCGATCGACTTGTAGGTCGCACCCGTGGTCTGGTCGGAATAGTTGTCGTTGCCTTCGATCGTATAAGTCGGGCCGACGAAGGGCAGCACCGACCCGAACAGGAAGCTGCTGACCAGCGTGTTGGCCGAACGCGAGTAGCTTGGCAGCAGGGTCAGCGTGGCCGGTCCGAGATCGGCGTCGATCTGGGCGGAGAACGTCTCCGCCTTGCGCCGGATGTAGCCGGGTACGTGCTCTGCGTCGTTCGACCAGGCATTGCCCGGATCGGCCTGCACCCAGCCGTTGGGGAAGCGCTGGATCGGCACCCCGCCGGTGAACGGCGGACCATCGGTGATCGACGGGTCGAAGTTGGTGAAGAAGTACGGCGGCGGGAATGTCAGGTTGCCGGCGGAACCTGCGACCGGAACCGTGTTGGCCCCCTTGCCGCGAGCGCGATAGACGTCGCCCTTGAGCACTATGCGCAGCCAGTCGGTGGGCTCCAGCAGCAACTTGCCACGCAGGCCCCAGCTGTCGGAATCGTACGACCCGTCGTCCACGAAGCCATCGCGCTTTTCCCGGTAGCCGGCGACGCGCAATGCGACCGCGTCGCTTACCGGCACGTTGATCGCGCCTTCGCCCCGCACGTGATCGTAGTTGCCGAACTGCGCCGTCCAGTATCCGCTCAGGCTTTCCGTCAGCGAGGGATCGCGGGTGATCACGTTGACGATGCCGCCAGAGGCATTGCGACCATAGAGCGTGCCTTGCGGCCCGCGCAGCACCTCGACGCGCGAGATGTCATAGGATGCGCTCTGCACCGATTCCGTGCGACCGTTGTAGGCACCGTCCACCATCAGCGCGATAGCCGGGTCGGCGAAAGTCGGATCGATCGAGGAGCCGACGCCGCGAATGTAGATCTGCGCGCCCTGCGCCAGCCCCTGCACCTCGACACCGGCGACATTCTTGAGCACGGCATCGAGCGAGCCCTGGGCCTTGCGCTGGATTTCGTCACCGCTCACCGCCGAGACCGACAGCGGCGTATCCTGGATCGTCTGTTCGCGTTTCTGGGCGGTGACGATGATCTCGTTGATCCGTCCGTTGCCTTCCTCGTCCGTTGCCTGACCGAACGCTGCGCCGGGCAGCGTTGCCAGCATCACTGCAACCGCTCCCACCGACACGCCAAAAAAAGTGCTGCGCGCCATCAGATCATTCTCCCCACATTTATATTGGCGCGGAACGTGGGCGAGCCGGAGGCATTCGTCCAATTGAAACGCTAGAACTCTTCCTATCCATTTTTCGGTTGCATCGCGAGCGCCGAGGCATGCGATGGAGGTGCCAAAGGGGGACAGGACTTTGAAGGCGCGCGCTACTGGATCGGACGTTGCACGGTTGGCAGGTGTCTCGAAATCGGCCGTGTCCCGTGCCTTCACCGGCGGGCTGGTGTCGGAGGAGGCGCGCCTGCGCATTCTCGATGCAGCGCAGCGGCTCAAGTACCGGCCGAGCAACACCGCCCGTTCGCTGACAACGCAGCGTTCGCGCATGATCGGCATCGCCGTCACCCACCTCGACAACCAGTATTATCCTGAGGTGATCGAGAAGTTTTCCGACCGTTTCGCGCAGTCCGGCTACCGGCTGCTGCTGTTCGTCACCCATGGCGAGGCGGACCTCGACCCGATGCTGGACGAGCTGCTTGGCTACGGTCTCGACGGCGTGATTCTAGCGTCTTCCAGCCTCGCCAGCCGGGTCGCGGCCGAGTGCCGGGAAGCGAACGTTCCTGTCCTGATGTTCAACAACATCGACCCCAGCGGGGCGACACCGGGCATTTCAGCTGACGAAAGCGCGGGTGCCGCGCTCGTCGCGCGCTATCTTGTCGCAGCCGGGCACGAACGTTTCGGTGTGATCACGGGTGTCACCCAGAGTTCGGCCAGCATCACCCGGCTCGCCAGCTTCCGCCAGGCGTTGTACGCCGCCGGATTGCCGCCGCCAAAGGTCCGTTCTGGCAAATACACGTTCGAGGGGGCCATCGCCGCAACTCACGCCCTGCTGGACGAGTCGGCTGCGCCCGATGCGCTGTTTTGCGTCAACGATCACATGACACTCGGCGCGCTTCATGCGCTGCGCGATCGCGGCATGGTTCCCGGGCATGATATATCGCTGGTCGGGTTCGACAACGTTGCGATCGCGCGCTGGCCGGTGTTTTCCCTGACGACGCTGGCGCAGCCTGTCGATCACATGGTCGACGCGGGTTGCTCCGCGCTGCTGCAGGCCATCGCCGGTCGGCCCGCGCTCGAAGGGACACAGACCTTTCCCGGCGAACTCATCGTGCGCGGCAGCGCCCGCATCGCACCCGGTATCCTGACGCTCGAGAGCGGCGAGCGGGTTTGGCGAGGCTAAGCCTGCAAGACGCCACCGCCCGGAAGGACGGTGGCTGCGTAGTTGCTCCCTTCAGAACGGTTCGTTGAGCCGCATCAGCGCGCCTTCGAGCAGGGCCTTGTGCTCTTCGGGCGGGCGATGCTCCAGTTGCAGACGGCCAATCCCGACGCTACTTTCGATGACGTCGCGGCAACGCTCGAACCGGCGATTCTCATAGGCAGACAGCGCAGCATCGACGGTATCCGCCCTGGCCAGTTCCTCCGCCAGCACCAGCCCACTCTCCACCGCCATGCCAGCGCCGGATGCGAGATGCGGGGTCGTCGCGTGAACCGCGTCGCCCACCAGCACCACCCGCCCATTGCTCCAGGGCCGAGGCTGCAGGGCCGCGGCGAGCGGACGGTAGTTGATCCAGTTATCTCGCGTCATGTTGTCGCGAATCCAGCCGGCGCTCCCACCGAATTCGGCGAGCAGGCCCTTCAGCGTCGTGAAAAGTTCCTCATCGTCCATGAAGCTTTCACGCTCTTCATGCCGGGTCAGCATCCACATGTAGACGTTGTCGGGACTGCACGGCGTGATACCGGAGGGATTGTCGTGGCCGAGGAAGAATTCGCCCGCATCGAGCCCCGGCGGCTTGCGGATCGAGATGCGCCAGCACCCCTGCCCCGTCGGTTGCGGCGGCCCCATGTGCGGAAATGCCAGATCGCGGATGCCGGAGGCCACGCTGTCTGCGCCGACGACAAGGTCGTAGCGCCCCGTGCTGCCATCCGACAGCGTCGCATCGACGCCGCCCTCGACCTCGTCCAGCGCCGTCACCGTCAGGCCGAGCCCGACGGGAATTTCCAGCGCGCGGACGCGGTTCTGCATGATCCGGTGCAGCACCGGGCGCATGATGCCGCCGGTCGCGGGAAGCCCTTCCTCGATGACCGGCTCCTCCAGATCGTGGAGGTGCGTGCCATCGAAGCGGAACAGCCGGGTCTTGTTGGTAATCGCCCCGGCCTGCTTGATCTCGTCGAGCAGGCCAAGGCGCCGATAGGCGCGCAAGGTCGGCCCGGTGATGGTTATGCCGGCGCCGTAGACCCGCCATTCCGGATCGAGGTCGATCAGGTCCACCCTGACGCCGCGCTCCGCAAGGCTGATGGCCGTCGCCATGCCGCCGATCCCTCCGCCCACGACAAGCGCCGTGGCGATGCTGCTGATGCTCTCCCTGGTCATGCCGCAAGACCTAACGAGACCGCGCTGCCGCACAAATCCGAAGTGTGGATGGCTCAGCATCCATACAATCGGTGTGACCAAACCTGCACGCTTGGCTAGCCCGGCCCCAAGAACAGACGCAATTTGGGAGGCAGCGCCATGCGCAAACAATTCATCACATCCTCGAGTCTCGTCGTCCTCGCCTTTTCTGGCCTGGCCTGTGGCGCACCCGCTTTGGCGCAAGAGGCCGCCGATACGCAGGCAACCGACAATGCGGGCCTTGGTGACATCATTGTCACCGCGCAACGTCGCACCGAGACGCTGCAAAACGCCGGGATCGCGATCGACGCCGTGGGCGGCGCCAATCTGATCCAGAAGGGCATCACCGAGGCGGATGCGCTCAACAAGGCAGTACCGGCGCTGACCGTGACCAATGGCGGCGGCTCCAATACCTCGATCTTCCTGCGCGGCGTCGGCAACGTCACCAATTCCAGCTACAACGACCCGGCGGTCACCCCCAGCTACGATGGCGTCGTCCTTGGCCGTGCAGCGGGCGCCTTCGGTGCAGCATTCTATGATCTCGCCCGCGTGGAGGTACTCAAGGGACCGCAAGGCATCCTTTACGGGCGCAACGCGACGGGCGGCGCGGTCAACATCCTGCCCAACCGGCCCGAACTGGGCGCCAACCATGGCGGTTTCACGCTGTCAGCCGGCAATTACGATGCGGTCAGCGCGGAAGGCTTCGCCAACCTCGCGATCGGCGACAACGCCGCCCTGCGCGTCGCCGCCACGCGCCAGTACCATGACGGCTACAACCGCGACGGCAGCGACGACCTCAACCGCACGGGTCTTCGCGCGCAGTTCCTGTTCGAACCGACCGACAAACTGAGCATTCGCCTCGGCGGCGACTATACCCATGTCGGCGGGGTAGGCTCGGGTGCCAGCTACATCGGCGCGTTCACGCCGGGAGCGGATGGCTACACCTTCGCGTCATCGGGTCTCGATTCGTCGGAGGGCATGAACACCGATGCCGCCAACGCCTATCGCCAGACCCAGCTCGGCGCGCCGGGCTTCGGGTTCCTGACCGCGATGAACGAGCAGCAGTACAGCGACAACACATATTGGGGCGTCAATGCCGAGGTCACGCTCGACACCGGCATCGGCACGCTGACGATCCTGCCCGCCTATCGCAAGTCGGACGCCGAGAGCCTGTTCTACGGCCCCGCCTTCAACACCGCATACACCAACGAGCAGGACCGCCAGGTCAGCCTCGAAACCCGCCTCTCCGGCACCGCGGGCATGTTCGACTACGTGATCGGCGGGTTCTTCTTCGACGAGAAGATTCGCAATGTCGGCGTCTACAATCAGGAATTCGTGCTGCCGATCCAGCACTACACGCACAAGACGCATAGCTGGGCCGGGTTCGGACAGCTGACCGCGAACCTCAGCGACACGTTCCGCCTCACCGGCGGCCTGCGCTACACGCGCGACAAGAAATCGATCGACGGGCTGATCAACAACTTCATCGCCTTCTGTGGCGGCATTCCGCCGACGACGCCCCCGGCCTCCTTCGCGGCCGGATGCGCGACGCCGGGCAACATTCCAAACTTCCCGAACTTCACTTCGACCGGCGATACGGTGAACTGGCTGATCTCCAACGGCTACATCGCCAGCGGCAGCACCGATGGAGCCAGCGATCAGGTCTACCCTTTGCTGAGCGGCACCGGGCTGGTGCTCAAGACCTACTACCCGGTCGTCGATTCGGGCAGCTACAGCCGGGTCACCTGGAAGGCCGGCGCCGAATTCGACGTCGCCCCGCAGTCACTGCTCTATGCCTCGATCGAGACCGGATACCGCGCCGGCGGCTTCCAGCTTTCGGAGGGCAACCCGAGCTACAAGCCCGAATTCATCACCGCCTACACCGTGGGCTCCAAGAACCGCTTCCTCAACAACAAGATCCAGCTCAACCTCGAAGCGTTCTACTGGAAGTACAAGGATCAGCAGATCAACTACTTCACCGTGTCGCCCGACAGCGTGCTGATCAATACGATCGACAACGCCGGGCGCGCGGACATCAAGGGCTTCGACATCGACCTGATGGCAAAGCCCCTGCACCACACGACACTGTCGGCGAAGGTCCAGTATCTCGACACCGAGTACAAGCAGCTCACCCTCGTCACCGCCAGCCCGCGCGACAACATCAACTGCTCCTCCAGCCAGACCGGTGACACCCTGAGCGACGGCACGACGCCGATCCTCGCGTTCGACTGCTCGGGCCGTCCGCTGCTGTTCTCGCCGAAGTGGACGATCAACCTCGGCGTCGAGCAGATCGTGCCGGTCAGCGACAGCTTCGAACTCGTCGGCAACGTCAACACTTCATGGCGGTCCTCGCAGTACGGCGCCTTCGAATATCTCGATTTCGAGAAGATCCGTGCCTACTGGCTGACCGATGCCGGGCTGGCGCTGCGCCAGTCGGACGGCGGGCTGTCGGTCGGCGTCTACGTCCAGAACATCGAGAATAAGCGCCGGGTGGCGACGCCGCAGTCCTCGCCGATCGGCTTCGCGATCGCCCGCTACACTGCGCCGCGCACTTACGGGCTGCGTATCTCGGCCAGCTTCTGAACTCTCTCATCCTGAAAGGATCGATTACGTGAAAGTCCTCGTCACCGGAGCAGGCGGGTTCGTCGGCCGTCAACTCGTGGGCCGCCTCCTCAAAGCCGGGCACGAGGTCGTCGGCATCGATAGCCATGCGGGCGGCATTCCCGAGGGCGCCCGCGCGGTCGGCGGGGACTTCGGCGACGCCGCCGTCCGCGCCGAAGCGCTGGGTGACGGCTGCGACGCGCTGGTCCATCTGGCGACCGTCCCCGGCGGCGCGGCGGAGGCCGATCCAGCCGCCTCCCGCCGTATCAATATCGATGCGATGTACGATCTGCTGGAGGAAGCCGCAGCGTTGTCTCCGGGACTGCGCGTCGTCTACGCCAGTTCGATCGCGGTGTTCGGCGATCCGCTGCCGGACCATGTCGACGACCTGACGCCGTTGTCGCCCCGGATGATCTACGGCGGGCACAAGGCGATGATGGAGCATGCCGTCACCATGTTCTCCAATCGCGGCCTGATCGACGGGGTGACTGTGCGCCTGCCCGGTATCCTGGCCCGGCCGAAGGGGCCTTCGGGTATGAAGTCCGCGTTCATGTCCGACCTGTTTCATGTCCTGCGCGCGGGCGAGCCCTTTACTTGTCCGGTGTCCGCCGAAGGCACCATCTGGGCGCAATCGGTCGCGCGCTGCGCCGACAACTTCGTCCATGCCCTCACTCTGGATACCGCGCTGCTGCCGCCCACGCGCGCGGTGACGCTGCCGGCGCAATGCGTGACGATGGGCGCGTTGGCGCAGGAACTCGCGCGCCAGAGCGGCGTGTCCGCGCAACTTGTGACCTACGCGCCCGATGCCGCGCTGGAGGCCGCCTTTGCCGCCCAGCCGCCGCTTTCGACCCCGGCGGCGGAACGCGCGGGCTTTGCGCATGACGGCGACGCTGCTACGCTCGTCGCCAGCGCCCTCTCGACTTTGGAATAGCCGAAGCAACATGAAGGGCGCGGGAGATGGCGATGCGTTTCGGGAGACTTGACCTCAACCTGCTCGTGGCGCTCGACGCGCTGCTGACCGAAAAGAGCGTCTCGCTCGCAGCCGATCGGCTGTGCCTGTCGCAGTCGGCGACTTCGAGCGCGCTGGGGCGGCTGCGCGAATACTTCGCCGACGATCTCCTCGTGGTGAAGGGGCGCAACATGATCCTCACCGCCCGCGCCGAGGAACTGATCGAGCCGGTCCGCGTGGTGCTCGAACAGATCCGCACGACGATCGCCATCGCCCCCGATTTCGATCCCGCCTCCTCCGACCGGCAGGTGCGGATCATGGCCTCCGACTACTCCACGCAAGTCCTGCTCGCCGAAGCGCTCGCGGAAATCGGGCGCGAGGCGCCGAACATGCGCTTCGAGATCCAGCCGATGAACGATCACCCGATCGACACGCTGGAGCGCGGCTACGTCGATCTGCTGCTGACGATCGACTACGCCATCTCAGCCGACCACCCGAGCCTGATCCTCTTCGAGGACGACTACGTCGTCGTCGGCTGGGAGCAGAACCCGGCGATGCAGGGCACGATGACGCGCGAGGCCTATTTCGATCTCGGCCACGTCACCGCCCGCTTCGGCAAGGCCCGCGTCCCGTCCTTCGACGACTGGTTCGTGCGGCGGCAGAAGCAGCAGCGCCGGGTGGAAGTCGTCGCACCGACGTTCCTTTCGCTGCCCGGCCTCGTCATCAACACCAATCGTATCGCGACGATCCATCGGCGGCTTGCCGAGCAGGTGGTCAGGACGATGCCGCTGGTCATCCGCGAAGTGCCGTTCGACTTCCCGCCGATCCGCGAGGCACTGCAGTGGCACATCTCCAACGCCAACGACCGCCCCTTGCGCTGGGTGGTCGAGCGGCTCCAGACGATCGCATCCAGCAAGGTCGAGAAGCCCGCCAACGTCGTGCCCCTCGCCGTGCCGCAGCTGGAGCGTGACACGCTGGAAGCCGAGTACCGGATGAACCACGCCCAGTAAGCGCGAACGTCAGTCCGCCTCCCTCGCGTCGAAACCGGCGCGGGAGGCAAGGATCACGGTTTCGTGGGCGTTGACCCAGTCGATCATGCCGCGCGCCCTGCCCGCCAGGTCTTGCCCCAGCGGGCTCAGGGCATAGCTGACGCGCGGCGGCACATCGCAAGTCGCGGTGCGCTCCACGAAGCCATCACGCTCCAGCGCGCGCAGCTTGAGCGTCAGGACGCGCTGCGACACCGCACCCTCGCTCGACAGCTCGGACAGCAGCCGCCGCAGCGCCGCGTGCCTGCACGGGCCGCTCGCCAGCACCAGCAGCACGAGCGTCGACCAGCGGTCGCCTAGCAATCCCATGACGCTGCGCACCGGCGCGTCCCGATCGGTGCCGTGCACCGCCATATCCGCCGCCAGCGCGACGATCTCCGGCCGCTCCTGCGGACGATCCCGAGCGCTGTCCGCATCGCCGTCCTTCATCGCGCCGCCCCTTCCAAGGGTACAAAAAAGTGCCGTCTTCTCACCATCGCACCGCACTTTATGACCGGCGACGACGAGGTCAACCAATGGCTTCGAGATGGGAGAATTGCATGGCTGTCGACGCCACCCGACTGGACGGGAAAGTCATCATCATCACCGGCGGCGCAGGCGGCATAGGCTCCGCCACGGCACGCCTGATGGCCGCGCGCGGTGCCCGGATCGCGGTGGCGGACATCGCCTTCGAGGCCGCGCAGGCCCTTGCCGACGAACTGCCGGACGCCATCGCCGTCCGGCTCGATCTCGAGGACGAGGCCTCGATCGAGGCGATGATCGCCGACACGGTCGCGCACTTCGGCCGGCTCGACGTGCTGCACAACAACGCCGCGCTGCTGGGGCCGGACATCGCGCGCGCCGACAACGACGTCGAGACCATGCAGACCGCACTATGGGATCGCACCTATGCGGTGAACGTGCGCGGCACCATGATCGCCTGCCGCGCCGCCCTGCCGCACTTGCGCGAGACACGCGGCAACATCGTCAACACCGTCAGCAACCTCGCGCTGCAGGGGCACATGATCCAGGCGGCCTACTCCTCCTCGAAGGCGGCTGTGATCCAGATGACCCGCGCCATCGCCGCGAGCCACGGCATCCACGGCATCCGCGCGAACGCCATCGCGCCCGGCATGACGATGACCCGGGCGCTGCGCGAAGCCTTCCCGCCGCCTTTACGCGTCGCGGTCGAGAGCGAGACCCTGCGCGACACCCTCGGCGCGCCCGAGGACATCGCCGAAGCCGCCGCCTTCCTCGCCTCGGACGCCGCCCGCAACATCACCGGCCAGGTGCTCGTCGCCGATGGCGGCTGCGCCAGCCACGTTCCCGGAATCGCGCAGTTCCGGGCCTTCTTCTCGGGAGAACATTGATGAGCACTTACGACATCGTCGTCATGGGCGCCGGCCACAACGGGCTCGTCGCGGCGGCCTACATGGCGAAGGCGGGCAAGAAGGTGCTCGTCCTCGAACGCAAGCCACACTACGGCGGCGGCGTTTCCACGCGCGAGCTGATCCAGCCCGGCTTCTGGCATGACGAGCACTCCAACGTGCATATCATGATCCAGGGCAATCCGATGCTGCGCGAGGACGAACTGGGCCTGCTCGGCAAGTTCGGGCTGGAATACTTCTACCCCGAACTGCCCCACGCCTCGATCTTCGAAGACGGCACGATAGTGCGTTCGTGGCGCGACCTCGACCGCACCTGCGAGGAGATCGCCGCATTCTCTCCGAAGGATGCGGAAGCCTATCGCAAGTTCGCGCAGGCGAGCATGGCGGCCCTGCCCATGTTCATGTCCGGGCTCTATGCCCCGCCGTTCCCGATGGGCGCCTTCATGGCGATGATGGACCAGTCGGACGAGGGCCGCTTCCTGCTCGACGTGATGCAGCGTTCGGCGCTCGACGTGGTGAACCAGTACTTCGAAAGCGACCTGCTGCGCATCCACATCGTGCGCATGGTGACCGAGAACCTGCAGATGCCCGACGAACTGGGCACCGGCATGGGCGCATTCCTGATGCCGGGGATCATCCACGCCTACGGCTGCTCGATGCCCAAGGGCGGCTCGGGCCAGTTGAGCCATGCACTCGTCCGCGCGATCGAGCATTTCGGCGGCGAAGTGCGCTGCAACGCCGAAGTGCGCCGGGTGATCGTCTCCGGCGGCAAGGCCACCGGGCTCGAACTGATCGACGGCGAGACCTTCACCGCCCGCGATGGCGTGATCGGCGCGATCCACCCGCATGTCCTGCGCAAGTTCGTCTCAGAGACCCCCGAACCGGTGCTGCAGCGCGCCGAGCGGGTGACGCAGTCCACCTTCTCGATCAACCTCACGCATCTCACCCTCAAGGAGCGGCTCAGGCTCAAGGTCGGCAACGAGACCAATGCGATGATGACCGAGCTGATGGACTTCTACACCGTGCGCGACATGTGCCTGGAGTATGACAAGCTGCGGCGCGGCGAAGTGTCCGAACGGCTGATCGCGGGCGGCGACAACACCATCTTCGACCCCAGCCGCGCCCCCGAGGGCGCGGGCGTGTTCTATGGCGTCAACTTCGCGCCTTACGACCTCTACCCGGACGGCCCCGGATCGTGGGACGCGCGCAAGGAGGAGATCGCCGACAAGGCGCTGAACCAGTACCGCAAGTTCTACTCGAACCTCACCGACGACAACATCACCGGGCGCCTGATCCGCTCTCCGGTCGACCACGAGCGCGACAGCCCGACAAGCTTCCTCAAGGGTGACATTCACGGCTGCGCGCCGTTCTTCTATCAGTCGGTCGCGCACCGGCCGACACCGGACCTCGGCTCGCTGCGGGTACCGGGGATCGAGGGGCTCTACCTCGTCGGGCCGTTCATGCATCCGGGCGGCGGCGTCTTCGGCGCCGGGCGGGCCACCGCGATCCAGATGATGGACGATCTCGACATCGAATACGACAAGGTCTGCGGGAGGCCAGTGTGATGAGCAGTGTGATGAGCGACGCGAAGAAGAAGGCGCCGGTGATGAAGATCCTCGACGCTCAGGACAAGGAACTGATGGCGGTGCGCAAGCTCGAGCGCGACGGCGACAACCTCGTCATTCGCGGCAAGATCTTCGGCGCCATGCCGATGGTCGCCAAGGTGACCCCCGCCGAAGCCCGTGCCGCGCTGAAGCTGCTCGATGCGAAGACCATCTGGTTGCTCCTGACCCTGCTGTTCCGCAAAGGCGGATGAGGCACCCGGGCGGGGTGGCTCCTGTCCCGGCCACCCCGCCGCACCATCGGCGCGCTCGATAGGTGCGATCCCAGAACTTGCGATTTTCCCGTGGCGCCAACGGCCCCACAACGGGAACATTGCCAGCCACAGGATCATGAAAAGATGAGCATCTTGGGAGTTGAAAGCGTCGTCTTCGGCGTCGCGGACATTGCCGAACATACCCGCTTCTGGACCGACTTCGGCCTGCCCCTGGAGTCCGCCGGAGACGACGAAACGGTGTTTCGCCTCGCGTCCGGCAGCACGCTGGTGCTGCTGCGCCACGGCGACGCGCGCCTGCCCTCCCCCGACCCGTTCCCCGGCGACGGCCTCAAGGAAACCGTCTGGGGCGTCGATACGGCGGAGAACCTTGAGCGGATCGCCGCCAGCCTCGCCGGCGAAGTCGCGGTGACGCGCGATGCGGACGGCACCGTCCATGCCGTCTGCCCCGACGGCCAGCCGATCGCGCTGCGGGTCTGGGCCAAGAAGACCTTCACCAGCGAGGCGAGCCCGGTCAACACCCCCGCCAGCCATCCGCGCTTCAACCAGCACCGCATCTGGCGCCACAAGGCGATCCCCAAGACGATCAACCATGTCGTGTTCTTCTCGCCCGACTACGTCGGCAGCTTCGAGTTCTACGAGCGGCACTTCGGCTTCCGCTACGTCGATCATTCGAAGGGCGTGGGCATCTTCTCACGCGCGGGCGGGACGTACGAGCATCACTCGATCTTCTGGGTGAACTGCGACCTGCCGATCGCGCCCGATCACTTCAAGTTCATGCACATCGCCTTCGGCATGGACGACATCGACGAAGTCATGCTCGGCGCCAACATCATGGATAAGAAGGGCTGGAAGAACGAGACGATGAACAGTTCGGGCGGCATCTCCCGCCACCGTATCTCCAGCGCCATCTACTATTACTGCGACATGCCCGGCCATGCCGGCGAGGCCGAGTATCATGCCGATACCGACTACCTCGACGACAACTGGATTCCGCGTGCGTGGGACTTCCGCTTCGGCTCTCTGCTGTGGTCGAACAATGCGCCGCCGATCTTCCGGGGCGACGACATTCCCTGGGACATGACCTTCGACGCCGACCGCAGCAGCTTCGAACCGTTCCGCAAGACCAAGGCGGGCAAGCAGCCGGTGAACGGCAGGCTCGCCGAGATCACGCAGGACGACGAGCACGCGATCTGATGCAGTTTGCGGGTGGGAGTACAATGCCTCCCGCCCGCGATCCCTTTCCCCTCGTTTGGTCAGCTCACCCTGATGGTGTGCTCCACGGCCACGGCGCCCACGAAGAACGGCGAGGCCAGTTCACGCCACGCCTGGAAGCCGTCGGAGCCGCGAAAGTCGACCATGTGCGCCTCCACGCTTTGCCAGCCGACGACGAGCCGGTAGCGTTCCGGGCTCTCGATCGAGCGTTCCAGTGCGAACGAAACGAAGCCCCGCGCCGCCTCGAAATGCGGCCTCGCCGCCGCTACCGCCGCCTCGAAGCCTGCGGCACGGGCGGGATCGATAGTGATCGTCGCGATCTCGTGGATCATGCGTCGGGCTCCTCGACGAACTCGATCAGGTTGCCCGCGCAGTCGCGGATGAAGCAGCCCTTGCCAAAAGCCTCACGCACGACCAACGCGGCGTCCACCGCCTTGCCCTCCATCTCGGCGAGGAATTCTTCCAGATCCTCCACCCGGAAGGCCACGTGCTTGTTGCCGTGGGTCTTGAGGTCGCTGGGCGGAAAGCGGCGTTCCTCCGGCAGGGGCGCGGCGCCCTCCACTTCGAACAGCTCGAAACGCAGCGGCCCCTTGCGCACCATCGCGGTATGCGCCCTGGCCGGGGCGATGTAGAAGCGTTTCTCCACTTCGAAGCCCAGAACGCGGCCATACCAGTCGATGGCCTCGTCGAGGCTCGGCACCGAGACGCCGCCGTGATGGAAGGAGAATTCGGCCATCAGCGCCCCTCCGCGCCCAGTTCCGCAAAAGTCTGCGCGCACCAGTCGGCGATGTAATCACGCATGCCGGTGCCGTTGTCGGCGCCGCAGTGCTCGACCTCGAAGTCGGCCTTCGTGAACATGCGCATGTGGCGTTTGGGGCTGTTCAACGCCTGATCATAGCTGAGCGGCGCGTTGTACGCCGGGATCTGGCGATCGTTCTCGCCGTGAGTGATGAGGAACGGCACGCGGATCTTCTCGACCTGCCCGGTGAGATCGACCTGATCGGTATATTCGAGCAGCGCATCGCGATCATCGAAGCCGAACACCCACTTCACGTGATCCCAGTAATGCGGCACCGGGTTTTCGCCCTCGTTCGCCACACGCTCGCGCTGGCGCTTGCCCCAGACGTGGTTGGCACCCATCACCGCGCAGAGCGCATAACGTGGCTCGTTGGCGGCGATGCGCGGCGCGTGATAGCCCCCGAACGAGAGGCCGAAAATGCCGATCCGGTCATGGTCCACATCGTCACGGGTCAGCAGGTATTCCAGCGCCGGCGTACCCCAGCGCTCGCCGTCGAACACGGCGGGCAGGCCGCGCTTGCGGATCGCCTCGCCGGTGCCGGGCTGATCGACGAACAGCGTGTTCATGCCGCGCTCCAGGTTCGACTGAGCATGGCCTGCCATGAACACCTGCTCCTTCATGGAATCGAGCCCGTTCACCGACACCAGCGTCGGGCGCGGCGTGCCCGAGCCGTCATGGTGGAAGATGCCGGTATAGCTGCCGCCCTCGTAGGGAATCTCGACCTTCTCGACATGGATGCCGCGCAGCGCAGCGCCCTTGTGGAACAGCTCCATACCCTTGTCGTAGGCAACCCAGCGCGGCGCGTAGTCGCGGCTCTGCATGCGCTCAGCGGCAAGGTAATAGCCCGAGGCGCGCAGGTACTTGGTGCCTGCCGAAAGCAGGAAGCCTTCGGCCTCGTCGGCGGCGGCATTGGCGGCGACCTGATCGGCCACGCTGATCCAGCTGTCGAACATCTGCGCGGAACCGGCGTCGGCGCCCGCCTTGCTGGCTTCCATGATCGGCCGGTTGGCCTCGTCGATCTCGCCATGATTGCCCCCGCATACGAGCGCGAGATTGGTGGCGAGGTTCCAGACGTAGTTTCCGGGGAACGGTTCGAACATGAGCTTTCCTGCGCTTGAACGGGCCTTTGCGACAGCAGCGGAGCGCTGCGCATCATGCCCTGCCCTAGGCTCCGGACAGGAATACAGACCAACGCATGTTATCGATGGCTTGGTATCGATCCTGTGCCGTTGTCGCCCGTCCCCCCGTCCGGTAGCCGACAACGATGAACACGCCGCCACCCTGATCGGCGCCCGGGAGATTGCTGGAAGATGCGACTGGCCACACTGGATAACGGCACGCCGGATGGGCGCCTCGTCCTCGTTGCACCCGATGGCGCGTCCTGCGCCCCGGCGCCCGTCGCCACCCTCCAACAGGCGATGGAGCACTGGGGCACGGTAGCCCCTGCCCTCGCCGGGATCACGGACTATCCCGAGGCACTCGATCCCGCGACCTTGCGCGCGCCGCTGCCCCGCGCGTGGCAGTGGCTCGACGGCTCGGCCTTCGCCTGTCACGGCGAGCTGATGGACAAGGCCCTCGGCGTGGTTTCGGTCAAGACCGGCAAGCCGCTGATGTATCAGGGCACGTCCGACAAATTCTACGGCCCGGCCGAGGACGTCCGCTTCCCCACCGAGGAGTTCGGCCTCGACTTCGAGGGCGAGTTCGGCGTGATTGTCGATGCCGTCCCGATGGGCACTTCGGCGCAGGATTGCCTCGGGCACATCCGCCTGATCGTCCAGATCAACGACTGGTCCCTGCGCAAACTGGCCGGGCCGGAGATGAAGACAGGCTTCGGCTGGGTCCAGGCCAAACCGCCCTGCTCGATGGCTCCCTTCGCCGTCACCCCGGACGAACTGGGCGAGCAATGGCGTGACGGACGGGTCTGCGCCGACCTTCTGGTGGACTGGAACGGCCGCCGCTTCGGCGCCGCCAACGGTGCACCGATGGACCACGGCTTCCACGAACTCGTCGCTCACGCCTGCGCCACGCGCGATCTGGTGGCGGGCACGGTGATCGGGTCGGGCACCGTTTCCAACGCCAACTACCGCGAGATCGGCTCTTCCTGCATCGCCGAGCGGCGCGGCATCGAACTGGTGGACTTCGGCGAGCCGCGCACCGATTTCATGCGCTTCGGCGACACGGTGCGCATGCAGGGTACCCTGGCCGACGGCAGTGCGCCGTTCGGCGTGATCGAACAGAAGGTGATGAAGGCATGAGCGAAATCCTTTCCGATTCCGGCCTGCCCGGCGTCCAGCGGGTGGTCACCGGCCACGACGACAACGGCCGCGCAGTGTTCCGCTCCGAGGACGTGAGCGCCCCGCGCATGGTGCCTTCGGGCGATGCGGCGATGCTGACCATCTGGAGCACCGAGACCGTCCCCGCCGACAACAACGACGAGACCGACGGACGCGACCGCCCGACCGGCGTGACGCTGAACGGCGGCTCGGTGATCCGCGTGGTCGACATGCTGCCCCATGCGCAAAGCCCGATGCATCGCACCAACTCGATCGACTACGGCATCGTGCTGAAGGGCGAGATCGAGCTGGAACTGGAAGACGGGCACAAGCGCTCGGTCCACGAAGGCGGTATCATCGTCCAGCGCGGAACCAACCACTTGTGGCGCAACACCACCGACCAGGTCTGCCGCATCGCCTTCATCCTGATCGAAGCGCCGGCCTACCTGCACGACGGCGTCCCGCTCGACGAAGCCAAGCCGGAACAGGTCGATCCCTCTTATGCACGAGCTGGCCACGCCTGATTACAGGAGCTCAAGTGGAAGAGAGGCCTGCCATGTCGCCGACAGTGAGCGAGGGGTACATAACAATTCGGCGTCCGCAATCACCGCTTTACCCTCCGAAGCGGACTGTCGCGAATATCCCAAAGGCGGCCGTTTTTTACTGAATTTCGCGAATGCGCGGTTTCGGAAATGAAAACCGCAGTGCCAAGCGGTCGAGAAAGGGCGCCCTTCCGGCGAGTCTCGTACTGAAATCGCGAAATAACCCCCGCTTTCAGCTGACTTTTGTCCTTGGCCCCATCAAACTTGGTCACCCAACCCCGTCAACAAGGCGCACACAATTCTCACCTCGTTGGCCCGGGACCAGGAAGAGGTCACCTGCATATCATACCCCGGGCCAAGCGACCCCCTCGACGCGAAACGGTGTTCGATACATACCGTGTCAATTCCCGCTTGCCTCCTTGCCCCTTCCATGTGCAAATGGACCTGCTCCCGTGAAAGCCGGGAGCGGGGCGTGGAAACCTCAATCCTGTCGAAACTCGGTCGGGTTTACGGCCGGGTGGCATGTGCGTATGTCCAACCGGCAACGGTAAAGGCGCATGCGCCTGACCGACAGGCAGGTTTCCAACATCCGGCTTCGGCCGTCGCCCCGAGTGGACATAGGTGCGACGGATGGGGCCTCGACGACAATCAGGTGTGAGTAGAATGCCGGCAGGCGGGTTAGTGCGTTGCGCTCCGCTTTCACCGTGCTTTGATGGTACGCGCCATGGTGGCTACCATGGCCAATGACATCCACGCCGACAGCGACACCACGGATCGGATCGATCGCGCGACGACAGACGAATTCGCGCGCTTCTATCGCGAAGAACGTCGATGGCTGGTCCGCTATTTCCAGCGTAACTCAGTTTGCCGCGCAGAAGCCGATGAACTCGCGCAGGAAACCTTTCTCCGCTTCCTCAGGAGCGGCGCCGCAACGATCCTCCGAACCCCGCAAGCCTATTTGCGTCGCATCGCGATCAACCTGCTACGAGACCATGCGGATTTATCCTCAAGCCGTGTAAGCACACTCAAGAGCCCGCTCTCCGAGGCAGCCGAGCTTCCCACTCCTTTCGATCCGCTTCGTGTCCTTGAGGCGCGAACGGACGTCGCGGTTATTACAAGTGTACTTGAGATGCTCGATCCGCTCGATCGGGAAATGTTTTTGCTCAACCGCGTGGAGGGCTGTAGTTTTCGCGAGATCGGACGAACGAAGGGGCTCAGCGAATGGGCCGTCAAACGTAGGGTCTTCAAGACGCTGGACCATCTGATGGAGTGCATGGAAGGCCGATGACCCAGACTGATCCCCCGCTTACCATCAAGCAGCAGGCCCGGCGCTGGGTGCTGGAAAGTCAGGAAAGCCCGGCATTGCACGCCGCGGCGATGCGCTGGTGTGCCCAGGACCCGGAGCACCGCCGGGAATTCGACATCGTGGAAGCCGCACTGGCAGGCACGATTGACCCCGCAGCCAGAACCGTACGTGCGCGGCAGAAGCATCGGCGTGCCAAACTGCTGAGCCGGGTTGCGATCGCGGCCTCTGTAGCGGCCATCCTCCTTTTCGGGGCGCACATCGTTTCGGGACAGAACCTGCGCCGACATGCGGATACCGGGCCGCTTGCCTCGTCTGCGCCCCGGAGCGGCGACGGCCCGCTCGTTCTCACCACGAGGACAGGCGAAGTTCGACAGGTCGCACTGGCAGACGGATCAATCGTGACGCTCGATTCCGATAGCCGACTGACGGTTTCGTTCCGCAGTGACCGACGTGATATCACGCTCGATCATGGCCGGGCCATTTTCTCCGTTGCCCATGATCGCTCCCGCCCATTTATCGTTGCAACGGAAGAAGGTACGACTACCGCGCTCGGCACCCGGTTCAGTGTCGAACGACGCAGCCGCTGCCAGATGGACGTTGTCCTGTATACGGGACATGTCGCCGTCACACCCCCGTGCCAAGGGACAACGAAGGACACCGCCGGGACAACGCGCTATCTTAATCCCGGACAGCGAATTCGCTATTCCGCAGCCATCTTGCAAAGCGGGACGGCTACCGTAGAGCCGGCACCGGTCAATGACGAGCAGTGGATCACCGGCGTGAAAAGCTATGACAATGAAACCATTGGCGCCATCCTTGCAGAGGTTAACCTCTATTCGAACGTCAAGCTGATCGCAGCTTCGCCCGATGTCGCCGAGATGCGCGTCAGCGCGGAACTGCACATCCGTAATCCGCAGAGCGTCGCCAAACATCTTTCCCGCGCTCTGGGACTGAAGCTGGAGTCTCGAGGAGCAGAACGCATAATTCTCAAGAAATGACGTCGGCGCCGCTCGCTGCGAAATTTCTCCCGTCTAGCTCCACATGGCCGCCATTGGGTGCGCCATCTGGACAATGGGGGATAGAATGCGAGCGCTTCGTTGCAGCTTTCTTGTAGGTGTCGGTTCTTGCGCGTTGGCAACTGGCGTGCCCGTGATGGCTCAAGCCGATCGGGCGGTGGCTTTAGACCTGCCCGCTCAATCCTTGACGGAGACGCTGCGAGCAATCGCTCGCCTGAGCGGCCTTGAATTTTCGGCACCGGCCGATCCGCTACAGGACAAATTCGCCAAGCCACTGAAAGGGCGCTTCCTACCGGTCGATGCCGCGAAGCGAGTGCTGCACGGTACGCGGCTGACGGCAGAAGTGATCGATGGAGCGCTCATCATACGCGCCATTGGCAGCCCGGCGCTGGCGGGAAACGACGATGAGATCGTCGTCACGGGAACGCATATCAAGTCGCAGGACAGTGCGTCACCGACCATCAGGCTGCAGGCCTCGGACATCCGTTCGGCTGGGCAGGTCGATCTCGGCGAGGCGATACGTGCCCTGCCGCAGAACTTCAGCGGTGGGCAGAACCCCGGTGTATCGCCCGGCGCCAATGGCATCGCCAATCAGAACATGGATGCGAGTTCGATGCCGAACCTGCGCGGCCTGGGCGGAGACGCGACGCTGGTACTGCTGAACGGACATCGCCTGTCATACGGGTCATTCGTCCAGGCCGTCGACATAAGCGCGGTGCCGCTGGCGGGGGTCGAGAGGATCGATGTCGTCGCCGATGGCGCATCGGCGATCTACGGCTCGGACGCGGTCGGCGGCGTGATAAACGTCGTTCTCAAGCGGGATTACGACGGCGCAAATCTGACCACCACGGTGGGCGGAGCGACCGATGGCGGCGATTTCACGAAGCAGTTTTCCGGCGTCGCAGGCAAAACCTGGGCGAGCGGCGGCGTGACACTGGCCTACAGCCATCAGGCCAACAGCGCCATTTACTCGGATGATCGCGAGTATACGGCAGACATGCCCAATGGCGGGACGCTCTATCCCCGCGTCAACCAGGACAGCATCGTCGCCAGCGCGCATCAGGCTATTTCCTCGACGGCGGAGTTTTCCATCGACGCCGCATACAGCAACCGGCAATCCTTCATGTCGCAGGTCACTGACTACGGCGTGGCCTATCAGAACCGGCCCGATGTGACCTCCTATTCCGCGACCCCGTCTGTTCGTATCGACCTCGGGGCCGGATGGGATGCCCATGCCTCGGTCACATACGGCAAAAGCAAGCTGAACTACGATCAGACCACGCTCTTAAATGACGATGTCGCCTCCCGGTCTACCGGCTACTACAAAAACGAGGTCGTCAACCCGGAAGGGTATGTCGCCGGAGCTATCACCGGTTTCGGTCCTCACGCTGTCGATGTCGTAGTAGGCGCAGGCTATCGGTATAATAGCTACGACTATTCGCCCTCGTCCGCCCAATTTCGGTATGGCGGCACGATCGACAGCTATTACGGGTTCTCGGAATTCAGGATGCCGGTCCTTTTGCCAGTCGACGCATCCCCATTGGGCGAACGATTGATCCTGAGTGCAGCGCTGCGCTACGAACACTATCCTCACATGGCTTCCGTTGCGGTGCCCAAGCTTGGCCTCATTTATGGCCCTTCCTCCGATTTCAGCGTCAAGCTGAGTTGGGGCAAGTCGTTCAAGGCACCCACGCTCAGCCAGCGTTATCAATACCGCAGCGCCTACCTCGATCCGACCAGCTATATGGGAGGCGAACGCTTTCCGGCGGGATCTACCGTCCTTACCGACTACGGCGGCAATAGCGACCTCAAGCCGGAACATGCCAACACATGGTCAGCAACCATAGACATCCACCCTCGCCTTATTGACCAGCTTCGCGCTTCCATCGGCTATTTCCACATCGGATATCGCGACCGCATCATCCAGCCAGTCTCCGGCGCCGCCATGTTCACTGCGCTCAGCGATCCGGCATATGATCCCGCCGTCAACTACTCGCCTACCCTCGCCGACATCGAAGACGTCTTGTCCAATGCCTTGGATTTCTACAACTTCGCGGGAGAGTACGATCCTGCCAAGATCGTTGCGATCATCAACAGTCGATATACGAACGCCGCGCATCAAACGATTGAAGGCGTAGATCTCGCCGTCGATTTCCGACTGCCTGTCAACGGCACGTCGGCGGTGACGTTTGCAGCAAGTGGTGCCTGGCTATGGTCCAACCAGAACTTCACCGGGGATTCTGCAAATATCGCGCTCGCGGGCACGGTCTTCAATCCGCCGCGCTTTCGGGCGCGGGGAAGCGTGACCTGGTCTGACCGGAGACTGACCGTCGGTGCCTACGTCAGCCATCAATCCGGGCTTTCCGACAACAGGCAGAATCCGGCGGCGTGGGTCGCTGCGCTGACCACGCTCGACTTCTCCGCAGGATACAAGATTCCGCGAGGACGAGGTCCACTGGGCGGGCTTGGATTTCAGGTCAATGTTCAGAACGCCTTCGACAGGCATCCGCCATACGCGGCACCGAGCGGCGGCTACACCTATTACGTCAAATACGATTCGACCAATGCCTCACCGGTCGGACGCTTCGTCAGCTTGACGATTTCCAAGGACTGGTAAGGCTCTGCAGCGGCGAGCGCCGCTGCGGTTCTCGATTGGACTCTCCCATGAACCTGCAAGCAATCGCGCGCTTCGGCTGCGCTCTCATGGTGTGCGCCGGTGCTCCGGCGCAGGCAAAATCGCGCGAGGTCGCGCCCTGCACTTTGGCTCTCGATTCCCCGAACCCCGCAACGGGTCGCACCGTTACTGCGCAAGACCTTCTTGATCTGCGGGATTTCGGCGCCATTGGCCTGGGCAGCGCACCGGCCCCCTTCAGCCTGTCGGCGAAGGGCAATACGGCTGCATTGCAACTTCGCCAGGCTGACGCCGCGAATGATCGGTATTGCACAGCGATCGTGCTCGTTGAGCTGGATGCCCCTTACTCTCCTACGGTGATCGATACCGGAGGCGAGATCGTCGCCGCCAGCTCAACCCGCTACGGAATGACCGATCTTCCGCTGGGCATCCCGAAGCCGGCACTGCTTCGATGGTCGCCCGATGGCAGACGGCTCGCCTACACCAAAACCTTCACCGACCGTTCCGAGATCTGGATTTACGATCGCGTGGACCGGCGCTCCAACCGCGTGCTGACGAGCGCGGTGGACATTCTCGAAATGGCCCTGTCTGACGACGGACGGCGTCTGCTCTATTCCAGCCAGCCTGGATTGGTAGCCGCCCGGTCCGCAATCGCTGCGGAAGGCAAGGATGGCTATCGCTACGACGAGCGGTTCTGGCCATTATCAGCCGACAGACCGATGCCCCCTTCGGACATTCCGGTCATCGACAGTGCCTGGGATATCGAAAGCGGCGGAGCGGCCGCGTTGTCGCAGCAGGATGCGCGAACGCTCCATCCATCGCGCATCTGGCCCAATGGTGCTCTCGCGGCTGCGATCGCCAAGGAAGGCGGGCTCGTTGCCTGGATCGTGCCGCGCAGTGACGCGCTCGACGTCGTGACCGAGATCAAGTTCAAATCTCACGCAACCGCAGAGAGCATTTGCCCCTTTGCAGCCTGCACGGCTGTCACCGGTCTGTGGTGGGCATCGGACTGGAAGCGGCTTATCTTCCAGCGACGCTCGGGGCCAGCGGACAGCCGTACGGAATTCTACTCGTGGGGGCTTGGCAAAGAGGCACCTGTACGCCTGCTGGAAACGTCGGACGCGCTATTCGGATGCGCTTCGAGGGGTGCGGACCTCGTTTGCGCGCAGGAGACGTCCAGCCGGCCGCGAACAGTGGTCGAACTGGACACGAGTACGGGCAAGCGCCGCGATGTGTTCGACCCGAACCCGGCGTTTTCGTCGCTGCGATTGGGTAGTATCCAGAGGCGCACTTGGCAGAATGCCTTCGGGCTGACGACATTCGCCGATGTCGTCCTGCCTCCGGGCTGGAAGCCGGGAACACGCCTTCCTCTTGTCATCGTCCAGTATGAATCGCGTGGATTCCTGCGCGGCGGCACCGGCGACGAATACCCGATCCAGGCGATGGCCGGGCAAGGCCTCGCCGTGCTCAGCTTCAACAGGCCGACGTGGTTCGGGCTGACGAGCCATCCAAGAACGGACGACGAGTTCTACGCCCGCAACAACGAGAATTTTGCAGATCGCAGAAGCAATCTTTCTTCGCTCGAGCGGGTAATCGCCCAGCTGGACCGGGAGGGCATCATCGATCCAAACAGGATCGCCATCACCGGGCAGAGCGACGGCGCGGTGACGGCGACCTTTGCCCTTGCCAATTCGTCGCTGTTCTCGGCTGCTATCCTCAGCACGTGCTGCGAGAGCGAGCCTGCGCAGGAAGCCAGCGGACCGGCACTCGACGAATTCTATGTCGCGATGGGTTACCCCGGGACGCGCGATGCCGCGCCAGGGTTCTGGCGCACAAATTCCATAGTCGATGCGCCGGATGCAAGAAAGGTGCCCATCCTTGTCCAGGCCGCATCGAGCGAGTTCAGGATGGGTCTTGCGACATACCGCGATCTTCACCGCAGAGGGTGGCCGATCGAGATGTACGTGTACCCGGATGAGGGGCATGTGAAACTGCACCCGGCCCATCGATCCGCGGTGTACAATCGCAATCTCGCCTGGCTCAGAGAGCGCCTTCAGCACCAGTGACGGCACCACATCTCCACCTCATGAAGATGGAGGGTTCGTATGGCGTGGACTTCGTTGCTCCCATTCCCGCCCATAACCGAACCTACGGTTTCCACGTCAATGAGGCCCTGGCTCGCCAGCGCCCCGTTCTTCAGATCCTCCAGTATAGCGGCGCGATTGAGATCGACGATCTGATATACCAGACCGTCAAAAGCCCCCTTGAGCTTGCGCTCCAGGATTTCGGCCGGGAGGTGAACTTTCATGGCGGCGCGCGCGACGGCGCGATCGCGCCCCCCCTCGAACCAGAACCAGGTCGGAAGAGACAGGCACAATTCGACGAGTGGCTGCGAAAGCAAAGGATAGATTGTCGGCAAAGCGCCCTCGATATGGAGGTGATCAGTGCCCGCCGTCGCACGCGCGATATTCCTGATAAGTTGCTTTTGCGCTGGCCAAAGTGGGGTTTCCGTATCGAGCCAAGGATGCAATCTGTCGTCACGCATGTCGATCGTCTTGCGCGACAACAGTTCGGTGGCGCCCGGCCAAGTCTTGCCAGGCAACCGGCCCGACACAGCCGCCAATGCCTGCCGCAGGACCGAGGGCAGCGAGGCGCCGGTCGCGCCGCATATGTCGGTCGCGGTGCGCGGGAGATGTCGGGTTAGTCCTTCATGCAAATACCGATCAGCCAGAGGGTAGGCCGAATGGAGTTTCCCGAACACGTTGTCTCCGCCCCCACCGTTGAAGTGCGCGGCGGTGCCAAGCGCTTCGCCGTGCATCTCGGCATGCCGGTCGAATACCTGGGTAAAGGCCCGGGCTGATGGGCGCGGACGCGCGGCCGAGAGGTTTCGGCGCACCTGTGCATGCCGGGGATCGCAAAACTCGGCGTGAAGTTTGAGGCCCAGGTGCTTTGCAACTTGCCCGGCATAGCTCCGCTCATCCGCCAGAGGGGATCGCGCAAAATACACCAGAAGGTCGATCGGTCCCGATTGCGCTGCCAGCGCGGCGATCGACGAAGAATCGAAGCCGCCGGACACGGCGACAAGTGGACGCGGGTAGCGTGCGCTCCACACCGCGACTGCCTGTGCAAATGTCGTCTCGATAAGGCTGGCAGCATCGCCGAAACGGATTTCCAGGTTGCGCCCCGCGTAATCCGCCGGTTTCCAGATGAGTTCCCGGCGCACACCATCTCGCCCTACACGCACGAGTTCGCCCGGAAGGACCTCCGTGATGCCGTCCAAGCAGGTCGTGCTTTGACGCCGATCGGGGGCAAGGAGGTGATTTGCGATGCTTGACCAGTCGATCGTCGGTCGGATGCCCAACTGCGTGCATATAGACACCGCATCCGTCGCGATCGAGACACGTCTCTCGGAGTGACCGTAGTAGCACGGAACCATGCCCGATGGATCGCGATAGATTGCCAGTTCGCCCGTCTTCGGATTACGGGCAAGACCGACGTATCGCCCCCAATAGGCGCCGGCGAAGGCGGCCAGGAAATCAAGCGGATCGCTGCCGCTGCCTTCGAACGCAGCGACAGTCGGGCTCCGTGCAGCGGGAAATACATCGCCGATGATGACGACGTCACCATGGCACAGGAGCTGGATTTTCAGGTCCGCACTATGCACCAGCCTCCGGCTAAGGGTATGTCCGGGAGACCCATCCTGATCCGGGGCGGCAGTGAGATCCGCCAGGATCGAGAACGCCGTGTTCATGGCGATGTCAGGATAGGGCGGAAGCCCGTCACGACGTCCAGTCCCTGACCCAGCACGACCTTGTCCAACTGGACCCAGCAGTGCGCCTGGAACGGGTCGGCCTGGACGCCGAAAACGATCTTCGAGCAAGCGGTGTGCCGCGAGGCAAGGCGTTGTAACGCCAGTGCATCAGGCAGGCAACGTGATGTGCGAGGGAAGAGCAGTGAAGCACGGCTGAATGCCGAGAGGCAGATCATCAGACCTGGGGGAAAGGTACGCGGAATGCGCGCCGTACCTTGCGCTCGATATTGCGCTCGCGCGTTCGCGATCTTCAGCAGGAAACGCAGACTGCGCCGCCGCATGCTCCAGTGAAAGAAGGAGAGCCAGACGAGCGCACGGGCATAATCGAGGACGAAGCGAACTCCGATTTCGACGGGCGCCTCCGTGCCGACGATGGCGCGTTCAGCCAGCCGGCGATCATGGCCATGACGGAGACCGGCGGTTTCCGAAACGCCAAACAGACCGGATTTCGTCAACGCCTCGGTTTGCGAGAATGTGAGCTCGAATCCTTCGAGCCACCTGCGGACCAATCCCGTAAGCTCCGGCTTGAGCTCGAAATAACGATCGCGGTCGATGTCGAGGGCAAGGGCACGATCCTGATAATCGCAAAGGCCCACTCCGGCGCGAAGATCAACGAACGGCATTGTCTTCCTCCCCAAAGAAAAGCCTGGCCCGCGGCGGCGCCGCGAGCCAGGCCATCTATGCTCAGTCGTCGAGCATGCCGATCAGGGACTGGCCTTGCGGATTGTCGATCCGCCGGTCCCCGGACCCGTGAGTGACCTCGCTGGCGACTCCCAGTTCGATCACACCGTTGTCGGCGGCTTCATGTTCGCGTTCCATATTTGCCTCCTTCTGTTTGCCACTCGGTTCGTGGCCCACAAAGGCTATGGCTGGGAGCTGATATATTCAGCACCATACGCTTTCAGCATGAAAGTACTCTCGCCGCGCTCTATTGTGATCCAGGTTTTACTACCCTGCCGACGATCTTACTGACGCAAATCAGGAGGGTACGGATTTCCGGGCTGCTTCGCATAGTCCTCTGACGGCACGAATTCGCCGGCGGTGATAGTTCCACAAGGCCTCGCGAAGAGCTCGTCCGGTTCCGGATCTCGCCAATGTATTGGCGGCAAGCAATTCATCACCGCAGTCGGACCATCGCTCCGTCTCGACGAGTCGTACCACCCGAAGCCGCTCACCGGCGTTTTTGACGGCGGCGGCAAGTTCGTTCGATCCCGAGCTCTCCGCGATACGCAGAAACAGGGCTTCGGTGCTTTCGACGATCCGGGCGGGCGCGCTACAGTCGATGGCAGAAGCTCTGAGGACTGCCGGATCATCGAGCCGCCTGGATTTCCGGGCCTTGACGGCCATGCGGATTAAATGTCCGTGCCATGTGTAACATTCGCGCAAGGCCGCCTCGCTCCAGCCCATGACGCGAAATCCGCGATGCTCGCCCATCGCGAGCAGCCCCTCTCCGTAGAGCCGGTGCAGCGCATCGCGAACGGGCGAGATACTGGTTCCCATGTCTGCTGCCAGCTGCGTCACCGACAGTTCGCGACCCGCGAGGTAGCTGCGGGAAAGCAGAACCTGCTTGAGCTGAACGTAAACCGCTTCATGCTGGCGGGCTCCCGGCGACATCGTCGTTCAGTCACCCTCCCGGTTACCGGGGAGATGATCGGCATCGCGGGCGAGGAGTTGAAACGAAAGCATGTCGATATTGTGCCGGGCGATCGCATCGATGCACACGGTTTCGATTTTCGAGATATCCCCTTCGAGCAGGCCGTGCGGAAATACCCGCTGGTGTTCCATGAAAAGCAGCGGAATGATGAGATGCCCGGTCGAAAGTCCCAGTGCATGCGCGCAGCGGAAGTGGTCGTCGAGCCGGGATTTGGGGTTGCCGGCCTCGATCTCGCGCAGCCAGCGCGCGCCGATCCCGACCTGCGCGGCAAACCGCTCCTGGGTGATCTTCTCGGTTCGTCGTTTCATTTCGATGCGCCTCCCCGACATCTGCTTGATCGCCTCGAGTACGGAAGGATCGCGTGCGTTGGGTATCGCCCGAAGCGGCATGACCAGGTCTCCCTTGCCAATGGCTCAAGCTCCCACGCGCAGCCCGTATGAGAAGGATGTTGTTGATAACGCCAAGGGTCAAACAATAATGCTTTCATGATGAAAGTATTTAATCCGAAATCGAAGATCTCATCGTCGCTTTACCGCGCTCTTTTTGCCGGAACGATCGCCGAGGCACTTTCGTAGATCGCCTGCAACTCGGCATCATCCAGGCTCAGGAGTAGGCTGAGCCCCGCATTGTAAAGACGCCATGTCGCAACCGGACGGCCGTATTGCCCACTCTCGGCAAGACGCTTGCCTGTACGTTCCACAAGTTCGGCAAGCCGGGTTGTCGCCCCGACAAAACGCCTTGATGTACCGCCCAGCACTTCACAATCGGGCGATTCCAGTTCGGCCGCGATATCGGCCGGATCGCTGGAATCGACTATGCTCATGGCGACGTAAAGCGTCAGTCCGTATGGAATGAACTCGCGCGTCAGGCGCGCAAGCCGGCAGTGGCAGGCAAGAAACGCATCGACGCCTTTCCCGGAGAGTTGCAGCTTGTAGCTCCTGGACGTCCTCACACCGTCACTCCCTCGCCTGATTCGGTCACGAAGCAATGCGCCTCGGCCAGCGCTTCCACAGACAAGACGGCAAAAACAGCCGAAGAAAGCACCATATCCGGCAATGGGCTGCCGATTGCGGTACTGTATTTCCGATCCGGTATCTCAGTGCCCTGCCCATTGCAGCGGCGAATTGCTCGCATCATCCTTCATCCATCCGATCATCATGGTGACGGCGAGCGCAGCCCTTATCCACGCTCCCAGCCCGAACCGCATGACAAAACCCGTCGCGCTACCGCTGCGCGCCGGAAGAAGGAGGCATGTGTCAATGTTCCACGATCCTCGTGAATTGGCGATGACTGCCAGAATGCATCTTGGGGCAACCGGACAAGCCGCAAGGCGGCGGGAAGAATCGACCGCGTCCTCAGCGTGGCCGAAGCGGCCTGCCTTGTTTCTTGGCGCGGCTGGGGCAGCGGCGCTGGCTTTCATGTCGTCTGCCTCCGCCCATGCCGGTGAACCGGATCAGATGACGGGCCAATCCGAAGGTGCAGCTACAGCTCAGACGGAGGCCGAGCAGCTCGGCGGTGCACAGGCTGAAGCCGAGCGGCAGCTCCACCAGACCTTCACCAACCTGCGCTTCGAGGACTTCGGCCCCGCGCCGGTCAAGGGGCCGATCTACGAAGCCTCCGCGGGCGGCAAGATCATCTATTTCGCGCCCCAAAGCGAACACCTGCTGTTCGCCACGGTCTACGATCGCAATGGCGTCAACCTGACGGCGCTCGCCCAGGAACAAGGCGCGAGCCGGCGGCTGAAGGCGATCGATCCTGCCAAGGCGCTGGCGATCGGGCCGGTCGATGCGCCGACGGTGATCGAATTCACCGATCCCGATTGCCCCTACTGCCAGGCGCTCGACCGCTACTGGAACGCCAAGCTTGCCGAAGGCAAGCCGGTCCGGCGGCTCATCTTCTTCGTCAGCGGTATTCATCCGGCCGCTGCCGCCAAGGCGGAGCATATCCTGTGCTCGCCCGATCGCGAGGCCGCCTTCAAGGCCGCCTATTTGGGCCAGACTCCGCCGGTTCTGCGCCAATGCGCGGCCGGCCGCGACAAGGTCGCCGCCGATGCCGAACTGGTCGCCAGGGTGGGTGTCTCGGGAACGCCGACCCTCATCGCGGACGGCAAGCTCATCTCGGGCTTCCAGCAGGCCGAGCTCGAGGCGTTCCTCGACCGGCACGCGAAGCCCGCGCTGGCGAAGGTCGCGACCGATGCGCCGCGCTGAGTTCACACGCATCGCAGCGCGAAGCGACGTTCTCTTTTCCGGAGGGCATCCAATCCGGCCGATCCCGGCCCGGCGGATGAACCAGGATGCCGGCGGCGGCGGGCTCATGGAGCCGTCCACCGACGCCCCGGCCGACACCGATCCTCGTCGATGCCGGCAGGCGAATGTCCGGACGGCTCCTCTTTGGAGCAATGCCATGATGCGTACATTCGGTAAAAAGGCTCTCGCGGCTGCGAATATCGGCCTCCCTTTGGGCGTGATGGCCCTGATCGCCGGCCCGGCCCATGCCTTCTCGGCACCGGCCCAGGGCGATCTCGGCTACGACATCTACGATATCGTCGTGAACAAGGGCGTGAAGGGGCCGCTGGGCTTCGTGGGCGGCGTCGCCGCCTTCCTGTTCGGCGTCTCGCGCCTCTTCTCGAACATCATGATCGGCATCCCGACCATCGTCGCGGCTGTCTGTCTGATCAAGGCGGACTCGATCCTGCAGACGTTCGGGATGGTCGTCTGAGACGCTGCGCGCGGGGTGCGCCTGGCCGACCGGCCAAGTTCGTCCCGCGCCGGTACCGTGCTGGGGGCCGATGGTCGGTCCCCGGAAACCGACACCTTCGCAAGGTGTCATGAAGCAGGAGGAGAAGGGCACATGGACGAGCGCCTTCCGCAATATCTGCATCGGCCGGTCCAGATCCTGTGGTTCGGATCGGACGAGTTCCTGCTCGCGACCTCGAGCGTTTTCGTGGCCGCGATCGTGGGCGGATTTGTCGGCTGGGCGCTCATCGCCGCCCTTCTCCTTTTCATCCCGTGGAAGCGGAGCAAGCCCAGGGGCTACCTGTCCCACCTCGCCTGGCGCTGGGGCCTGGTTTCCTTCCCCCACTATCCGGGTCCGACGCAGACCCGCTTCTTCGAGTAGGCGCGATGGGTATCCTTTCACGCAAGCGAACGGTCGAAGATCCACTACTGGGCAAACCGGCAAGTTTCGGCATCCATCGCTATCTGCAGGGCTCGGCCAACCTCTTCGACGAGAACCGGCTGCTCAAGGTCGCGGTGGCCGGCTTGTTCGGCGTCACGGTGGTGCTGGGAGCGGTCATCTACACGACCAACCAGAACGCGCGCACCGTGGTCGTGCCCTTCGGCGCTACCGGCGATCTCTACGTCTCGGGCAGCAAGCCGTCCGAAGCCTACCTGGTCGCGATGACGCGCAACATCGTCGCGCTGTCGGGAACCTGGTCGGCCTATTCGGCCGATCGCCAGTTCCAGGAGCTGCTGGGGCTGGTCCATCCGTCCGCCTACGGCGCGATGCGCGACAGCCTGAACGGCGTGCTCGACGAACTGGCCGATAATCCGACGCTGTCGATCGCCACTTACATCCGGGGTGACCAGCCTGTGCGCTGGACGCCCCATGAGATCCTCGTGCCGGTGGAGAAGGTCCGCGTCATCGGCGGGGTGATCCGCAAATTCCGGGGCATTCTGCGGATCGGTTACCGGATCGAGAATGGCCGCTTCTGGCTGACCCGTCTTTCCGAGGAACAGTTCGATGCCGAAACACGCTGACGCGATGTCACGGCGGCCAGCCATGGCCGCAGGTTCGCATAGAGACATGACGCACCTGGGCCACAGCGCGTGCTTTCGAGCAGTGCTTGCCCTGGTTTCCTCCCTCATCGTGCCCGCTCCGGCATCGGCCCAGAGCATCCAGGCACTGCCGGACCAGACCAGCCATATCCGTCTCTCCAATCGCGACATCAATCATGTCGTGTGCGAGGGCGGCGAGATCGAGGACGTCAAGTTCTCGGCGGAAAAGGGTCTCGCTGTCGAGAAGGGCGGCGCGGACGCCTGGATAAAGTTCCTGACGCGCGAGGTCGACGACGCCGGCCAGGTCACGCGGACCTATGTCACCCAGCCTGCAGAATTCTTCGTCACCTGCAACGGCGCGACGTACCCGCTCTATGGCGAGCCCGCCGAGATCCCGGCGCAGACCGTGCTGCTTGTGCCCGGCGCCCGCCAGCGCGCACAGGCCAACAGCGATCTGCTCGCCGCGCTCGCCGACGAGGACCGCGCGGTTTCGGTCACGATGGCACTCCTCGACGATCATGTCCCGGCGACCTTCAGCGAAGTCGCACCATCGGGCGTGGCGGTACGGCTTTCATCGCTGCCCGCCCTTTCGCTCACCGAGCAGCGCCGGATCGCCATCGAAGGCACCGGGCTGTCCGCCTCGGAATATCGGCTGCAGGCCGGCGCGCCCATCGTGCTCGACGAGCGCCAACTGGTCGATGCCGGGCTCGGCGAGCGAATTTTCGCGATCACCCTCGATCGTGTGCGCCTCACCGCCGGAGAAGCCGCCCGCCTCGTGGTCGTGCGCCGGGGAGCGGTTCAATGACCGGCGCGGACGACAAGGGCACGGGAACCTCTGAGCCGCGCTCGGCCTACCAGGCGCACCTGGCCGAACAGGCCGCGCGCGAAGGCGAGGATGCGCTGGCCCGTGCGGGGATTGGCGCACTCCTTGGCCTGCCCGACTGGAAGGCCAGGTGGGACCGGCTGTCCGCGAAGCAGAAGCTGCGCGCGCGGCAATTCGCGGTCGCCGTCGCAGTCGGTGCGCTCGGTTTCGCGCTCTACATGGCCTCGGGGCGCAAGGAAGAGGTGAAGACCGCCGACCCCGCCGCCTCGCTCAACATGGGCGCGGGGCTGCGCGGCGACAGCCTCGAGGTGAAGCTGCGCGGCGATCTCAAGAAAGTGCTCGACGGCCAGCAGCTGCTCGGAGACCGGGTGAGCGCCATCGAGGAAGGCAAGGTGGTTCCCGGCAGCAAATCGGCTGCGGGTAACCAGGGCAGCGATGGCGATCTGCCGCCCGCACTCCCGGATACCGTCCCGGCCCTGCCCTATCCGCCCGAGACCGGCGACATTTCCGCTGACGCCGACAGGTTGCCCGCACCGCCGATGGGTCCCTCGGCATCCGCGGCGCCGACCGCCCCGCCGGTCGAGAAGACGGTCGGCGCGATCGGCTCGGCGACCGGCGCGGTCATAGGTACGGGCGGCCCACAGGGCACCGCCGATGCCTCGGCGTCGTCCAAAAAAAAGAATCGGACGATCTATTTACCGCCTGGTTTCATGAAGGCGCGGCTCCTGACCGGGATCGACGCGCTGGCAAGCCGGGACGCCACGAGCAATCCCGAGCCGATCATCGCAAGGGTCCAGGCGCCCGCAGTCCTGCCCAATGAGGTCAAGGCGAACCTTGCCGGCTGCTTCGTCATCGGCAACGCCACCGGCAGCCTCGCCAAGGAGCGAGTGGAAATCCAGCTCGTCTCGCTGTCCTGCGTCGATTTCGACGAGCATTCGGTGGTCGATCAGCCGGTCAAAGGCTTCTTCGTCGACACCGACGGCAAGAAGGGGCTCTCGGGGAAGGTGGTGACCCGCGCCGGCGCGACGCTCGCCCGTGCCTTCATCGCAGGCACCATCAGCGGCATTTCGCAATCGGTCGAAAGTACGTTCGGCAGCACGTCGACTTCGGCGCTGGGCTCGGTGCGCACTCTCGATGCCGCGGACGCCGCCAAGACCGGAATCGCCGGGGGCCTTTCCAAGTCGTCGGACAAACTCACCGACTTCTACCTCGATCTCGCCCGGCAGGCGGGGCCCATCGTCGAGGTCGGCGCCGCCAAGGACGTCGTCGTGGTGATCCAGGAGGGCGTGACCCTCGAGATCAAGCCCGGCACCGCCGCCAAATTCTGACCCTCGCCAACGGAGACAGGAACATGACCGTGCTACGTCCCGCCTTGCTGGCTCTCCCCCTCCCCCTCATCGGCCTGTCCCTGTCGGGCTGCGCTGCGGTCGGTTCGGTGATGTCGCCCTACAGCGAGAAGTTCTCCTGCAAGAACAGCGACCATGGCCAGTGCATCCATCCCGACCAGGCCTATGCCGACGCGCTGGCCGGAAGGCCGTCCAAGTCCGATCCGGCCGTCACCAACGATCGCAAGCTGCTCGACCAAGAAACGGCGCACCCTATAAACGGGCGCACCCTGCCCGCTGCTCAACACGCCCCAGCGGCGCCCGCCTCCAATCGCCGGGGTACGAAGCTTCCTGCCGCCGCCCGACCCGCTGAGCCCAGCATCGGCGCAGTGGTCGAGAGCCCTGCCTCGCCGATGCTGCGCCCCTCGCGCACGGTGCGCACGCTGATCCTTCCCTATGCGGACAAGCAGCGGCCGGGCCGCCTCTATATGCCGCGCTACATCTATTCGATCGTCGACAGACCTGCTTGGGTTGTCGGCGACTATCTCGTCGAACCCGGCGGCCGGGTTCCCGCACCGCCCGTGCTGCGCACCACGCGCGAGAGCGATCCGGAAGAAGCCGCCGACCCATCTACCGGCGCGAGCCCCAAGGCTCTCGAACCGGAGAGCCGGCCATGAGCGCGAGGGATTCCCGAGGCGGTCTCAGCTACCGGCGCCTGCGCGCTGCGGTGACACGCGATGCCTATTCCGACTTCCTGCCAATGCTGGCCTGGGTCGAGGAGGAGGAAGCCTTCCTGTGCATCGACGATGGCTGGGGCCAGGCCTGGGAGCTCGTACCCGCCGCCTACATGTTCGCTCATGTCCAGCAGGCGCTGCTTGGGCTGCTCAATGTCCACTTCCCCGAAGGGACGGTGCTGCAGCTCATCACCTTCGCCGATCCCCTCATAGACCCTGCGCTCGATGCTTACCTCGACCTCAAGGTCCGGCCCGATCCGCTGGTGCAGGCCTCGGCGCGGCGGACCGCCGACTACCTGCGCGCCGGAACACGCGGGCTCGACTCCCTGCACGGTATCCCGGTGCGTGACTTTCGCCTGTTCCTCGCGGTAAAGACGCGAGTGAAGCTGGGCGCCGATCTGCGCCGGCAGGTCGAGGAGCAGCTGGCGAAGATGGGCATTCGCCGTCTGCCGCCATCGGAGCTTGTCAGTTTCTACCGGCGGATCTTCAACGGCGTGTTCGCGTCTGCCCCCGGCGTTTTTCTGCAGGACGGCGTCGGCGGCATGCCCGCGCCCTCGGTGGCCCGCCAGATCATCGAGGCGGGGCCCGACCTCATTTTCGAGGGGCCGGAGGTTTTTCTCGGCAACCAGGTCGCGCGCTGCCTGACGCCCAAGGCGCCGGCGCGGCGCATCACCGCCGAGCGCGCTAACCGTCTCATGGGCGGAATGCGCGGAAGCGCGGAGGACAGCGACCAGATCGGCGGCCCGTTCCTCTCGTGTCTCACGGTGCTGTTCGACCATTCGCAGTTCGAGATTCACAAGCGCGCCCAGATCCTTTCCGCGCAGAAGGCAGCGGGCAGCTTCGCGGTCGAGGTTGGCAAGCAGATCGAGGAGATCGGCTGGATCCTCGACGAGGCCGCGAACAGCCGGTTCGTCTCGGTGATCCCGACGATGTGGGTGCTGGGCCGCGACAGCGGCCAGGCGCGCGACATGGCCGCGCGTGCCAAGCGGCTGTGGGAGTCCGAACCGCTGCCCTTCATGGTCCAGGAGGAGAGCTATCTGCTGCCGGTGCTGCTCGCCGCCAGCCTGCCTTTCGGGCTTTATCCCGAAAAGCGCACGCTGAAGCTGCTCGAGCGCGACTTCCGGATGCCAGTGAAAGCCGCGACGCTGATGGCGCCGGTGCAGACTGATTTTCGCGGGGGCGGGCGCCCGGCACTCCTCTACGTCGGCCGCAAGGGTCAGCTGATCACGCTCGACCTCTTCGATCCGCGGATCAACAACTACAACTTCATCGTCTCGGCCGAATCCGGCGCGGGCAAGAGCTTCCTGCTCAACAACCTGTGCCAGCAATATTACGCGCAAGGCGCGCTCATCCGGATCATCGATATCGGCGGCAGCTATAGGAAGCTCTGCACGCTGTGCTCGGGCCGCTACATCGACATCGGTGAGGAACGCCTTGTCCTCAACCCCTTCGACATGGGGCTCGCGCTCGATGGCGAGGACAAGCAGTCGGCGATCGCCATGGCGGTCGCGATCGTCGCGGAAATGGCGAATGCCGCAACCCGCAAACCCGTTACCACCTCGCAGTGGAATCTCCTCAAATCCGCTGTCCAGTGGACGGTCGATGGCGGACGCGGCGAGGACGGCATCGATGCGGTGCGCGAGTGGCTGGGCCGCTATCCCGAGAACGCTGTCTCGGATCTCGACCGCGTCGAGCATCTCGTGCCGGTCGCGCGCGAGCTCGCCTTCAACCTGCGCGATTTCGGGTCGGGGGGCGCCTACGGCCATTTCTTCAACGGCCCATCGACCTTCGATATCCGCAGCGACGAGTTCGTCGTGCTCGAGCTCGAACGGCTCAAGGCACTGCCGGACCTCTTCAATGTCATCGTCATGGTGGTGGTCAACGCCGTCACCCAGGAGCTCTATCTCTCCGACCGCGGTCGTCCTCGCTTCGTGCTGTGCGACGAGGCCGCCCAGTTCATGACGCGCAGCGAGGGGCAGGATCTCTCGCGTCTCGCCGAGGCCTTCGGTCAGGGGTATCGCCGGGCGCGCAAATACCAGGGCAGCTTCGGCATCGTCCTTCAGAGCATGAACGATCTGACGCTCTTCGGCGGCACAGGCCAGGTGATCCTCGAGAACGCGGCGACGAAGTTCCTGCTGCAGGGCTCGACCTACGACAAGGCAGTCGACAACAAGATCCTCGACTATTCGGGCTTCGTCCTCGACCTCCTCAAATCGGTCCGCAACGCCAAGCCGAACTATTCCGAGGTGTTCATAGATTCTCCGCTTGGCCTCGGCATCGCGAGGCTCGTGGTCGATCCCTTCAGCTACTGGATAAACACCTCGGCGCCAGGCGAGGTCGCCGCCTTCGAAGCGCTGCTGCGCGCCGGGCGCAGCCCGCTGGAAGCGGTGTGCGAACTCGCCGGTGTCGACCCCGTGCAGATCCTGGGCGATGCGGGCCGGCAGGAGCGCCAGTGGGACGGTCAATCGGATGGTGCCTCGACATGACACGCGCGCCGTCCTCGCATCCCGACCAGCTGCTGCTCGACTGGGAGCAGGACCGGGCCGTGCAGGCCGCCATCGAAGCGCGCGTGGCCCAGCGTGCGGAGGCTGCTGCCTTCCGCTGGCGGCTGCGGCTCGTCGCTATCGAAACCTTCATGATGGGCGCGCTGGTGACGATCGCCGGTATCGCGCTTCATCAGCCTTCCCTCTCCGCGCTGCGCGCCGGGATCATCGTCGCCGCCGCCTGCTTTGCGAGCGGCATGCTGCTGATCGGTCTTTCCGGCGCCTGCGGGAAGCTGGTGTCGCGGGTTCGGCAGTGGAGGCATCGGTGAACGGCCTCTTCTCCTCGACCCCAGGCCCGGGGCCTGTCCGCCTGATGGTCGGCAGCCAGGGTCTGCTGCTGGTGCAGTCCTGCATCGCCTGGCAGCTGCCCGGCGTACCCGATCGGTTCCGCCTGCTCGTCTTCATTACCACGCTCATTGCGAGTGCAGCGCTGATCCGCGCGGCGGTCGGCGAGGATATCGATGGTGGTGAGCGTGGCGGGAGGCGTCGCCATGGTCGCTAGTTCTGTATGTCGTCATGCCCTGCGTAGAGTGGTATCGCTTGCCGCCATTGTCGCCACCCCGACGGCCGTCCTGGCCGCGACCAGCACCATCGGTCGCACCTGGCCCATCGCCGAACCCGACGCGCTGAGCGAGATCGAAGGCCAGGCTGCGCGCGTTCCCGATATGACGAAGGCCTTCGGGCCGCGCGAACGCTGGTCGGCGATGAAGGCGGCGTCGCTCGGAATTGCCCGCGCGGATCGGACCCGCACGGTGGTCCCGTTCTACACGCTTGAGCAGGATATCCGGCTACCAGAGGGCAAACTGCTCTATGCGAAGGGCTTCAGCTTCAACCCGCTTGCCTATGTGTCGCTGCCCCAGCGGCTGATTGTCGTACACCCGCGCGAGCTCGACTGGGCGCTGCGCACCGCAAGGCCCGCCGATTTCATCCTGCTCGCGGCCGGCGGCCCCGGCGATGCCGATGCGATCACGCTCGGCGAACGCCATGGCCGGGCGCTGTTTCTGCTCGAAGAGCGCGTCAAGGCGCGGCTCGGACTGACCGCCGCGCCGGTGATCGTCGCGCAGGAGGGGCAGAAACTGGTGCTTACCGAAGTGGACCTGGTTGAAGCGGACAGGGCCAAAATCGCGCGAAACGCGCCGCGATGATTATCCTTATCGCCCAGAGGTTCGGCCGCGGATCAATGTCCGATCAGCTCGCGCAGCGTTGCGATCGGCAGAAACAGACGAAGGGGCTGCCCCGGAAGCTCCGCGAATCCATGTCGCAGATAGAAGTCCTTTCGCCGGGTGACCTGGACAGCATCTCCGCAATCGAGAACATCGATCAGGACCAGCGCTATTCCGACCGAGCGTTCGGCCTCAACGATGCGCCAGAGGCTGTCGACGAGCAGGTCACGACCAAGGCCGCTGCCCTGGACGCGCCGGTCGACGCCGATCATCGAAATGAAGACAGCCGGAATTTCTCCATGGCCGGGTCGCGTCCTTGCATAACGCGCCGGCAGGTCGCGGTACTCGATGGCCGAAGCGTTCTGGGCATAGAAGCCCAGCACCTTGCCCTGCCCACCGTCAAGAACGAATGTTCGCAGATTCGCGGCGCGGGTCAGCTTGGCGGCGGTCTGGCGGAAGAAATTATCGACCTGAGCGACGCCGCTTTCGAATGTCGAACGATCGTGCCGGGCGACATCGAGCGGCTCGGTAATAGGTCGGTACATGAAGCCGTGCGTCGCTCAGTTGGACAGGTAACGATCGCGATACTGGGCAAATGCACTGCGCATCGCCTCGGTCGGCGGAGAGGGTTTCTCGAGAGCATCGAGCAGAGCGACTGCGTCTTCTCCGCGAAGAACTGTCCGCTCCTGCGCTTCGATCACCTCGAGCGCGGCCTTGTAAGCCGCGTTCATGGCGAAAGTGGAATCGTCGACGCCCGAAACCGCCGCCGCATACCGGATGACCTCCTTGATACGCGGCTTCGTGCGGAAGCTCATACGCTCGGTGGCGCGCTCGTCGACCTTCGAAGCAATATCCACGAACTTGTTCATCACTCTCGCCTTCGATCCTTGGCCCACGCAATGTACGCCAATTTGGCGCACATTTCAATGCCGCTGCGCAAGCCCGTGCTCTCCTCCCGCATCGGAAAGATAGTCCCATTTCCATCGCGACGCAGCATCTTCGCGCTTGGTGCCGCGCTCGCGGCACTGGCGATCGCCTCTCCCGCCCATGCGTCCAAATGCGAGGCGGGCACGGTGTTCAACCCGATCACCAAAGTGCGCTGGAACTGCATCTTCCCGATCACGATCGGCGGGGTGAAGATCGGCCCCAGTGATCCGCTCGGCAAGGCGCTCGACGCCCAGTCGGCGTCCAAGCCGCTCTGCGCCTGCCGCAAGGGCGTGACCTTCTGGTTCGGGGTGAAGGTCAGCTTCTGGTCCCCCAACCGCATGGTCGATGTCGTGACCGAACCGGGCTGCATGATGGCGCTCGGCGCGGACATCATGCCGACCGGAGGCAAACTGCAGGGAAGCCAGAGCAGCCTGGCCGACGGCACCAACACGCGCAAGATGTTCGCGCAGATGCACTACTACATCTCGCCGGTCTGGAAGATGCTCGACATGTTCACCGACCTGCCGTGCATCGAGGACAATGGCTTCGACGTCGCCCTCATCACCGAGGTCCTGCCGACCTGGCAATCGGCGACGCTGGGCGCGATCATCCAGCCCGAGGCGATCCTGTTCGGCAATCCGGCCGCGGGGCTTGCCTGCATGGCCGACAGCGCCGCCGCAGCCGCGGGCAAGGTCGTCGATCCGCTGTTCTGGTGCATGGGCTCGTGGGGCGCGACTTATCCGGTTGCGGGCGACATTCATTTCGGGGACAGCGTCGAGGCCTGGGCGGGGCTTGCCGCGCGTGGCCTCTTCATGATGGGGCGGCTCGGCGCGCTCACCATCAGTTCGGCCGACGGCTGCTCCTTCATCCCCCAGCCGGTGTGGACCAAGAGCCGCTACAAGTTCCAGCTGATGGAGCCGGTCAAGGGCGGCAGCTGCGTCAATGTCGGCCGGCCCGGTGCGCTCTGGACCAGCGCGAAGCATGCGCCCGGCAAGGACAACGCCCAGTTCATGCTCTTCGAAAAGACGATCTGCTGCGCCGGAGTATCGACGCCGTGAGCAGGTCGCCTTCCGACAACCGCGTGAAAACGCCCGGGATCAGCCGGTGGCCTGCCCGTCAGCCCCTCAGCCCGAGCGTTTCCATCGCGGTCAGACCGGCGCCGTTTCCCCCCTGCGGTGTCGGTCGGGCGGTCGGCGTGGCCTTCAACACAGACGATGGACAGGCGGTGCTCCCCTCCTCGCCGTCTGTCGTCGCGGCCACGCTGACCGTCTTCGAGGGGCAAGCCGTGTTCAGGGCCGAGAGGCCGCTCAGCGACGGCGACGTCCCGCTGTTTCGTTTGCCTCGCGGCTCGCGCGGCATCGTTCCAGGCGAGATCCAGCCATGAAGGCGCGCGCCCTGCTCCTTGTCACGGTGCTCGGGCTATGTGCGCCGCTGCACGCGCAGACGCCGGAGGACCGCGCCCGCGCCGCGGCCGCCGCCGCGCGCGCCAAAAGCGCTGAGAGCGATGCGCTGCTCGATAACTACGTGACGCCGGGTATGGCGGGCCGGAGCATCACCACGGTGGACTCCTCCAAAGCGTTCACTCCCGATCTCGCCTGCCAGAAGACCACGACCTATCTGGAACTGCTCGCGCAGCCAGGCGCCACCGGCGATATCGCCACGCTCCGCATTTCGCGGGACAGCGATCTCGACGGCAGCTTCGACGAGGCGCTGACGGTGCCCGTCGTGACCTCGGGCATCTGCGCGAACGGGATCATCTCCTGCACCCCGGGGACGTGGGATGCCTGCCGGTTCTTCCGCTGGGACACCGCGACTTCGGGAGCGCTCAAGCTCAGCGAGGTCGATCTGACCGAGCTTGCCGGCTGTTACTGCGTCAACAACAGCTGCGGCAGCAACCTGGCGTGGGGCAACATCGCCTCGGTGCTGAAGGACCTCGGTGGCGGCGTGGTCGGCGCGCTCACCACGTCGGACGCCCGCATCGCCATTACGCAAGCGTCGATCGATGGGCCGGTCATCCGTTACACCGGCGCCCAGACGACCTCGTGCACAGCGCAGTCCGATGTCGGCGCCGCCGCGTACAAGAGCAATCCCGGCGCCATCTCCAGCGACGCCGCCGCCGCCGCGCAGGCCAGCAGCGTGTTCCAGGCGCTCGCCGCCTCATCGACCGGCACCGGCACTTCCGAGGTCAGCCGCAGCTGCACCATCACCCGGCAGATCGCCCAGGAAGAAATAACAACCGAAAAGGTCATCGACCGGATTGCCGGTGGCTACGCGACGTCCGTCACGGGCACCGGGAACGTCACCTTTCTCATGGGCTCGCCGTCCGACAACAGCCTCTCGGGCGGATCCTGCTCGATCTTCGATTTTCACATGACGCTGCGGATCAAGGATATCGATCGCCTGAACCAGGTGCTCCTTACCCGCTTCGGCGCAGATGATTGGGCGCAGATCCGTGTCGACGGCGAACTGCTGGGTTCCGGGCCGCAGACCTGGACCGGAACCGGATTGCCGCCGGGCAAATGCGAGAAGAAGGGCGCCTTCTACCTGAACCCCGCGCTCGATCTGACCTCGCGGATGACACAGGGCGACCACGACATCTGGCTGCGCGTCGCGGTGGCCGAAGGCGGCGAAGCCTATGCCGCGATCGATGCGAGCGTCGATACCGGATGCAAGACGAGCGAGCAGCTTGTCGATACCTGTTCCGGCTATGGGGCAAACGATGCCTGCCGGCTGCAGGATGACGTGGTCGACGGGGTCACGACGTTTCGCGGCGGCGTCAACACCGGCCTCTCGCCGCTGCCCCAGACGCGGGTATTCGGAACCGGCGCCTGCACCGCGCAGATCGCCCGCGACTTCTTCCTGCGCGAGCGCACCTACCGGTGCACCGTCGATCTGGGAGCGGCGGCCGAGCCCGATCTCTCGCGCGGCGCCTATATCATCGATCACTCGGCCGAGACCCTGCTTGCCGACCGGTTGGCGAACGCCGACGGCAGCTACCGCCTCACCACCCGCAGCTTCTCCATGCCCGATCGCGGCAGCGTCAGCGCCTGCGAGCCGATCTGCAAAACCCGCAAGGCGCAGGCGAACACGGCAGTCGCCCTCAATGGCGTGACCGGTTCGAAGCAGACCGATCCGACAGGCTGGGACTATTACTACCGCACCTGCCAGGACAGCAACGTCTGCCCGGCCGGGGAAGGCGAGGACCTCGTGGAGGGCTGCGGATGCCTCGATGATTTTCCCGAAGCGGCGGTGATGATGCAGTCGGTGCGCCTCGGCGGGGCGGACATGGTCTGCACGAGCAGCGTGCGATGAGCGCCGCGCGGTCCCACCTTGCAGCAGCCGTGCTGCTCATCGCCAGCGTGCTGTTGCTTCCGGCGAGCGCCGCCGCCCAGCAGCTTTGCGCGGCCGATCTCGGCGGCAACGGCGATGCGGCCGACGAAGGCGAGACGGCCGCCTGCCATCTGACCGCTTCGGGTGGGTGGATGTGTCCGATCGGCCAGACGACGTGCGAGGCGGACACGGCAGGCGCGCTCCATTGCCCGCTCGGCGATCAATATGCCTGCGAGGTTCCCGCGAGCGGCGGCGCGGCCGCCTGCTCTGCCAACCCCTGCATCGACACCGGTGCCAATCCCGTCGTCGAGGAAGCCGCGCTCGGCGATCCCGGTGTCGAGGCCGATGGCGAGGTCGATGCGGACGGCAATTGCCTGGGTACGATCGAGATATTCTCGGGCCGCGCCGCGCGCTGTCGTCCCGCAGGTCTCAGCACCACATTCCAGAACTGCTGCAAGGACAAGGGCAAGATCGTCAAGGACGGCATGGGCGGTTCGATCTCGTCGATCTCGACCAAGATCGCCGTCGCCAAGGGCGTCTTCACTGGCCTCAAGGCGGCCTACACCGCCTTCAAGGCGGGCGCGACGGCGAGCCAGGCGGCAAGCGCAGGCGCCAATGCGATCATCGTCGGCATCGATCCCACCTCGATCGCGATCAGCCTTGCCGTCAATTTCATGATCGAGGTGCTGCTGCAGGGCTGCGACCAGGAGGACATGGAAGTGGGCATGCTGCGCGGCTCGGGAATGTGCCACGAGGTCGGCAGCTATTGCTCGTCGAAGATCCTGGGCATCTGCGTGCAGAAGGCGAAAGGCCACTGCTGCTTCAACACCAAGCTCGGCCGCATTATCCAGGAACAGGGACGCCCCCAGCTCAAGAGCTTCGCCGAGAAGGGCTGGGGCACGCCGAAGAACCCTTATTGCCGCGGACTCACCGCGGAAGAATTCCAGGCGCTCGATTTCAGCAGGATGGATCTCTCCGAATACTACGAGGAGATCGAAGCGCGCGCCCAGAGCGAAATCCAGATCGACGTGAAGGACAAGATCGATGCCTATATGCAGACGATCAGCAACTAGGCGCGGCCTGCTCGTGGCTTGCCTTGCCTGTGTCCCCATGGGGACAACCGCAAGTGCGCCGCCGGCCGCGACCGGGCAGGCGCAGCCGGAGAGCGCCCGCACGCGGATCGAGGACCAGGGTGCGGACGCCATGGAGCGCGTCAAGCGCGCCGCCGGCAAGGCGAAGGCCACAGCGGTCCCCTCGCCCGTTCTGCCCCCGAAGCCGGACACCGCCACTCAGCGCCGCGCTTTCGACGGTATCCACCGCCGCAAGACGGATCCTGCCATGGTCAAACGCGCGGAAAAAGATGTCGCGGCGGCGCGCGAAGCGCTCGCCGCCGAGCGGGAAGCTGCCGGTCGCCGGGTCGCGCAGGCGCTGGGACTGGAACAGCCCGAAGCCGCGGCGCTGGCCGGCGTGGTCTCCGCTGGTGGTGAGACGCGCTGGTTGCCGGTGCTGTTCGTGTCGTCCGCCATGCCGGTCGCGACGCTGCGGACTTATGCGGGCCAACTCGAGCGTGCCGGCGGCGTCATGGCGTTTCGGGGAATGCCAGGCGGGATGCGGAAGGTCGCGCCGATGGCGAAATTGTCGGCGGCGATCCTGCGCATCGATCCGGGCTGCGAAGGGCCCGGCTGCGCCATGCGTAACGTGCAGCTGATCGTCGATCCGCTGGTCTTCCGCCAGCATGGCGTCACCCGGGTGCCGGCACTGGCGATGGTCCCCGGCGATCCCACCCGGCCCTATTGCGAGCGTGACGAGGTGCCCCTGCGGCCCGCGCATCTCGTGTTCGGCGACGCGGCGCTTACCGGGCTGCTCGAGGAATATGGCCGCCTCGGCGGCGAAAAGGAGGTGCGGGATGCTCTCGCTCGCCTGGCGCGCCGGTAAGCGGCTTTATCGTGATGGGAGGGATCTGCCGCTACGCGCCGCCGTGGCGCTCGGCGCCAGTGGTCTTGGCCAGCCGGCGCGCCCCGCGCAGCTGCTCAAGGCTTACGGTATCGTACTCCCGATCGGTCTCTTCGCATGGTGGGCGATGCCCCACATGACGCTGGTGATGACCCCGTCGATCGACGCCTGGGTGGTGCATCGCGCGCCCGGCCCGATCGGGCGCGGCGATCTCGTATCGTTCATGCTGTCAGACCCGGTGGCGGGTCCAAGGCCCGTCAACGTCACCAAATATGCGCTGTGCATGCCGGGTGAGCCGATTGTCATGATCGAGAAGGCCCCTCGCCTGGGCCAACCCGGCAATGGCTGGTACTATTGCAACGGCCGCCTGATGGGCGTCAGCAAGCCGATCGGCCGCGGCGGCAAGGTGCTGACGCACTGGCGCCCGGGCATCACGCGCATTCCCGATGGCATGATCTTCGTCGGCTCCCGCCATCCCGACGGATACGACAGCCGCTATTACGGGCCGGTCGCGATCGATCGTCTGACGCGAATGGAGAAGCTGCTGTGAGAAGGCAGCTTGCCCTCGCCGCAGCCCTTTTGCTGCCTACCCAGGCAGTGCAGGCGCAGGCCTCCGTCGGCGCAGGCGCGCAGAGCGGCACCCGCGGCTACTGGTGGTATGAGGCGCCGCCCAAGGAGGAGGAGGCCGGGGGCGAGGAGGAGCAGCCCGATCCGGACGCGCTTGTAAAACCGGTGATCCCGCCGATGGCGGAGCTCGCGACCTGGACCCCGCCGAAAATCCGCACGCTGATCGAACAGCAGCGCGACTATGCCGCCACCGTGCTCACCGTCGAGGCCGTATCGGACTTCTGGCGGCTGCAGGACTTCGCGCGTCGTAAGGCCCGCGCTTTCGCAGGCGTCACCCAGCTCGCCATGCTCACGCATCCCGAGCTCAATGCGAGGGCGGCGAACCCGATGGTCGGCGAGGCGCGCGATGTGCTCGGCGCACACAAGGATCAGCTGCGCCGCCAGTATCTGCGCTCGAAAGCGAGCGAATTCGCGCTCGTCATGTTCGCGCGCGCGTCCTGCGGCTATTGCCGCGTGCAGTGGCCGATCGTCCAGCGCTTCCAGGACGAGATGGGCTGGCAGGCAAGCCTCGTGGATCTCGACCGCAAGCCTGAACTGGGGCAGCGCTTCGGGGTCGAGGTCACGCCGACGACCATGGTCATTCGCCGGAACAGCGCCCAGCGCATGGTCATCGCCGCCGGGGTCGAGACTTACCCCAACATCGCGCAGATGGCCTACCAGGCGGTGCGGCTGCTGAGCGGCGACATCCGGCCAGAGCAGTGGCTGACCGCCGCGGGCGAGGAAAATGGTTTCTTCGATGCACTCGCCAACGGGCCGGTTTCCGCGGCCGATCCGCGCGGCACCGGTCGTGAATTGGCCGATCCACCGGGTGTGCGGCCATGAGCCCCTGGCGCGCGGCCGTGACCGCCGGACATTCAGGATGGCAGAAGCACCGCTTCGCCCTGGTCCTTCAACAACGCGATCGCCTTGCGATCGAACGAGACGAAAGTCTCGCCGCCAAGCCATTTGCCCTCGTGCGCGATCGCGCCGTCGCCAAAGTCGCCGCCTGCCTCCAAGAGCGCCAGCCCGGCCTCGACCGCGCCAAGATCCGTCTCGACATTGTCTGCGTGAACAAGCGCGCGCATGGATCGCGCGATGTCGGACCTTGCGAAACCATAGGCCCGGCTCAGCACCCAGACGAATTCGCACAGCGCCGGGATCGGTATGGCGACGAGCGTCGCCTCAGCCAGCAAGCGCTGGGCGATCGGCGCCTGCACCGGATCGTCCTCGGTCACCGCCCGGACGAGGATATTCGTATCCGCCGTGATTTTCACAGGTCGCCGGCCCAGCCCTGCTCGATCGCAGCGTTCATGTCTTCGATCGATACAGGCTTCTGCCCGTCCCGCTTCAACATCCCGAAGGCCTCGGTGATCTTGCCCTTCGGGCGAGCGACTTCGACCTCGAGCCGTCCATTGGGCAGCTTGTGGATCGTCAGCTTGGCCCCGGCATGGACGCCCAGGTGCTGCAGCAGGTCCTTGCGCAGCGTGATCTGCCCCTTTGCAGTTACCGTCAGGGTCGCATCCCTTGCGGGTACGTTGAGAGCCGTCATCGCAGGATTCCTTTCTACCGCAAGAAAGGTAATGCTAAACTCCATTACCTGCAAGCTGCTGTTAGCCGCGGTCACGATGACAATGGCCGCTCCAGCCGAAGCGCAAATCCGTCCGACCCCGGCGATGCGTGCAGCCATCCATCCGGTATCGACCGTCCGGGAAATGGAAGCGTGGCTTTCGCGCGTGCCGCTCACCCGTGATTTTCCACCGGACTTCGCCGTCATGCTGCGCAGCCAGGCGTCGCTTTACGTGATCGAGATCAGCACTGCTCCGGGCTGCGTTCCGTGCGGTGACCTCTGGACCAAGCTGGTGCAATTTCGAGGCCGCTTTGGCTGGCGGGTGCAGACCATCGGCCAGGATGAGGCGATATTGCGATCGGGGAGGCTCGGCCTGCCCTGGGTTGGACATCCCGTCGCCTGGGTGCGTCCGCTTGGCGATCCCGGCCGCATGGTTCCCATCGCGATCGGCACCGATCACGAAGCCAACATCGCGCGCAATGCCTGGCTTGCCGCCAGGATGCTCACCGGAGCCAGAGCTGCCGTCGGCGTGCGCGCCATGTCCAGGTTCACAGGGATCGTCGGCGTGAGGGCGCCGGCCTCCTCCAACCCGAAGGGACGCTGATCATGGCGGGGCTGCGTTACCTTTCCACCTCACCGGGATGCCCGCCATGGAATTCGATCTACGCCGTCTGAAACGTCGCGCTTCGGCCTTCCTGCTCTTCCTGGTGGTCGCATCGTGTGGCCACGCGGTCCCCGCCCATGCGCAGAGCTGGGCAGAAAGCTGGTTCGACAACGTCACCTACACTTCGCCCGGAAGTTTCGAGGATCAGACCCGCGGCTATGTGACCGCGGGTGGGATGTCGGGCCGGGTCGACGTCCATGACGACTACCTCATGAGCCTGACGCTGCCCAAGGTGAAGGCGGGTTGCGGCGGCATCGACATGTTCCTCGGCGGCATGTCGTTCCTCGATCCGGAATACCTCGTCGAGAAGCTGGAAACCATCCTCCAGGCCGCGCCGGCGGTCGCCTTCCAGTATCTTCTGGAAACCCTCGACGAGAAGATGGGGAACATAATTTCAAAGATGGAGGCGGCGACCAATTACCTGAACTCGATCCAGGTGAACGACTGCCGCCTCGCCAACCGCATGGTGCAGGTCGCCAAGGGCGACGACAACATGTCGGGGATCCTCGAGGAGATGACCGGCTACAAGTCGATCCGCGAGGGCTATGCCAACAGCTGGCAGCAGAGCCGCGAGAAGATCCAGTCGAACAAGGGCAACCCGACCGAGGACCTGAAGGACGCGCTCGAGAATTGCCCGGCGGAAGTGACCGAGATCTTCAGGACCGGCTCGCTGCTCGCGCATGCCGCAAGCAGGGTCGGCGCCTCCGACTGGGCGGGCGTCATGCGGGCCCGGGTCGGCGACGTCTACATGCGCTGGGATGCGAACGACAAGGTACCGATCTTCTCGGCCATCCCCGCCTGCCCGCGCCAGGATACCGAGAGTGCAGACGATTTCCTGACCGGCCGCGTGCCGACCCGTGCGCTCAACATTCCAGCCACTGCCTCGGACTGCTCGGTGAACGGCAGCGGGCGCGGCGCGCTGGTGCTGGCCCGCGAGAAGATGGAATCGGTCGCCGCGAAGATCCGCGCCCGCTCGGCGCTGACGAGCGAGGAGAAGCAGTTCGTCGCCAACGTGCGGACCCTGCCGGTCTATCGCCTCCTTGAATGGGGCGTGCGTCAGGGCCTTACCGACAGCGTCATTGCCGACACGGACGAACTGGTCGCGCTCACCCTCGCCTACCAGATGCTCAACGACCTGACCCGCTCGATCGACTTCGCCCTTCAGAATGCCGAGCGCGGGGTTACGACGGCGGGTGCCGCCGATGCCGAGAACACCAACGTGTGCCAGACGCGGATTCTTACCAAGGGCATCGAGCAGCTTCGCGAGCTCAGGGACGAGGTGCTGCGCCAGCGCGCGCAGATGCGTCAGTCCTACATGGCAGCCATGAACCAGGCGAACCTGTCGGCAAGCTATGCCGGGGTCGTGCGCCAGCGTGACCGCGACGCCCGCGATGCCGCAGGCGCCAACGCCAACCGTAACCGGTGAGGCCCGCCATGCGCTTCTTTCTTCGCCTGCTGATCGTCCTTACCGGCTCGCTTTTCGCGACGCCCGCGCTGGCGATCGATTCCAGTTACTACACCTGGGACGGCTTTTCCGAGACCGTCGATGCCTTCCACCTGATCGCGATGATCTTCGGCGATCCGCGCTACGAAACGCTGGTGGTGATCATCGCGGTGGCGGGCATCGCCTTCGGCGCGGTGATCGCCAGCATCCGGGGCTCGGGCATGGGTCTTGTCGCCTTCGGCTTCCAGATGCTCGTCGGCATCGGCCTGTTCGCCGGGATGATCGCCACTACCGGCACGGTCCATGTCTACGACCGGGTTCGCAACGCCTACCAGCCGGTGGGCGATGTCCCCAATCTCATCGTGCTGGTCGCGGGCGTCACCAACCTGATGGAGCGGGCGCTTGCCGAGACGATCGACGATAATACCACCGATCCCAATGCCAAGCTGGAGTTCGGAGCGGGTGGTCACGCATTCGACCTGTTCCTGAACGCGGTGTCTCCGCGCAGCCCGATGGTCGACACCTTCCTCGATGCGACGGTGAAGGACTATGTGCGCCAGTGCTATCCGGTGGCGCGCGTCTCTCCGGCGTACGGCGTCGACGACGACCAGCTCTTCCGGACCTCGACCGACCTTCCCGCCTCTTTCGCGGCGATGGCTGGACCGGCCACCTTCTCGACCGTGTTCACGGCGAGCGACAAGGCGGGAACGACGGTGAGCTGCGAGGCGGCGTGGAGCCACGTTTCCGAGCGCCTGTCGGATTCCACGCTGTTCGATGCCTACAGCGACCAGGTCTGCGCGCGCACCGGCTTCGACGTGACCCAGACAGCCCAGCGCGATCGCTGCCGCCAGCAGATCGACGGCCTGGGCGAAATGATGCTGGAGCAAGCGATGAACCGGCAGAAGTTCCTAACCAACATCCTGCTCGGCCAGACCGTGGGCGACGTCCTGTTCGAGGATTCGCCGGCGGCGACCGCACGGGTGATGGCCAACCGCGCGATCGAGTCCAACGGGCTCGCCACGCTCTCGACCGCCAACGAGTGGATGCCGACCATCCGCGCCTCGGTCTTCGCGATCATGCTGATGATGATGCCGATCGCGCTGCTCTTCATCCTGACGCCGATCAACCTGAGGGTCGCGAGCTTCGCGCTCGGCCTCTTCGTCTTCGTCGCGCTGTGGGGCGTGATCGATGCCGGCATCTACCAACTGACCCTGGGACGGGCGATGGACGTTCTGGCCGAACTGCGCGCGACCAGTGTCGCCGCGGACAGCTGGATCCTCGCGCCATCGGCCGCAATGAAGGCGCTCGCCATCTTCGGCTCGTTCCGCACTGCTGCCGCTGGCCTGGCGGGCGCGTTCGTGTTCACGGTGTTCCGCTTCTCGGGCAACATGTTCACCGCCTTCACCTCGGGCATGCTCGGGGTCCAGGGCCAGGGCAGCATGGCAGCGGCCACTGTCGGAACCAGCGAGGGCTACGCCTCGGCGCTTGAAGCGCAGGCGTCGGCGAGCGGCACGGCTGCGCGGCGATCGGCGTCCTCCGGGTTCGGCGACTTCGGCGAGCGCAGCAGTTTCGGTCTCGACCGGGCATTCGCCTCCTCCGGCACCGTGCTCGGCGAACAGGGCGGCGGCGCGAGCGGCACCGCCGCGTTCGGGCTTGGCCGGACCGACGCCGCGCGCGAACTGGGTGGCCTCGCCCCTGCCCTCGCCGTGCGGGACCTCAGCGATCCGGCGACGGCCCGCACGGTTCGCGCCAATGCAGCGACATCGGCCATCCATAACTTTGCCCAAGGCGATGCCTTGCGAAAACTGGGCACGACGTATTTCGGAGAAGGACAGCAGGGCGAGCGGGCCTTTGCCGCCTTCGCGCAGAACATGGCGCAGTGGAAGGCGTTCGGCGACAGCCAAGCCTACGAGATGATGCAGTCGGGCGCGCAGCGGCATTTCGAGCGCAGCGGCTATGACGCCAAGGATGCCGCGCTCAAGGCTTCCACCGTCATTGCCCAGGCAGGGGCCGATCCGACTTTCGCCAAGCTGACGGCAAATGCCTTCGAGCAGGACCAGATGCTGCGCAACGACCTCACCGCGGCTGAGACGCAGGTCGGCGCGATGGAGGGGCGGCGCGACTACGCGGGGAGCCGGGTCGCCGCCGTCGAGCGCGGCAATGTCGCGACCGAGCAGGCGCATCGCACCGGCGGCAATCACGGCCAGCGCCAGGCAGCAGCCATGCTCGGGCTGTCCGTCACCGAAACCAGCCGCCGCATCGGCTTCATCAACGCCCTATCGGGAGAAGCGCGATCGACGGCGATCAGCCAGCTTTCCCGCGCGACCGGGCGGAGCGAAGCGCAGGTGCTGCGCGCACTGGAGAGCTACAATGCCGCGGTGCAGGTCGGGACCGCCGATGGCGCCAGCGCAGAGGCGGCACGCGAGGGTACGAGCGTTTATGGACGCACGCGCGAGGCCGCAGGCTACGACTTCGCCGAGCGCTCGGGCAAGCTCGACGCGCAGCGCGAGATCGGCTTCGACGGGGTGCGCAGCAACGCGCAGATCGGCGAACAGCGGCGGCAGGCAGACAATGCCGGCTTTGCTGAGGGAGCCGCGGCTGCGGGCGTTTCCGTGCGAGAAGCCGCGCGCCTTGATTCCTTCATCCGCGCGCTTGCCGGGACCGCCGGTAACCAGGTCGACATGGCCGAGGGCGGCGCGGAAGGTATCGCCGATCGTGCGCGCAACGAGCGCCTGACCGGGATCGTCGACAAGGAGCGCCTCACTCGCACCCAGGCGCTGCTGCGCGCGCATGGTGTCGAGATGTCGAAGCGCCAGATCGCCATGGACCAGAATGGGGACCTCAGTCTTAATCTGACGCCCGAACTTGCAGCGCAGATGTGGCGCGGTGGCCTCATCAACGAGAGCCAGCTTGGCGCCATCGCCAATGGCGGGCATGCGCGCTTCAGTTTCGCGCATAACGATCTGCTTGTTTCCAGCAGCACAGGGTTCAGCCGGTCCGCGCGCAATGACACCAGCACGCGCTTCGAGGCCGGCAAACAGGCGGGCCCCGACACGATCGAGCACTTCCTGGGCAGCGGCAAGGAAGGGCAGGCCGCCATGGCCAACTGGCTGCGCGGCGGCTTCGAGATGGACCGGCGCGGCGACTGGCGGCTGAAGCCGCAGGTAGCGGATACGCTTGAACGCGATGTCACCGCGATCATCGCGCAGACCGGATGGCAAAGGTCGATTACTCGCAATGCGGAGCATCAGACGCAGGATAGTCAGAGTATTTCCGGCGATCTTACTGCTTCTGTCTCACGCGGAGTGGGCTCAAGCGGCAAAGAAGGTAAAGAGAAGGATGGTGCGCAAACCAGTGCTGTTGGCTCTCTAACCGGAAAGTTGAGTGCAGACATTTCAGATCGAGGAATAGCGGGGGTTGCTGCGCAAGCATCAATCGACATTGTAAATTACGACGTCCGGGAGGCGATTGCCTCAGCAGAGAAAAAAGCCGCTCGTTCCGGTCGCCCAGAGGAGGCATTTGCCGGGGAGCTCAGCGAACGTGTGGTAGGTAATGATGGGCTCCGGAACAGATATCTAAAGCAAGCTGACTCTGGACGCGGCACTGTAGATGTCACCGGCCCCGTCATATCGATGGAGCAGTCCTCGATCCTCAATTCCGGCCGATTGGTTTTCGACCGAGATCAAGGGCTGACGGATAGAGATTCCAGCTTCAAGGAGCGTCGGGATCCATGAGATCAGTGCTTTATTGCTCCGATATGCCGGAGATGTCGGAGCCCCGAGCGCGCGTCAGCCGGATCAGTATATGGATCGCCAATTGGCCTCTGCGACGGCGAACCCGGCGTAATCACCCATTCCCCGCACGCGACCTTGGCCTTCAGGAAGCCATATCCCAGTGCTGCGACAACCGTGACGGGATTAAACACGAAGATCAGCAGGACCATCGTGTTGACGAGATAGATGTTCAGCCGATCATAGGGGATGGTGATCATCAACTCGAGGCCGATCCAGTAGAGCAGCGCCAAGACAAGATAGAGTTTGGCATACCACGGGCGCCAGAACCAGTCGGCTGCACGCGGCGACGGCGGGGCCGCCTCTTCTGCCGGTTCGACGTGATCAACATCCTGCATGTGCAGAGCCTTTCCGAAGCGGAAGATAACACAACGACGCTCGGCGTGGAAACAGGACAAGACAGTCTTCGCTACGGGAACGCCGATACAAATTTCCCGAAACGCGAGCTGCAGCCTTTCCTTCCTCCTCCCTTCCCAACTCGCTCGCCATCCGCGATCCAACATTACCTGCGCATCGACCGTGCAAGGGCAAGGCCATGAAAAGCCAACGCCCGCCTCCCACCGAACGTTCTGAACTTTCACCAAGTGCGAATGCCGCTATATTGCGTCTTGCCCGCCTTCTCGGCCGGCAGATAGCGCGTGAACAACACGAAGCGCGAAGGCAGCGGGAGAACCACGCAGACGTTCCCCCTGCGCCCCATGAATAGCAATGCCGATCGGCCATGGGCCACGGGAGGACATTCATTCGGCCGTTAGGCGTCCGGCATGCAAGTTGGTAGTCGATACGGGTGGCTCCCGGGATGGACGGCGTTCAGTCTCGACAGAGTCTGGCACAAGATCGCATCAAGGCCCGCGCGGTGCCCGCGGCTATGCGTTGCAGCGACGGATTTGTCGCATATCCCCCGCGAGTTCTGTGACCTGAAACCGCCGAAGCCGGCGTAGAATCCGGGCGCGAATGCCAGTGCAAATACGCGTCAATCCAGGAACGCGCGCATCGCGCGCGACCTGCTGGGGTGCTTGAGCTTGCGCAGCGCCTTGGCCTCGATCTGGCGGATGCGTTCGCGGGTCACCGAGAACTGCTGGCCGACTTCCTCCAGCGTGTGATCGGTGTTCATGCCGATGCCGAAGCGCATCCGCAGCACGCGCTCCTCGCGCGGGGTGAGCGATGCCAGGGTTCGCGTGATCATTTCCTTGAGGTTCGCCTGGATTGCGGCGTCCACCGGGATAACCGCGTTCTCGTCCCTGATGAAATCGCCCAGGTGGCTGTCTTCCTCGTCGCCCACGGGAGTTTCGAGCGACACCGGCTCCTTGGCGATCTTGAGCACGCGCTTGACCTTGTCGAGCGGCATCGAGAGCTGTTCTGCCATCTCCTCTGGCGTGGGCTCGCGGCCATGCTCATGCAGGAAGCGCCGGTTTGCCCGGACCAGCTTGTTGATCGTCTCGATCATGTGGACCGGGATACGGATCGTGCGGGCCTGGTCCGCGATCGAACGGGTGATGGCCTGCCTGATCCACCAGGTCGCATAAGTCGAGAACTTGTAGCCGCGCCGGTACTCGAACTTGTCCACGGCCTTCATCAGCCCGATGTTGCCCTCCTGGATCAGGTCGAGGAACTGTAGTCCCCGGTTGAGGTACTTCTTGGCGATCGAGATCACCAGGCGCAGGTTCGCCTCGACCATCTCCTTCTTGGCGATACGCGCCTCGCGCTCGCCCTTCTGGACCATGTTGACGATGCGGCGAAACTCGGGGAGCGCCATGCCGATGGTCGCCGCGATTTCCGTCACCTCGCTACGGATACGCTCGGCGGGCTCGGCTTCGGCGGCGGCGAACGCGGCCCATTTCTTGTCGCTGCCTGCCATCTCGGCCACCCAGGTGTCATCCAGTTCACGGCCGACGTAGGCTTCGAGGAAATCGGCGCGCTTCACCTTGTGCCGCTCGACCAGCCGCAGCATCTGACCGCCCAGCGCCGTGAGACGGCGATTGGACACGTAGAGGTTGTCGATCAGCTGCTCGATCTTGACCGCATGGAACTTGACCGACTCCACCTGCGCGGTGAGTTCGGCCCGCAGCTGCTGGTACTGTTCCTCCTTCGCCTCGGGGAAAGTGATGCCAAGCCCTGCCGCCTCCATACGGCCTGCCTGAAGCGCCTCGAAGCTGCGAAACAATTCGGCGATGAGCGCGAATTTATCCAGCGCCCCGGGCATGAGCGCCGCTTCCATCTGCGCGAGGCTGATACCGCCCTCGTCCGCGTCCGCCTCTTCGGTTCGCGGGGTCGAGGCCGGATTGCCGTCTTCGTCCAGTTGACCGGCGTCCTGCTCTTCCGGCTCCTCTTCATCGCTGAAGGATGGGCCCGCGGTCTTCTCGCTGATCTCGCCGCCGTCGTCAGCCTCGGCTCCCTCCCCGAATGTCTCGGGTTGCGGTTCCTTCGCAAGCATCGCGTCGAGATCGAGGATCTCGCGAAGTTGCATGCCCCCGGCATTGAGCGCCTCGGACCAGTGGATGATGGCATGGAACGTCAGCGGGCTTTCGCACAGGCCCTGGATCATCATGTCGCGGCCCGCTTCGATCCGCTTGGCGATGGCGGCCTCTCCCTCACGGGTGAGCATCTCCGCAGCCCCCATCTCGCGCAGGTACATGCGCACGGGATCATCCGTGCTGCCCAGGCTCTCCGCCTTTTTCGGCTTCGGCCCGCGGCTTTCGAAAACTGCCCCGTCGTCGGCACCCCCGATATCATCATCGGCTACATCGTCGCCCACATCGTTGCCAGGCGCCTGATCGTCGTCGCTCTCATCCTCGCGCGATAAGGCGCCCCCGGCGGGCGTATCGTCGGAATCCGGGTCATCCTCGCTCTCGACGATCCTGATACCCATCTCCGACATCGCCGCCATGACGTCCTCGATCTGGTCTGCGGTCATCTGGTCCTGCGGCAGGGCAAGGTTCAGCTCGTCGACGGTGATCGTGCCGCGACGCCTGGCATAGGCTATGAACTTGGCGACAGAGCCGCGGCTCGCCTCGATAACCGGCGCTTCGAACTCTCCGCCGCGTTCATTCTTGGTCATGTCCAGGTCGTCAACTCGTCAGTAAGGCCTCGCCTCGCGAGGCCTGGATGGCAATTCGGGAGGCCCCTTGCCGTACAAGCAGGCCTAGTTCCAGCATCCTTTCCACGACTTCCTGAGCATTTGAGCCCTATTCATCGCGGCAGGAGAACACCCTGCTTCATTCTTGGCTTCGTGCAGCGTTCGGTCCCGGTTTCGGAAATCTGCCGGCCGTGCGAGTGTTCTGAAACTGCGCCGCGCGAGAGCGTAATGTGAACCAAAAACTGCCAAGTGGAACTGGCGGGCTCGCATCGATTAGAAGGAAGCTGGGGGCTGTGCCCCGGACGCCCGTGCTCTATGAAGGCATCATGCGTAAATCGATCCTTCTCGCCGCCTCGCTCGCCATCGCCACACCCGCCCATGCCTGGGGACCGGTCGGTCACCGCATCACCGGGGCGATCGCCGACGAGAACCTGAGCGGCCTTGCCCGGGCCAATGTCCGCCTGCTGCTCGGAACCGAGGATCTCGCCGAAGCGGCAACTTGGCCCGATGACATGAAGTCCGATCCCGACGTCTTCTGGCAGAAGCAGGCCAGCCCCTGGCACTACGTGACCGTCGCCGGCGAGGACTACAACGCGTCCGACAGGCCTGCCGCTGGGGACGCGATGACCGCGCTGTCGCGATTCACCGCTACCCTGCGCGATCTCAAGTCCGCGCCCGACGACAAGCGCCTGGCGCTTCGTTTCATCGTCCATATCATAGGCGATCTGCATCAGCCGCTCCATGCCGGGACCGGTAGCGATCGCGGCGGCAATACGGTCTCGGTCACCTGGTTCGGCAAACCGACCAATCTCCACTCGGTGTGGGATTCGGCGCTCATCGAGCAGCGCTCGCTGTCCTATTCCGAGTACGCCGCCTGGCTGTCGCGATCGATCACACCGGCCGATGTCATCGCCTGGAACGAGCGCGACCCCGCGGTCTGGATCCACGAGAGCATCGCCCTGCGCAAGACGATCTACCCTGCCGATCCGGCACTCTCGTGGGATTACGCGTACGCCCACCGCACCGAGATCGACGATCGCCTGAAACACGCCGGCGTTCGCATCGCCGCCTATCTCAACTGGGTGTTCGATACGCCTCTGCCCGCCAAGACGACCGCGAAACGGTAGAAGGCGCGAAGCAAGCCTAGAGCATCTCGAGCCGGCTGCGCTTTACGGGGGGCGGGAAGGCGTGCTCGAGCGCCGCGAAATCGCCTTGCGTCAGAACAAGATCCACAGCGGCGCGGTTCTCCCGAACATGCGCGATCGAGGCCGCTTTGGGAATGGGCAGGACGCCCGGCCTTGTCATCAGCCACGCGAGGGCGACCTGCGCCGCACTGGCGCCGTGGCGCAATGCCACCTCGCGCAGCACCGTATGGCCGAGCAGTCTTCCCTGCTCGACCGGACTGTAGGCCATGACGGGGATACGGCGGCGCTCGAGCCATGGGATCAGTTCGAACTCGGGGCCGCGCCGTGCGAGATTGTAGAGGATCTGGTTCGCGGCGCAGGCTTCGCCGCCGGCGGCAGCAAGATCCTCCATGTCTTCGGTATCGAGATTGCTGACGCCCCAGCGCGCGACAAGGCCTGCGGCGACCAGTTCCTCCATGGCCTCCACCGTTTCGGCGAGGGCAACATTGCCGCGCCAGTGCAGGAGGTAGAGGTCGAGCCGATCGGTTCCGAGGCGTTTCAGGCTCGCCTCGCAGGCTCGGCGCAGCCGCCTCCCGGATGCATTCTGCGGATAGGCCTTGCTGACAAGGAAGACCGCTTCGCGCCGCCCGGCTATCGCCTCGCCGACCACCCGCTCGGCCTCACCATCGGCATACATCTCGGCGGTGTCGATCAGGGTCAGGCCAAGTTCGATGCCTTCCTGCAAGGCCGCGACCTCGGCCGCGCGGCGATCAAGGCTCTCGCCCATCATCCAGGTGCCCTGCCCCAATGCGGGAACGCTCATGCCATCGGCGAACGAAATCATTTTCATGGTAGAGGCAATACCTCGCAGGCACCCGGGTTCGCACGGCAAGATATAGGGGCCGGATCCAGAAATCTCACCCCGCCGATTCAACGCCTTTCCGTGAGGCTCCGGAATGTCATCGACCAGCGTGGCCGCGCCATTTCGGCGATGCTGTGCTCCCATTCGCGCCGGGCTACACCGCTCATGTGGTAGATGCCGCGGGCGCCCAGAGGTGCCGATGCCCGTTCGAAACCATCGCCCCGCCGGCGCCTGAACCGCATCGTCGCCGCCTCGCCCAGTGATATGCCCACGACGTGTTCATAGATCGGGCGATCGCGGTGCCAGCCGATCCCTGCGCCGGGATCGTAGCGGATCAGCAGGGCCTGGATCATCTCGTCGGGCTCGAGCCCCGCAAATATCGCCGCCCGGTCACGAAAGGGCGCCAGCCAGTCGGGGATCGGCGGAGCTTGCCTCGTCCGCCCCAGATCGAAATCGTAGTTCCAGCCGAAAGACGTCGTCAGCCGCTTGCCGGTCCAGCCCTGGAAGCGAAACGGCGTGAGATCGCTCGCATCGATATGCGCGATTAGCATGCGTTCCTCGGCCGCGTCGATGATGTCGCCGCGCAGGGCCAGTCCCGGCAGTACGGGCGCGTCGAACAGATCGAGCATCATGCCGCCTGTCCTTCGCGAAACATCGGCAGTTCGACTTCTCCGGTGGCAGGCGCGTCGGTGAAGTTCGAGACCGTCACGCCGACCAGGCGGATACCTTTGGCGACGGGGAAGACCGAACGGACAAGGTCCAGCGCGGACTGGCGCAAGGCATCGCGCGTCGTCACCGCGCCCGTCTGACTTCGGCTTCGCGTGATCTGCCGGAAGTCGCCATACTTGATCTTCACCGTCACCGTGCGACCGAATGAGCGGCGGCTTTCGCACCAGTTCCAGACGTCCTCGGCCATTCGCAAGACCCCGGCCTCGATCTCGGCCGGGTCGGTGAGGTCATGGTCGAAGGTCGTCTCCGACCCCGACGACTTGCGAACCCGGTCCGGGTTCACCGGCCGGTCGTCCTGCCCGCGCGAGATCGCATAATACCAGCCGGCCGAGCTGCCGAAATGCTGCTGGAGAAACTCGAACGACTTCGCCCTGAGATCCGCGCCGGTGGCGATCCCCAGCCGCTTCATCTTGTCCGCCGTGACCGGCCCGACGCCGTGGAACCGGCTGACCGGCAGGACCTCGATCCAGGCCGGCCCCATATCGGGCGTCACCGCGAACTGGCCGTTGGGCTTGCGGTGATCGGACGCAAGCTTTGCGAGAAACTTGTTGTAGGAAATACCTGCCGAGGCCGTCAGGCCGGTTTCTTCCAGAATAGCCGCGCGGATCTGCTTCGCTGTGCGCCATGCCGTCTCGATCCCGCGCCGGTTTGCGGTGACGTCGAGATAGGCCTCGTCCAGCGACAACGGCTGGATGAGGTCGGTGTAGAGCGCGAAGACCTCGTGGATGCGGCGCGACACCTCTTGGTAGACATCGAACCGCGGCGGGACGAACACGAGGTCCGGACACCGGCGCATCGCCGTGACCGACGGCAGGGCCGAGCGGACTCCGAACTTGCGGGCTTCATAGCTCGCCGCCGCCACGACGCCCCGGGCCGCGGCATATCCGACGGCGACCGGGCGACCGCGTAAGGAGGGGTCGTCGCGTTGCTCGACGGACGCGAAGAAGGCATCCATGTCTACGTGAATGATCTTCCGGACTTCGGTATCGGCCATGCGCCGGGCATATCACAGTTAGAACGTAATGAGAACATAATACCGGGTCATCGTCGGATTTGCGCGATCGGTCAGGCCGAAGAGCATGGGAAAAGCAAAAATCGGCCTGCCGAGACCTGGGGGCGAAAATCCGAGACCGAATGACCGCAAATGGTAGCATGCGGCGAAATCTGCAACTTTGTGCTCGGTCCAACTTTAAGTGTCGTGGCCGGGAATCTGACCTTAGTGCTCGGTCCGGTCTCGACAATTTACCGAGGAAGGCGGAAGTTCCCATGCGGTTGGACGGCTGCTTCGGGCGCTGTGACTCGGACCAAGCAGTTAGTCCGGTCAGGAGAAGGCGCTCGGCCAAGCCGAAATTGATGGCACATATTCCTTGGCGGCCGCCCCTCTCCATATCTCGAACACGCGCGGCGACGACTGCTACGCGCTCGAACCTGCCATTAACAAATCCAATGTCGATGAGTGAAAAGCTTCTCTCGGCCTAGCCTGGCTTGCGGAGTCAGCGAACGGCTTTATTTAGCCAACAAAGCCTCGAATTAACGGCGCGCTTGCGCTTGGGCACCGCACCAACCCCGAGATCGGCGCGACTCATGCCGAACTTGGCGTTCCAATCCGAGACCGTCGAGCCTCTGACGCAATCGAAAGTCCTCGTTCCTTCTGCTGGCCCTTAGCGACAAAATCTTCGGTACTTCGTGAACCATGGCAGGTGGCTCGGAGAGCCATTCATCACGGTGCTTCGCCGACGGTAAGACGATCAACCCGATTCCCGGTCGACTCCCGCTCGATGAAACAGACTTCCAGCGTCACGCGCTTCGCCGGTCTTTCCGGATCCTTGATCCTGGCCAGGAGCAGATCAACCGCTTCCTTTCCTAACTCTTCCAGTGGCTGCCTCACGGTGCTGATCCCGGGGAAAGTGACAGAGCAGAACGGCAGGTCGTCATGGCCGATAATCGCCACATCGTCTGGAACCGCGAGGCCTGCCTCGCGTGCTGCGTAAAGGGCACCCAGAGCCATGAGATCGTCACAGCAGACAATGACGTCGGCCTCGGCTCTCCGTATCGCCGCCACCGCCTCGTCCGTCAGACGCATGTCGAACGGGTGACGCACCTCCCAGGCGACAGGTATCGTTCCGGCAACGAACTCCAGGAACGAATCCCTGCGCTGCTGTGCCACGGAAATGTCTTGCGGGCCGGATATCAGGCCAATCGAACGGTAACCAGCCCGCAGCACATGATCCGCGACCAGCTTACCGCTCAGACGGTAGTCTGCGACGACATTGTCGCGGCCGGGCAGCCAATGGTCGATGACCACGACCGGCTTGGACACCGAGCTCCCTGCTATCACATCCTCGGACGTCGCCGGGCACCACAGGATGCCGTCGACGCCCGCGAACTCGACCTGCTCGATCCGCTCCCGCTCGTCTTCTCCATCGCCGGTATCGACGAGCAGCATGGCATATCCGGCCTCGCGCGCGGCCTCGGATATGGCCTGCGCGAGTTGGGGATAATAGGGATTGCGCAAGTCGGGCGTGACGAACGCCAGCGTGCCGGATCTCCCGGTCCGAGTGGCCTGCGCGGCACGGTTCGGCCGATATCCGAGATCCTTGACGGTCTTGAGCACGCGCCGACGCACATCGTTACTGACGCCGGGACGATCGTTCAGACTGTTCGAGACCGTTCCGATTGAGACGCCTGCCTTTCGAGCGACGTCCCTGATCGTGATGCGCGGCTGCTTCACCGTGTAATTGATCCTCGCTGGCTCCCGCACGCATCGGCGGAAGAACTCTCTTCACGATAGGGGCCGCCGCGGGCATTAGACAAGCGCAACCCGCCCGAAAGCGGGGCGACGAACTGCATTGATCTTAAAATGACCGGATCGACCGATGGCGACAGCGACACAGGCAGGCGATGGACGGGTACGTGGCCTATCGCTGGTCTACCCGGCATACTACGGTTACCTGGGCATCGTGACGCCCTACATGCCGCTCTGGCTCGCGGATCGCGGGTTCGCGGGACCCGCAATCGCATTCGCCGGGGCAATCGTGATGATGGCGACGACTTTCGGGCAACTGGCGCTTCCAAGCACGGCGCTCAGGCTCGGACTCCGCCGATTGACGATTTTTGTCGCCTTGCTGGCGATGCTCCTTACGGCAGCGATGGGAGCGGCCCATGCGCAAGGCTCGATCCTCGTGCTGGCCGCCGCGTCGGGCGTCTTCTGCGGTGCTCTGCTGCCGTTGCTGGACGGAATGGTGCTTTCGTTTCCGGACACGAACTGGGGGAGACTGCGTGCCTGCGGCTCCCTCGGCTTCGCTGCCTCCGGCATCGCGTGCGGATTTGCTATCGACAGGTTCGGCGCATGGACGGTGATCGCGGCCGAGACGTTCATGCTGGGCCTCGTTCTGTGGGGAAGCGCCGGGGTTCGTTCGGCGTTAGCGCACGTCGCCGCCACGACCGATCTTTCGCCCCGGCGCGGTCTTGGCGTTCTCGTCGTACGCAAGGATGTATGGCTGCTGATGCTGGCGGTCGCGCTCGTCAATTCCGGCCACGCCTATTACTACACTTTCGCCAACCTCCACTGGATGGCCGTCTACGGTGCCAGTGCGAGTTCGGTCGGCCTGCTCTGGGCCATCGGCGTCGGAGCGGAGGTGGCGGTGCTGGCCTTCTGCAGCGGCTCCGCCGATGTGCCGCCGTCTCTGCAGCGATCGGTGAAGCTGCTGCTTGCCGGAGCGGCCGCAGGGGTACTGCGGTGGTCGATCAGCGCTCTGGACCCGCCCTTCGGCACCCTGCTGGCCGCTCAGCTGCTGCACGGTTTCACGTTCGGTGCGACCATGGCGGGCGGCATGCAGGCCTTGCGGACGATCGTGGCACCAAACCAGTTGCCTGCAGCCCTCGGCCTGTTCGCGGGGTTGGTGCATGGTATCGTCATCGGTAGCGTGACGCTCCTGATCGGCCGCTGGTCGGGGCCGGCCGACACCGGCGGCTTCTGGTTCATGGCCATCGTCTGCCTGCTGGGAGGCGCATTCGCCGCGCAGTTCGGCAGGGTAGCCCGCCGTCAGTGATCTCGCCGCGGAGAAACCGGGCGCGATAGACCCGCGAGGTAGAGATCGATCAGCCGCGCCGAATCCACCCGCGTCACGATCGTCGCCGGACGATAACCCAACGGCACGACATCGCGCGCATCGACCGGCCACGTCCGCGTCCGTCCGTAAGTCGCATCGTGATCGACCGACACCGCCACGAAAGCCCGGACGGAATCGCGCACGACCGCAGGATCGACGATCAGCGCCGCGCCGAGTTGCGACCATAGCGGCATCCCCACCGAGGCATTGTCGGTGGCATAGCGCCCTCCCGGAGTATCGATCTTCGCCATACGGGCCCTGAGCGCAGGCGTCAGCTCGGTATGATCGGAAGCCTGCCCGAGCAACACCAGTTCGCGCCAGGGAGCCGTCGTCACCACATCGGCCGCCTCCGGATCGAACAGGAAGTTGAACTCCGCCGCCCGGCTGCCATCGTCATGGGCCGATATCGCGGAACTGCCCTGGACGATGATCCGGCGCACGAGCCCCGCGAACTCGGGATCCTGCCGGACCGCAAGGGCAATGTTGGTCAGCGGCCCCTCGGCGTAGATCGTGACTTGTCCGGGATGGCGATGCACGGCATCGATCATGAAAGCGATCGCGCTCTGCGACTGGGGCTTAAGCCTTGGCATGCCGTCCGCAGGGGCCGTGATCCGAAAGGGGTCTTCGGCGTGGGCGGCGGCATCGCGCGCGATATCGTTCCAGGCCCCGCTCCAGTAGGTCTTGCCATAGCGGCTTTCCCACTGCGCATGCCGCGCCGCGCTGTTCAGCAGCGGCAGCACTGCGCCGTTGTAGACCGGGATATCCACCGCACCCACGATCTCAAGGAAACGCAGCAGGCTCGCCACGCCCTCGTCCCGCCAGCAATCGCCGCTGGTGGCGGTCAGCCCGAGCACCCGGACGTTCGGATCTGCCAGCAGCATGAGCAGGGTAGGCTGCGATACGTAGCCGGAGCCATGTGTGCCGAGGCTCCAGTCATTGTCATATATGACGTATTCCGGGGCCGATTTTGGCAACGAGGTGCCGGCCTGCGCCGCAGCGATCGCCGGCTGGCACGATGCCGCCAGCAAAGTTAGGAAAATTCTTATAAAACGATTCATATGATTTTCCGAGCGACTGTGATGAGGAAATGCTGAGAATTACCGTTATGTCAGATTTTCCACCGTCATCATATTGACTAAATCGTTTTTTATGACACCCCTGTTTGAAGGGATTGGCACGGTGAAGTCGGAGATTCTCGACCCGCCGGGCATCAGGCAGAATCGGGCCGCGCGAGCTTCGATCACGCCGAGAGGGGCCTGAAGCTCATGAGGGGTAGATTATGACTGTTCGCGCATGCCTGTTTTCATCTGTCGCACTTGGCGCCGCTCTGAGCGCCATTGTACCTGCCGCTGGCCACGCGCAGGGCGTCCCAGCCGATAGCGAGATATCCAATGACATCGTCGTCACCGGCAGCCGCGTCCGCTCGCCTGCGGTGACCGGCGGACCTCTGGTTGCCGTCGACGAGGCCTCCATCGCACTGCAGGGGATGCCCACTGCCGATACCCTGCTCAATGCGCTGCCGCAGGTCTCGGGCAGCAATACGGCCGGGCAGTCGACGTTCGGAACGCCCGGCATCGCCACCGTGAACCTGCGCAAGCTGGGGCCCAGCCGCACTCTGGTTCTAATCGACGGCCGCCGCCTCATGCCGGGCGATCCGACGCTGCCGGTCGCCGACCTCAACTTCATTCCCACCGCGCTCGTTACTTCGGTGGAGACACTCACGGGCGGCGCCTCGACCGCCTACGGGTCGGATGCCGTAGCCGGCGTGGTCAACTTCAAGCTGCGGCGCGACCTGGAGGGCCTCCGCCTCGACTATCAGGTCAGCGCCTACCAGACCCAGAACGACAACAAGGGGGCGCAGGACAAGCTGCGCGCCTTCGGCGTCGAAGTGCCCGAGGCTGGATGGGACGGCTGGACCCACGACGTCAATCTGGCGGCGGGCCACAACTTCGCCGATGGCCGGGGGAATGTCAGCGCATACTTCGGCTACCGCAATGCGCAGCCCGTCGGCGCGATCGACCGGGATTTCGCCGCCTGCGGCATCGGCACGGTGAGCGGTGCCTCGCCGTTCGATACGCATGTCTGCACCGGTTCGGGCACCAACGCCTATGGTCGTTTCCGCACTGGCGGCACCGGCGGCGGCCTTGCCGCGAACCCGGACGGGACGGCGACCTTCGTGCCGTATACCGGCGCGCTGGCCTACAACTCAGCCAAGGAGAACTACCTCCAGCGGCAGGATGAGCGCTACACGGCGGGCCTGCTGGCGCATTATGAGGTCAGCGATGCGATCGAACTCTATACCGACGTGATGTTCATGCAGGACACCACCCGGGCACAAATCGCCCCGGCCGGGATCGTCGGCAACCGCACTTACACCATCAACTGCGACAACCCGCTGCTGAGCGCTTCGCAGGCGACTGCCCTGTGCGGCGCCAATGCCGGGAGTGCAATCGCCGTGTGGTCGGGCACAATCGCCAAGCGGCTCGAGGTCGCCGGTCGCCAGCGGTATTACGACGTACGGCACCGCCAGTGGCGCGGGATCGTCGGCGCTCGCGGAACTTTCGCGCCGGGCTGGAGCTACGACGTCTATGGTCAGTACGGCCGCGTCGAATACGCCAACGATGCAACGAACGACGTCTCCGTCAGCCGGGTGCAGGACGCCCTACTGGCGCGCAATGTGGGCGGGACGGTGCAGTGCATCTCCGGCAATGCGGGTTGCTCACCGCTGAACATTTTCCAGCTCGGCCAGGTATCGCCCGAGGCTGCCGATTACGTCTTTGCCAACGGTCGCACGACCGGGCGGGTCACCCAGAAGGTCGCCGCAGCGACGATCAACGGGGATCTCGGCACGATCGGCATCTCCAGCCCGTTTGCACGCGATCCGGTCGCGGTGGCCTTCGGTGTCGAGTACCGGGAGGATGCGATCCACCTCTCCCCCTCGGCCAACCTGCTGAGCGGCGACCTTGCCGGTTTCGGCGCCACCGCCCCGGCGCAGGGCAGCACCAACGTCAAGGAAGGCTTCGTCGAACTCGTCGCCCCGCTCGCGGGTGACATGCCGTTCATCCACCGCCTGACCTTCAACGCCGGCTATCGCCATTCGAGCTACAACTACGCCGGAGAGGCGGACACCTTCAAGCTCGGCCTCGACTGGTCGCCCAGTCCCGAGCTGACCTTGCGCGGTGGCTTCAACCGGGCCATCCGCGCGCCCAACGTGGTCGAACTGTTCGCCCCGCAGGCGCTGTCCTCCGCCTCGATCACCGACGTCTGCGCGGGCACCTCACCCACCGGCAGCCAGGCGCAATGCAGCAACACCGGCGTCACCGCCGCTCAGTACGGCACCATCGCCGAGTGCGCCTCCAACTTCTGCACGACGCTGACCGGCGGCAACCTTGCGCTGCGCCCGGAAACTGCAGACACCTGGACCATGGGGCTGGTTCTTACCCCGCGCTTCGCCCGCTCGCTGGTTCTCACGGTCGATTACTACGACATCAAGGTCCGCAACCTGATCGGTACCGTGGCGCCGACACTGGCCTATTCGCAGTGCCTGAACAACGCCGATCCGTTCTTCTGCTCGCTGATCCGGCGTGACGCCAACGGCAGCCTTGCGACGACGGGCGGCTACATCGCCGCCACCAATGTCAACACCGGCTATCTCAAGTCGAGCGGTATCGATGCCACTCTGGCCTACGGCACCGATATCGGTGCGGCCGGCAGGCTGCTGTTCGACGCCAACGGCACCTGGACGCGGGACCGCAGCATCTCGCCCCTGCCCGGTCAGGCGTCCTACGACTGCGCGGGACTGTTCGGCCCGACCTGCGGCTCGCCGACCCCGAAATGGCGCCACGTCGCCCGCCTCAGCTACCAGACTCCAGGCAACGCCACGGTCTCGCTGGCCTGGCGTTTCGTAGGCAGTTCGAAAGTCGACATCAATGACGGCAACCCGGTATTCAGCGGCGCGACAGGCGGCGCCCGCGATATCGCCGACGCTCGCATCGGCGCAGTGAGCTACTTCGACCTGACCGCCAGCGTACCCGTCGCCGATGGCGATTTCGTGCTGCGCTTCGGCGTGCGCAACATCGCCGACCGCGATCCCCCGATCGTTGACAACTTCAACCTCGGCGTGAACGCGGATTACGGCAACGGGAATACCTTCCCCGCCCTGTACGACACCCTGGGCCGCACTGTGTTCCTGGGGCTGACCGCCAAGCTGTGAGGAAACGCGTGCCCGTTCGTATCGAAAATGCAGCAAGCGCAGGATGTATCTTGAGCGGACTGGTACTTCTCCTGTCGGCTTGCGCCATGCCGCACCCGCATTCCGGCGGCGTTACTGCCGGAATGCGGGTGCAGGTGGCCGCAAAGCCCGCGCCGATCGGCAACCTAGACCTCGGCGCACACCTGCGCTTCATGAGTGCGGTGGACCTCACGTCGGACGATGTCCGGTTCGGCGGTTTATCCTCGCTGCGCTGGGCTGCCGGCCGTCTTCATAGCCTCAGCGATCAGGACGGAACATGGTATTCCTTCCGCCCGGTCGAACGCGGCGGCGTGCTGGTTGGAGTGGACGAAGTCCGCTCCACCAGCCTTCAGGACAGCGACGGTGCCCCGCTGATGGGCAAGGTGCGCAGCGACGCCGAGGCGATCGACTTCGTCGATAGCCCGTGCCCGGCCGCTTCCTGCAAACCACAAGCGGTGCTCGTCACACTGGAGCGAGATCACCGGGTACTGCGCTATGCGATGCGCCGCGGCCTTCCGGTCGGCACCCCCGAGCGGTTGCACGGGCTCGATACCTGGCTCTCTCGCCAGCCGGACAATGAGGGCATCGAATCCCTTGCCAGCACCGATGGCGAGACCCTGCTCATCTCCGAGGGCCTGCGGGCACCGGACGGGCAGGCCAGCGCGATGCTGGTCCGTCCCGCGCTCGGCACCGGCGCGGTCGCGGGGAGCATACCGCTGTCCGTCCCGGCGCCCGGCGATCACCGGCCCAGCGACCTGGTGGCCCTCGGCGGCGGACGCTACATCATGCTGCGCCGAAGCTGGAGCGAGCGACAGGGCTTTTCGGTGATGGTCGAAGAACTGGTGCTGTCCGAAAGCTCGGACGGCGTGCAGGCCCGGACGCGCCAACTCCATACATTCGCCCGGCCTGATATCTCAGAGAACTTCGAAGGCGTAGCGATCCGCCGCGAGGGCAACCGAACGTTCCTCTACATGATCGCGGACGACAATTTTGATCCGGGATCACGAACGATCCTCGCCAAGTTCGCTCTCGAAGGCTTGTCCTGAACTGTATCCTCGCGTTGCGCCGTCAGCGCCCTGGCGCGAGGGAAGCGACGTATTGCCGCTCCAGCCTTTCCCGGTCGATCCCCTCGATCACGCGGACCCAGCGTGCGGTACGAGGCGGCGTGCGCCCCGCACTCCACACCCGTGCGCGCCCATAGAACAAGCCCTCGGCGATATCGACGTCCATCGCCAGATCGCGCGCGGCGGCTACGAGCGACGGATCTGCGATGATCGCCGCGCCTACCGCATCCCATAACGGCATGCCGGGCGTCAATCGGCGCAAGGCGTAGGCCGACAATACCGTCTTTTGAGCATCGATGCGCGCAAGCAGATCCGGTGTCACTACGATCGCATCGGCAAGATCGCCGACCGACGTGATGCCGGACCAGGGCGCGGACAGAACGACATGGGCCGCTTCGGGATCGAACGCAAAGTTGAAATCGGCATCACTTTCTCCTTCAGCGTCAAAGGCGCGGATGTGCCCACCATCAAATACCAATGCCTTCGCCAGCTTGGGGATTTCCGGATCCAGGCGAATTGCCAGCGCAATGTTCGTCATTGGTCCCGCGGCGTATATCGTGACCTGATGCGGATGCTCCCGAACCATGCGGACAAGAAAGGCAGCCGCGCTTTGGGCCACGGCTTTCGTCTGCCTCGGCAAGGGGGCTGGAAGGCCATATGCATGCGGATCGTCGGGGTGATAGCGCCCCGACTCGTCTGCAGCGTTCCACGCCCCCTTCCATGCCAGCGCGCCGCGCATAGGTTCCGCCGCAGCCATCCGATCCGGCGTGTTCACCAACGGATACATAGCCCCCGACGCGACGGGAATTTCTGTGCGGCCGATCACTTCCAGATCCGAGAGGGTCGCAAGGGTCGCCTCCTCGCTCCAGCAGTCGCCGGTCACCGTGGTGAGCCCGATCACGCGAACATTGGGCGCCGAAAGCAAAGGCAGCACCGGCGTGATCTCGCAGAAGTCATTATCGAAAATAACGAGTTCCGGTGCGGTGCCCTTGGCTACTGCGACCGATGGAGAGGGCACTGCTTGCATGAGGACACCTGCCGCCATCGCTAACAGACGGGCGATAGTGCTCGTAGCGAAAAAGTCGGAGTTCACGGCTTTACGAACTGAGTTCAACGAATTCGGACCAGGCAAAGTACCCCCCAAGCCTTGCATTCCAACATTACCAGTCGGCGCACTGTACCGCGCGAACGGACCAGCCGCATTTGCACTGAAACGTTTTAGTTCCTTTCTGGCGGCATATCAATGGATCAAGTCGTACGCCGGCTAGCAAACGCTCGGTAACCTCGGCTCGGATTTCCTCTTGGAGCAGATCGCAATTGGGACCTAGCCGACAGTCGCCTTTGGAGCGCCCGCTCTGGGTAAGCCGACATTCGCTCCGCGTCCGCACTAGGTCAGCCCAACGGCTCGCCCTGGGACAAATTCGGCGTTCAAAATGTACAGCTTGAGCGCCAACTTTTGCCAGCAGCCGATGTTTGCGCGGCGCGACGATAGGGAAAGTTAGTCGACTAATGCTGACCGACGGCTAGACAACCAGCGTGAAATCAAAGCAGGTCGAATGATGGTGAACGAACCGGAGCAGGCAGCTCAAGATTGCGCGACGTCGCAAACTTCATCGAACTTCGAGGCAAGAGCGGTGGGGGGCGATTCCGGTTTGCTCCAAGCGCTGTTTGATTACTTCACCGGAAATATGACCGTGCTGGAATCTGGTGATTTGCTCCTCATAACGGGCGGCAGGCCGCCGGGTCGCGCTGGCCTGACGGCGGCTGTGCTTTCGGGTCTCAGACTTGAAGGTGGTGCTCGCGCAATCGAGCATTACAGAATTATTCTTCCTCCCGCAGCCGACATCACAGAAGCTCGCGAACGATTTTGGAATCGATTTTCAAACGGTTTCCGAGTGCTGTCCGGCACTGCGCTCGCTGGGGAATTACAAGAGTGGTTCGAGGAGCGCGTCGAACTGGTCGTAGCCGCGGAGCTGCGGTCCGGTTGGATCATCCAGTTTCTCTGCCAACAGGCAGAGCAAACCGCCGTCATCATCACAGAGGCCGCCCTCTTTCGCGACGAAACGGTCGAGCCGTTCGTAGCTCCTGGGGGGAGTGGTCCCTTGGCGCCGGAAGATATTTGGGTGCCGCAGCTGTTCGCTCTTGCCCAGACTGCTGTGCCGATCGCCCAGCAGCGCACGCTGTACGTCGCTTTCGACGCGAACGAGCTTGCGCCGGTCAATCCCGCACTCCAGTCGCTTCTCCAGTCGGTTGATCGGTTCGGCATTTTGAGCGCCGAAAGCTCGGAGGCTCGCGAGACCATTCTTGTGCAACGGGTAGGGCAGTGGGACACATGGATTAGGAGCGGCCACATAGGCCTCGCATTGCGAGACGTTGCTGCGCTCCCTGAGAATTTCGACACCGAGAAGCCGTTCTTGCGTGTGCAACTCCTGAGCAAGGCCGGTCTCACCGTCCAGGCGCTCGCAGAAATTCGATCGGACATTCTTCCAGCAAGCAATCCGTCGCCAAGTGCGCGTACCCGACTAGCCTTAATCGCATGGCAGGCGGGGGCCAACAACCTTGCCCGCGAAATCCTCGAGCCGGTGATCAACGAACTGGAGGGGCTTGACGAGCTTCAGAGCGCGCTCCTCACCCTCGACGCCGTCAAGGATATTGGTCTCGCAGACAGGGTCGCGATACGACTTGAGGCCCGCTTTCCTATGTCGGCCGGCCTCAAGGAACACCGTCGTCAGCGCCTCCTCAAAGCACGAGATTACGCTGCGGTCGCCGTCATCGTACGCCCCGACAATCCTACGCTTGCCGCCTACTACGATGCGATTGGGAAGGCGTTCTCCGCACAAGGCGTTCCCGACTATCTGGCGCTCATCGACACCGGATCGGACGCGATGCAACGCGACCAGTATCGACTGGCATCCGCGCGCGACGCCAACGAGGGGGGCCTTGTTGTGCATGCGTTCGAGCTGGCCAAATCCCGGCCCGGAGATCCTGAATTGGCAGAGCCGTGGGAGCGGGTACTCCTTTCGGCATTGGAACTCTGCTTTCTGAACCTCGATGCGGAAGGCAATCCGCCGGTCTCGATCGACGATATCGGAAGCGCCGTGCTCGCATTGGTCCGACGGCTTGCCGCTAACCCTCGAAGTGCCCACCTCCGATCGGGCCTTTATTCGCTCCTGCGCCAAAATCTTGCCGGTCCCACCGGCCATGCGCTCATCGCCAAAATCTGCATCGACGAATACCGACGGCCCGTACATATCGACAAGGGCGTCCCGATGCGCGGGCGCAGCGTCGCCTGGATTGAAGAAAACGAGACCTTTATCAATAATGCCATGACTTGGCTTGGGGACGAGACCCCGATCGTCATGGGAAAGCTGGCCCTTCCAATCGAATTGCTCACCGTCGATCCGGACGACGCAGTCGCAGGGATCAGTGCTTGCCTCGAAGCCATTCCGCTAAGCGACGAGAACGACGTTCAGGTGATGCAGTTGTTTCTTACGCTTGGGACGACCATCGCGCCACACTCGGCTGATCCGGATGTCGATCTTAGGCTCTACCGGCTCGCCTGCGGCAAGCTCGTGAGCGCCGGATTTCCGCAACGCGGTCGAGATCTCGTTGAAACCGCAGTGGAGAGCGGCGCCGACACGCCCCGTCGCCGTCGGCTTGCGTGGCTGGCGGTCGCCGATGTTTATCACCGTTCTCAGGATTACCTGAACGGCATGCTGGCATTGGCTTGCGCGCTCTCCGCAGATGACCACATCGATGAGGAGCCGGCGTGGCAAGAGACCTACGCCCTTGTCCGTCTGATGCGCGACATCGGGATCACGCCGATGGCCTTTGCCGCCATCGAGCGGGCACGTCAGTTGATGGATTCACTAGGTCTCACGAAGCGGTACGGTCATCGTATCGATCTCATGGCACTGCAGACGCGTCAAACGACGCTCCGCGAAACCGACGCTGAAGAGATCTTGGCATTGTTGAGGGAAGCTGTCCGTATTGGCAAGACCGTGATTGCCGAACAGGACCAGACCGCGCCCTCGGCTGCAGCACTTGGGCAGCTCATCCGCGCGGCCCGCCAGCTCAAGCTCGCAATCCCGGATGATGCCCAAGCGACCTTTGACGAGCTCTCCAAGTGGGCGGGCGGGAATCTGGCGAGCTTCGTCAAGATCGTGTCGGTCGATACGCCAAGTGTCGGCGAGGTGGCGCAACTCGCCGCCAACATGCCACAGGCACGCTACGCCGACGATGTCGGATACGACACGCGGCAGCTGTCGATGCTCGCTCAACGCGCGTTGAGCGACAGCGCCATACTTGACGACAGTCAAGGCCTCCGGTTCTTACTCGATTCGATGGCCGATTGGGGGGCTGCCATTCCCGGCTGGGATGAGGCGGCTGCACCGCCTCGACCGCCGCAACTCGAAGACGCTTTGGCAACGGCGAAGCGTATTTCCGAACTGGGCGTCGCGGTTCTCCAAATTGCGTTCGACGCGGACGGGCGGTTTGTTCGAGCAGTGACTATCGACGGCACCCCTGCGGCCGGAGTGCGAGAGTCAGAGGAACGGTTTTCCGAAGCGGCATTCAAGGCATGGGCACCGAAATTCCCTTGGCTCTACGCATATGATGACAGCCCTAACCTCTTTTACACGACGACCGAGCAACTCTGCTTGACGGATGCGCCGCGCATACCAACCATCGTCGTCGCATCAAGCCAGCTCCAAGCGTTCCCGCCGAACATCCTTTCGATCGAGAGCGAGGGAGAGTACCGGAAATTGCTCAGTCGCGAAATTTCATTGGCAGCGGTCCCATCTCTTGTCTGGCTAAGTTACGCGCGCGATCGCAACTGGACTGGTGATGGCCGGCATGTGGCCTGGATCTCGACCGCAGACAGCGGCGATGGTCGGATAACAATGCCTTTACTCGCCCAGCGTCTCGAGGCGCCGCTGGCAGACTATGATTTTGCGGCAAACTTCAATTCGCAGGTGCCGACGGATTTCGCTGGGTCAACGATTGCGGTCATCTGCGCCCATGGCGACATACATCCAGAGAACAGTTTTTTTCAGCGTGTCTCGGACGAGGGGTCCCTCAAAATTTCAGGCGAGGATCTTGCCAGCGCCCTTCGAAACATCGGTGTGGTTATCCTGTTCGTGTGCAGCGGTGGCCGGTCTGATCAGCATCCCAGCGCAAATACGACGATCGGGCTCGCCAAAGAAATCCTCGACCGAGGTTGCGCGGCTGTCGTCGCATCGCCTTGGCCGCTAGATTCCCAGATACCGCCGCACTGGCTTCCGGCGTTCCTCGACAGCTGGATCGGAGGCGCGACCCTGATGGAGGCAGTCTTTGCAGCAAACAAGTTCACAGATGCGCGCTTTTCACTCGATGCTAGGAGCGGACTTGCCATGACCGTTTACGGAGACGGGCTGCTTCAGCACCCCCACGCGCTGCACTCGGAGCAATAAGCGCGATACCAAGAATCTGGATCGAGCGATATTGGCTACGCGCTTACGATCATATCATGAGCCAAGCCCATGGGAGCCTCTCCGAAACCTTCGTCATCGCCAAAATCTCAATTTCGGGCGCTGCCGAAAGCTCGTGGGACTTTCCCGAAAGTCGGCTCCGGGGCACGTATCTCAGTAAGCCGCCTGTCACGAACGCGCTTGATGGGCAATTTCAAGAGTAGACGCCGGGCTAAATGAAACTGTCAATATTGTAACGCAGAGTACACTTAATTTCACAAGTAGAGTAGAGTTTTCATGAATTGTTTCGGTTGGTGAAGTACCTTCACTCTACGCGAAATTAAAATAAGATAGCAATAGTGGGGAATTGCTTAACGAGCGTTGATGCAACGCCCCACGTCTGCATCTTTTATTATTCGAAGAGCGGTTTTCCAGGAGGCGTTGGTGCGGGCTCAGTCAGCGGCTTTCCAGGAGATACCGGTGCAGGCTCGGTCAACGGACGTCCTGGTGGCGGAGGCGAAGGTTCAGTAAGCGGTCGCCCAGGCGGCGGCGGTGCCGGTTCGGTCAAAGGCTGCGGCATAATTGTTCTCCATTAGGCTGTTAAGGCTGCTCAGCTATCTAGTTGACGACATCCAGTCAACCGACCTAGATATTTGAAATCACAGCATTATTAGATAATCGGCACCGCCACAGTCAATTGAACAGTTCGCATCGGTTAAGTGTTCCATTCAACAAAGGCGATACTCAACGCACAAAGAAGCGAGAAACTGAGCGCTCATGAATGCTGCATAATCGCGGGCTGAATCACCCTTGTCTTCATCAGCGAAATCGGAAACGCCTTTCACAACGAGAAATTCTGGGGAAGGCTGCAAAAGTTCGTGCGCTGCCATCGCCACACCATATGCTTCCATGTCGATGGCAACTAATTTTCGATGTTGTTGTAACTTTACCTCTTCGACCATAGCACTTCGTGCCACCACAGCAGCCCCACTGGCGAAAGGACCAATATGCAGCTTAGGAACGCTTGGAGCAGGTTTACCGGGAAATTTTTTTCTGATTTGAGCAAGTAAATCGGACTCACCCTCATGGCGTTCAGCTATACTCCGGACTCTTGTCGAGATTGCCAAAGGATAAGGGGCAGGTTCAAAAACTTGGCCTCCATCCTTTGTCGAGTATTTACCGCTTCCGTAATCCCATGTTGGGTTTGCAACGACCAAATCGCCGATTTCTACCTCGCTTTTATTGCCAGCGCAAATACCTACCATGGCAAGGCATTTCGGTCGGAATAATAATCCAAGCTTCGTCGCGAGGGCTGTCGCAGCAGGCATTCCCATCTGACCGGCGCGCGCGACGATTGCTGAACCTTTAGTTCCATCGCTACGCTCAAACTCCCCTCGATGGTATACTGTGGCGTCCCCCTCATATTCATGAACCTTCCAATTCCATGGAAGTTCAAGTACTGCATCCAGTTCGGGGGCTCTCAGGGCAACGATAATTCCAAGATCGCAGCCGTGTTCCGCAACTGCAATAGTAGACTTTAGGCGCTGAACGTGACGCACCTTTGCCGCTAAACGATCCGACCACTCACTGCCTGCTCGATCGTACAAGAGCACTGACCATAGTTCGCTCCCAAAGCGAGAGACCGCAGTTTCATATACTTCAGAGAGCGCGGTGAGGAGAGGTAGCGGTGTACGCACCTGTTTTGATTGGACTTGAGAGCTTGGCTCAGCCGCCTGTGGATCGAAAAGCGCTGCTCAACGACAGCCTGCGCCGGCGAATCCTAAATATGGAGTTGGCGCCGGGCTCGATCGTCGATGAGCTTTCGCTGGCCGAGGAGTTCGGCCTTTCGCGCCCGCCGGTCCGCGAACTGATGCGCCAGATGGCGGCGGAAGGGTATCTGGAGCTTGAGCCCAACCGCCCGGCGCGGGTCACGGCGATGAGCTACAATACGCTGCGCGGGTTCTTCCTTGCCGCGCCGATGGTCTATGTCGCCACCACGCAACTGGCGGCAGATAATGCCACGCCGCGCGAACTGGACGAACTCAGGGACATCCAGCGCAGCTTCCGTCAGGCCATTGCCAATGGCGACGTGTCGAGCCGCGTCCATTTCAACGACCTGTTCCATCTCCAGATCGGCCTGATGGCGCACAACGACTACCTGATGCCCAGCTTGCGCCGCCTGCTGATTGATCATGCGCGGCTGGGGATGACATTCTACAAGCATCCGCCGTCGCCCGACATGCTGGCCAGCCTGCACAAGGCGGTGATCCAACATGACGAGATCATCGAGGCGCTCGAACGCCACGCTGCGGAAGAGGCCGGGGATCTTGTGCGCGAGCACATGAACCTCTCCCGCGTGCGGATGGCGGACTACGCCGCGCCGACCGGGCTGAACATACCGCTGAACTGATGTGATCCCGGCCCCTTTGGGGGCCGCCGGTCAGACCATGGACCCCGCCGGTCGGCAGCGACCGCGCGATCGGGGACGGCTGGCCGCTGCCTGAAGAAACGACACACCCACCATGACCAAGGTAACCTCGCTTCCCGCCGACGACCGGACATGCGGCTGGTTTCACACCAGTTCCGTCCGCCAGCCCCGCCCCGCGCATACCGGAGAGACGCGGGCGCCCTGGGTGGTGGTCGGCGCCGGCTACGTCGGCCTTGCCGCCGCCCGCCAGCTGGCGATGAACTTCCCGCAGGATCAGGTCGTGCTCGTCGAGGCACAGGAGGTCGGCTTCGGCACCGCCGGACGCAACGCCGGCTTCGCCATCGACTTGCCGCACGACATCGGCGCGGCGGACTACATCGGCGATCTGGCCACCGCGAACCTCGTGCTCAAGCTCAACAAGACCGGGCAGAATTATCTGAAGGATCTCGTCGACCTGCATGGCATCGAGTGCCACATGCGCGCCTCGGGCAAGTACCAGGGCGCGGTCGAGGAACGCGGTCTGGCCGTGCTGGAAGCTTATCGCGGCGGCCTCGACCGGCTCGGCCAGCCTTACGAGGTGATCGAGGGCAGCGATCTGCCCGACCATATCGGCACCCGCTTCTACAAGAAGGCGCTGTTCACGCCGGGCACGATGCTGGTCCAGCCCTCGGCGCTGGTGAAGGGGCTGGCCGACACGCTGCCCGCCAACGTCACGCTGTTCGAGCGCACGCCGATCACCGAGGTCAGCTACAGCCCGCAGATCATCCTGACCCATGCGAACGGGCGCATCGTCGCGGACAAGCTGATCCTGGCGAACAACGGCTTCGGCATGGCCTTCGGGTTCCTGAAGAACCGGATGCTTCCGGTCTTCACGTACGGCAGCCTGACCCGGCAGTTGACCGAAGAGGAGCAGGCGCGCCTTGGCGGCAAGGACTTCTGGGGCCTGATCCCCGCCGACCCGGCCGGGACCACCCTGCGCCGCACCCACGACAACCGCATCCTGGTGCGCAACAGCTTCAGCTATCACCCCGGCGGCATCAGCAACGATCACCAGCGCGAGGTAGCCGCGAAGCGTCATCGCCGGTCGTTCGAGCGCCGCTTCCCGATGCTGTCCGGCGTGCCCTTCGACTACACCTGGGGCGGGGCGATCGTCATGTCGCGCAACCACGAGAGCCAGTTCGGAGAGCTGGCGCCCAATGTCTACGGCGCGCTGTGCTGCAACGGCCTTGGCATCACCCGCGGCACCGCGACCGGCGTGCTGCTGGCCGACTGGCTGGCCGGTCGCCGGGGCGAAGTGATCGACTTCCTGCTCGCCTCGCCCGGACCCAGCGCCAACCCGCCGCGCCCGTTCCTCGACATCGGCGTGAAGGCGAACCTCGCCTGGGCGCAAGCCAAGGCCGGTCCGGAAAGCTGAGCCGCCTCGCCGTCAGAAAAACAAGAATTGGAGAGAAGCATGACCACGAATGCGCAGACACTGGAGGACGTTCCTCTCAACAGATTCCACCAGCTTCTGACCGTTCGATCGAGCGGCGGATCGTTCGTCGACGGCTATGTGCTCAGCGTCATCGGCGTCGCCATGGTGCAGGCTTCGGCGGCCCTTGGCATGTCGAGCCTGTGGCAGGGACTGATCGCGGCATCGGCGCTGATCGGCATCTTCGCGGGCGGCATGGTTGGCGGCTGGCTGACCGACATGCTCGGCCGCAAGCGCGTGTTCTTCGCCGGTCCGACGCTGTTCGTGCTGTTCTCCGTTGCGCAGCTCTGGATCGACACGCCCTTCGCGCTGTTTGCCTGCCGCTTCTTCCTGGGCGTCGCCGTGGGCATCGATTACCCGGTGGCGACGGCGCTGCTGGTCGAGTTCCTGCCCAAGGCCAATCGCGGCCCGCGCCTTGCGACACTGACGATCATGTGGTTCGCGGGCGCCGCCACCGCCTACATCATGGGCAACGCGATCCTGTCGGTGGGCGGCGCCGGGGGCTGGCGCCTGGCGCTCGCGAGCACCGCGCTGTTCGGCCTGGCGCTGTTCCTCGTGCGGATCGGCACTCCGGAATCGCCGCGCTGGCTGCTCGGCAAGGGCCGCCGCGCCGAAGCCGATGCGGTGATCCGCGACGTCTACGGCAAGGGCTATTCCACCGCCAATCTCACCGAAGAACCGCGCCATGAGAAGGTGTCGCTCTGGGGCCTGCTCAAGGCGGGCTACGGCAGCCGCCTTGCCTTCGTCAGCCTGTTCTGGACCTGCTCGGTCATCCCGGTCTTCGCGGTCTACGCTTTCGCGCCCAAGGTGCTGATGGCGCTCAACCTGCATGACAAGTGGGCGGCGTTCGGCTCGATCGCCATCACCCTGCTGTTCGTCGTGGGTTGCATCATCGCCACCATGCTCATCAATGCGATGGGCCGCCGCCCGATGGTGATCCACAGCTTCCTGTGGTCGGGCCTCGCGCTGCTGCTGCTGGGCGTGTTCGCCAATGCCAGCCCGGCGCTGATCCTCGTCCTGTTCGGCTCCTACGCCTTGCTGATCGGCGGCGCGCAGGTGCTCCAGCTGGTCTATCCCAACGAGCTGTTCCCCACCGAGATCCGCGCCAAGGCCGTCGGCTTCGGCACTTCGTTCTCCCGCATCGGCGCAGCGGCCGGCACGTATCTCGTCCCGATCTCGCTCGACCGGCTGGGCATCGCCGACACCATGTACATCGCCGCCGCCGTGACTTTCGTGGGCCTTGCCGTCTCCTGGTTCCTCGCCCCCGAAACCCGCTCCCTCAACCTGGCCGATGCCGCTTCCCTGAAGCCGCGAGCCGCCTGATCCCCAAAAATGGCCGGCGGCTGGTCAGCCCGCCAGCCACGGTGCGGGCCATCTCCTTCGGCCCGCACCATCCCCTTCCACGCAAAGGACAAAATCCATGAACTTCGACGGCATCTTCACCCCCGCCATCACCCCGCTCGCGGCGGACGGCTCCATCGACTACCCCGCCTTCGACGCCGTGCTCGAACACCTGATCGCCAGCGGCGTGCACGGCATCATCATCGGCGGCTCGACCGGCGAATACTACGCCCACACCGCCGAGGAACGCCGCGCCCTTGCCGAGCGCGCGCAGGCCGTCATCGGCGGCCGGCTGCCGCTCGTCGTCGGCACCGGCGCGATCCGCACCGAGGACGCGGTGGACTATGCGGTCCATGCCAAGTCGATCGGCGCCGACGCCATCCTCGTCACCACGCCGCCTTACGCGCTGCCGACGCAGGACGAGATCGCGCAGCACGTCCTGACCGTCGACAAGGCCGCCGGCCTGCCGATCATGCTCTACAACTACCCGGCGCGCATGGGCGTGGGCATGGAGGACGAATTCTTCGCCGCCATCAAGGGCAACGCCAACATCCAGGCGATCAAGGAAAGCTCGGGCGACATGCTGCGCCTGCACGCGCTGGCCTCGCATTACCCCGAGATCCAGCTGTCCTGCGGCTGGGACGATCAGGCGCTGGAATTCTTCGCATGGGGCGCCCGCAGCTGGGTCTGCGCCGGTTCCAACTTCGTGCCCGCAGAGCACGTCGCGCTCTACGAAGCCTGCGTGCTGGAGAAGGACTTCGCCAAGGGCCGCGCGATCATGGCCGCGATGCTGCCGCTGATGGACTTCCTCGAAGGCGGCAAGTTCGTCCAGTCGATCAAGGCCGGCACCGAGATTATCGGTCTGAAGGCAGGCGGCGTGCGCGCTCCGCTGTCCCCGCTGGATGCGGCCGGCAAGGAGGCGCTGGCTCAGGTGATCGCCGACCTGCGCAGCAATGTTGCGGCCGTGACCAAGGCTTCGGTCGATGCCTGATCTGCTGACCCGCGCCTACTACGCGAACATCGCGAAGGGCCTCACCCCGCCGACCGAGGCATTCATCGACGGTGCGTTCCGTCCAGCCCTTTCGGGCCGGACCTTCGCGACGACCAACCCCGCCACCGGCGAGCACATCGCCGATATCGCCGCCTGCGACAGCGCCGACGTCGATCTGGCAGTGGCCGCCGCGAAGGCCGCGTTCGAGGACGGCCGCTGGCACCGCCTGTCGCCGAACGAACGCAAGCACACCCTGCTGCGCTTCGCCCAGCTGCTGGAAGACAACGCCCGCGAACTCTCGGTGCTGGAAAGCCTCGACAGCGGCAAGCCGATTGCCGAATGCGAGGGCGTCGATATTCCCGAGAGCATCCACACGATCCGCTGGCATGCCGAACTGATCGACAAGATCTACGACAGCACCGCCCCGGTCGGCTCGGGCGCGCTCAGCCTGGTGGTGCGTGAGCCGATCGGCGTTGTCGGCCTCGTGCTGCCCTGGAACTTCCCGCTGCTGATGCTGGCGTGGAAGATCGGTCCCTCGCTGGCCGCTGGCTGCTCGATCGTCGTCAAGCCTGCCGCCGAAACCACGCTCACCGCCCTTCGGGTCGCGCAGCTGGCCCAGGAGGCCGGTATTCCGGCGGGTGTCTTCAACGTCGTGCCCGGCGGCGGGCGCGACGTGGGCGAGCCGATCGGCCGCCACATGGACGTGGACATGGTGAGCTTCACCGGTTCCACCGCCACCGGCCGCCGCTTCCTCGCCTATGCGGGCGAATCCAACCTCAAGCGCATCGTGCTGGAATGCGGCGGCAAGAACCCCGCCGTGGTCATGGCCGATGCCGAGGATCTGGATGTGGTCGCGGGCCACGTCGTCAACGGCGCGTTCTGGAACATGGGCGAGAACTGCTCGGCGTCCTCCCGCCTGATCGTCGAGGCCAGCGTGAAGGATGCGCTGCTGGAACGCATCGCCCATCACCTCAAGGACTGGAAGCTGGGCGATCCGCTCGATCCCGACAATCGCCTCGGCGCGATGGTCAGCCGTGCCCATTTCGACAAGGTGCGCGAATACCTCGACCATGCGGCGGCGGCGAAGCTGGCGATCGTCACCGGCGGCGGCACCCACGGCGACATCTTCGTCGAGCCCACGGTGGTCGACGGCGTCACCCCCGACGACCGCCTGTTCCGCGAGGAGATCTTCGGCCCGGTACTGGCGATCACCACCTTCGAGACGATCGAGGAGGCGATCGCGCTGGCCAACGATTCCATCTACGGCCTGGCCGCATCGGCCTACACCGGCAGCCTGAAGAACGCGGTTCGCCTTGCCCGCGAGATCCGCGCCGGTGTCGTCACCGTCAACTGCTTCGGCGAAGGTGACGTGACGACGCCGTTCGGCGGCTACAAGCAGTCCGGTTTCGGTGGGCGCGACAAGTCGCAGTGGGCGCACGACCAGTACACCGAGATCAAGACGATCTGGATCGACGTGTCCTGATGTTTCCCCCTCACCGCCCGTTCCGGCTCTCGACCGGGCGGTGAGGAGCCTGTCCAACCATAATCGATAGCGCCGCCCGCACGAACGGTCGGCATCGGAGGATGTCATGAAGGTATTCGCACCCCGTCTGCGGGGATCGGGGAAGGCTTGCCTGTCCATTCCCACACTGTCCCAAGTGCCGGTCGCCCTGCTGTGCGCGGGACTGGCCTGCGCGCCAACGGCCCACGCCCAGACCACCGGGCAGGCACCGCCGCCCGCTATCGACGAGGTTCCGGCCGCACCCCTGCCTGAAACCGAGACGCAGGACGAGAGCAAGCCCTCGGGCCTGAAGCTGGGCGGCGCGATCCGTGGCCGCTACGACTTGCGCTTCAACAGCGCGGGCGCCGATGGCGGGCGCCGTACCTCGAGCAACCTGTCGTTCGACACGCTGATCCTGAAGGCGGACTACGATTCCGAAACCTTCTTCGGCGCCGCGCAGTACCGTTTCTACGGCGGCAGCTTCCTCTACGGCAAGGATTACGGCTACCACAATTATCCCGGCGAGATCAGCTTCCCGGTCTACGCTTATGCAGGGGCCAAGCTGGGAAAGCACGACAAGGTCGCGGTGGGCGTGCAGCCGGTGCCGTTCGACGACCAGTTCTGGGGCTCGGCCTTCCTCAATTCGATGGGCTTCGTGATCGGGCTGGAGGAAGTCTACAACGCGGGCATCACTTACGCACACGAGGAAGATGCGTTCAACGTGACCGCCGGGTTTTTCCCGACGACCGCGCCCAATGCCTTCGGCATCAGCGACGATGCGGCCCGCTATTCGGTGAACATCGTCAAGGGCGACCGCTCCAACCCGCTCGCCTCGCGCAACGCGGAGCGCAACATGATCGTCGGGCGCGCCGAATACAAACTGGCCTCGTCGGACACCGGCTCGCTCTCGGTGATGGGGTCGGGCTGGTACTCGACGATCCACAACTTCGATACGAACGAGGACGGCTGGCGCCGCGCCTTCGCGGTAAGCCTCAAGGGCACCCAGGGGCCCTGGCATGCCAAGCTGCTGGCGGCGCGGCAGGACATGTCGCTGCGCAACCCCGGCAACGACCGGACCGTCACCGTCGGCAATTACGACGCGCCCTTCAACATCGCGGCGGACGGCACCCTGCTGTTCGGCGAAGTCGGACGCAAGATCGATACCGGTTCGCTTCCGTTCTCGGTCCAGCTCTTCGCCAACTACGCGTATTTCGCGAAGGCCGATTCCGGGTTCAGGGACACGCAGCGCCTGAACCTCGGCGCCTTCTGGACCGACAAGGCGACCGGCCGCATCCGTATCTGGTCCGAGTTCCTGCTGGGTCGCAGCGACCCCTTCGTAGGTGCCGGTCAGTACACACTGGGTGCCGCTGAGGGCGGCGATGGCCGCACCAAGGCATCGTTCCTGACCATCTGCGGTTACTACTTCTGAACAGAGAGGCAGCCTCATTCATGAACGAACAGGCCATATACGAGGACTTTGAAAGGCGCGGTATCGCGTTCGAAAAGCTGGAACATCCGGCTGTCCACACCGTCGAGGAAAGCGCGGCCATCCATGAGGCGCTCCCCGCCGCCCATACCAAGAACCTGTTCCTGAAGGACAAGCAAGGCCGGTTCTGGCTCGTCACGCTGCGCCACGATGACCTTCGGCAGTTGGGACCATGCCCGGATCGACGGCGATCTCACTGGAGCTCTGACCGCCGACGGTAACCTGCGGGCCCGTGCCATCGGCGTCTACGACATCAGCAACAGCTTCCAGGACTTCAAGAAGGATGACCGCTGGCTCGCCCACGGATCGTTGGAATACAACCCGGCCCCCGGTACGCTGCTGGTCGCCGGCTACACCCATCAGGTCGACAAACACGAGGGCTTCAACGTCAGCCTTCCGCGCTATCGCAGCGGTGAGGACATCGGCTTTGCTCGCAGCACCAACATGGGCGCGCCGTGGAGCACGATCGACCGCACGATCGACGTCGCCTACGGCCGGATCGAGCAGGCGATCGGCAAAGCGTGGACCATGCGGCTGAACGCCAACTTCACCCGCTCCAACGATCGCACCAATGCGGCGGAAATGGAAAACGCCGTCGATCCGATCGATCAGTCCGGTGCCGACTGGTGGTACTACCAGGCCGCGTCGAGAGTGCGGGAATTGACGCTCGACTTCAACACGACGGGCAGCTTCGAGGCCTTTGGCCAGAAGCATGACGTTGTCCTTGGCCTGGATTACACGAACAACAGGACGGACAATCGCAGCTTATGGACCTATTACGGGCCGGCCAATGTTTTCGATCCGGACTATCCGCCCGAACTGGCCTATCCGCCGGTTTGGACGGACGGCGGTTATGAGGGCCGCACGACGATAGAACGTCTCGGCTTCTACGGATCGCTGCGCATTCGCCCGATCGCGCCGCTGTCGCTGATCGGCGGCGGACGGCTGGTGGTCAAGGACCGCACCGAGAACCGCAACATCACGACCGGCGCGGTCACGTCGCTACTCGACCAGAAGACCAAGTTCGTGCCTTATGTTGCAACGGTCCTCGATGTCACGAAATCGCTCAGCCTCTACGCCAGCTACTCCGAAATCTACCAGTCGCAGGCCAACCTGATGTCGGCGCCGCGCCCCGGAACACCGCTTGGCCCTGTAAGCGGCACCAATTACGAGGCGGGCGTAAAGGGCGAGTTCGCGGGCGGCAAGCTGACCGGATCGCTGGCGGTCTATCGTGTACGCAAGCAAGGGGCTTCAGCGACCGATCCTAGCAATCCGCCCGCCGGATCCACCGACAACTGCTGCTACATCCGCGACGGGTCGCTGCGCAGCGAGGGCTTCGAAGCGGAAGTGAACGGGGAACTGCTGCCCGGCTGGCAGGTATCGGTTGGCTATACCTACAACGATAATGAGAGCCGGCGCGAAAACGACGCCTCCTTCGCCGAGATCACCCCCCGGCACCTGCTCAAGGTTTTCACGGACTATGCCTTCCGCGAAGGCGCGCTCAAGGGTTTGAGCGTTGGCGACGGCGTGACGGCGCAAAGCAGCAACTTCCGTTCGGGCTACGTGCAGGAACTCAATCCCGCCACAGGGCTATACGACGGCCCCTACTACCAATACCAGTTCAGGTTGCCCGGATACGCCATCTGGTCACTGCGCGCGGAGTACGACGTAAGCGATCAGTTTTCGATCAGCGCCAATCTCAACAACCTGTTCGACAAATCCTATTACGTGACGATCGGCAGCACGGGCTACGGCAATTTCTACGGCGATCCACGCAATTTCCTCGTCTCGCTTCGCGGCAAGTTCTGACGCGGCCGAAACGCTCTGGACGATCAGTTCAATCAACGAAATGCCAGCTTCCCCGTGCGCGCGCGGGAAAGCTGGGTTTAGCGCGTTGCATATGACGTTAGCGGCCACCTCCCTACGTCGATCCTTTCTTGTCGTTCAGCTGCCGATTTCCACTTCCCTCATTGCGGACGTTCCGGTTCTCCTTTCGGAGCGCCCCCGCCTAGCCGCGAGGAGGCCGGCAAATTTCAATGGGTGACCCTGGAACCTCGCCATTCGTCCAGCTCGTCAGCGAGGGTATAGGGCACGAAGAAATTGACTTTCCGGCAGTGGGCTGAGGGGCAACCACTATCCGGGCGGGGGTGGTGCGGCAACATGACGTGTCACTGCTCCATTCATCAGGTTGCAGAGTCGAAGCGCGGCGCGCGGTCGAAGTCTGCTTTGCCGAAGGGGCGATCGCGGAACATGTAACCGTAGTAGAAACCGCGGAGGCGGCGGTGATAGTCGCGGATCTGATCGCGATAGGCGAGTTGCGCGGTGAGGTCAGTTCGCGCCATCCGGGTCAGCAGCGCCTGCAAGCCGACCGAGGGGAGCACCCAACCCAGACTGCGCGCGGCATGGTCGCGAGATTCCAGGCCCTGCCGATAGGTGCGCACCTTGCCTGCGACGCTCTCGTCGCCGATTTGATGGAAGGCGAAGTACCACTTGTAATGGAACGCGGTGCCCAGAGGCGCGGAATCCGCCCATTGCGGGTGGCGGGCATAGAATGCCTGCATCGTGTCCTCGCGGGGGATGTCCCATGCGTGATTTACGGCCTCGCGCTGGGCCAGGGCGATCTCGGCGCCCTGGTTCACCGGGATCGCGCGGTTGATAACGATATGGCCGAGCGCCGGCAGTACCAGCACGAGCACCAGCCATAGCGCCGCAAGGCTCGCCGCATTGGCGACGCTGCTCCAGCGCAGCCGACCGATGAGGGCGCTGAGGCCGATCCAGAATAGCAGGTAAGCAGCGACCACCAGCAGAATGACGAGGATTGCGCCGACGATGACGCCCGAGATGGCCGCCGCAACGGCGAAGGGCATGCCGATCACCGCCCAGAGTAGGGCGAGACGAAGCAGGGTGCGGCGTCGCCACAAGGCCGCGCCGCCGTGCGGGAGAGCGGCAAGCGTGTGCCAGCGCCCGGCCTCACGCTCGCCCGATGTCAGGTCGTGGCACAAGGCGATGACGAACAGCGGGGCAAGGAACACCAGCACGAAGGCGAAGTCGAAGCGGCCGGGAAGCGCCAGTTCCGGGTTGAAGGTATCGCCATCGTAGATCTGCGGTTCGAGGCCCAGCGCCCGCACGCGCAGGATGTAGGGGGAGACATCCCGCATCCCCAGCGCCGCGAAGGCGAGCGGTGAAGGCGCGTCCCAGGTCGGGTGGAAGCTGTAGTAGGCGGCGCTGCCCGCATCCTTCTCCTTGTCGACCCAGGCGGCGATGGCGGCGATGTCCTCGGCCTGCGCGGCAGCAATGGCGGCGATGGCGGTGCGCTGGCGAGCGACTTCGGCTATCCCCGCGATCAGCGCCGCCGCCGTCAGCACCGCCAGCAGGCCAACTGCGATCATGGCGAGGCGCTGGCGCAGCAGCAGGCGGGCTTCATGCATCCACAAGGTCATCGGCGCTCTCCCAGACGGCAGGTGGCGAAGGCGAGCAAGGCCCCGGCAAGCATGAGCCATCCGGCGATCACGACCAGCCCCGGCAGAGCGCGGGCGGCGAGTGTCGCACCGTCTGGCGCGCGATACGTGAAGTCGGGCATCTTTTCCCAGTTACCGGCGGCAATGCGCTTGCGGCGGTCGGCGTCCGCGTCGCTCGCGGTGTCGTTGGCATAGGTGACGCCATCGGCCTGCAGCCGGTTCAGCCGCTGGACGAGGTCGTAGCGATAGGCTTCCGCTTGTTCGAGAAAGCTGCGATGGGCCGCAAAGTCGGTCCCCGCGGCTGCCATCGACAGCGAGCGCAAGGCGATCGCCGGACTGATTGCGCCGACCATGCCGACAATGGCGTTCTGCGAGCCCTGTGCCGCGTAGCTTTCGCCGCTGTAGCGCTCGAACAGCGCGGAGGTGACTTTCTCCCCCTCCACCGCGAGAAGCCCCTTGTAGTTGACCGGCAGGTCTTCCACCCGCGTCACGCCGTAGAGCCGGAGCACCGATCGCTTGAAGGCGGCGAAGTGCGGATCGTCGGGGTTGTGGGCATCGCCGAGGCGGCGCAAGTCGCGCGCGATCGCCACTTCGGTCTGCAGGCGGTTCTGCAGGGGCACCGCCGCGCTGGCGATATCCGGCGCCACGCGCGGGAGCAGGACGACGCTCACCGCCCAGATCGCCACTAGCGCCAGCAGCGCGTCGCGGCTGCGGCCGACCAGCGTGGAAACCAGTACGATGGCCGTGACCCACAAGAGCAGCCATGCCGCATAGCCCAGCACGATCACGGCCATCGGCAGGCTCGCCGCGCCTGACGTCCCCGCCAGCGCGACGAGCCCCAGGATCGCAGGCAGCATCACCAGCAGGGCGACGGTGCCCAGCGCGCGCAGCTTGCCGCGCACGATCGCCCCGCGCGTCGCGCCCTGCATCATTAGCACGCGCAAGGTGCCGCGCTCCGTCTCGCGAGCGACGGCGCCATAGCCGAGGAAGATCAGCAGCAGCGGCGCCACCGTCTGCAGCACGAAGGCGGGCGTCAACTGGCCGAAGCGGACCAGCAACGAGCTCTGGTTGACATCGCCGAAGTTGGCGGTGTTCTGGCGGTGGCCTTCGAGGAACATCGAATTGCCGGTGAAGGCATCGACGCCCGGATCGAAGGCGGCGAGCGCGCTCAGCGGGCGGAAGATGAATGTGCCGTAGTGGACCATGCGATGCGGATGCCGGTCCGGCTGCATATCGAAGGCCTGCTCGGCTTCGTGCTGGTGGCGCGCGCGCAAGTCCTCGATCCCGCGCTGGTGCGACCAGGAACTTGCAACCGCCACCAGGGTAAGCAGCACCAGCAGCACGCAGGCGATCACGGCGACGCGGTTGCGGCGCATCAGCCGCAGCTCGTCGCGCGCTATCAGGGGTGCGGCGTTCATGCCGCCACCCTCTGCGCGGCGACCGCGAAGCGGGCGTGCAGCGCGCGCACGTCGAAGCGGTCCTCGCCCCGCGCCGTCACGTCTTCGACGATGCGCCCGGCTTCGAGGAAGCAGATGCGATCGGCGATGTCGGCGGCGCTCAGCAGGTCATGCGTCACCATGAGCACGGCGGTGCCACGTGCGCGCACCGCGAGCGCCAGAGCGTTGAAGTCCGCCGTCGCCCGCGGATCGAGGCCGGAAGTCGGCTCGTCGAGCAGCAGCACCGGCACTTCGCGCAGCAGTGCGACCGCGATGGCCACCTTCTGACGCATCCCCTTTGAGAAGGCGCCAAGCCGCTGGTCCCAGGCGCGCTCCTGCAAGCCGGCGGCAGCGAAGGCCTCGACGATCGGCACGCGGGCCTGCTTCCCGCCGGAGAGGGCCAGCAGGTATTGCGCGTTCTCCACGGCGGTCAGATGTTCGTAAAGCGCGACGTTCTCGGGCAAGTAGGCGATCTGGCGGCGAGCGTCGTCAGGCGCGGCGCCGGGATCGATGCCGCAGACCCAAATGGAGCCGGCCTGCGCCTTCACGAAGCCCAGCAGGATCGACAGCGTGGTCGATTTGCCCGCACCATTACCACCCAGCAAAGCGGTCACGCTGCCTGCGGGCGCCGAGAGCGAAAGACCGTCCAGAACCCGGTGGTCGCCGTAAGTGACAGCGAGGTTCTCGATCAGGATCGGCAGCGCCGTTTCAATCATAATGTTTCCCGAATATTGCTAAAGAAGTCAGGATTTCTGCGGATTTTGCGGCCTCCTGCCTTATTAATTGATATGATGCAACATATCATTGACGGCCGCCGTTTGTGCTGACAGAAGCCCGCCCGAACGAGGCACCGCGCTGCCTCGGGACATAGTCACCGTGGGGATCGCATGCTTCGCTTTACCAGGAATCGCCGGCTGCTCGCCGGAACTCTGCCGTTCGCCATCGCGCTGGCGCCGTCTGGCGGTGCCTTGGCCGAAGAGGCCGGAGCCGAAGGTGAGGAGCGCAGCGAGGCGATCACCGTAAACGGCGTGCGCCAGGCCTATCGCGGCGACTTCGCGGTGTCGGAAATCCCACAGTCGATTGCCGAGATCGATGCGAAGACGCTGGAGCAGAACGGCATCCAGCGGCTAACCGACGCGCTCGATCTCAACGCCTCGGTGGCGCGGCAGAACACGCTGGGCGGCTTGTGGGATGCGTTTGCGATCCGGGGCTTCGCTGGCGACGAGAACATGCCGAGCGGCTATCTCGTCAATGGTTTCAACGGCGGGCGCGGTTTCGGCGGGCAGCGTGATACGGCGGGGATCGAGCGGGTCGAAGTGCTCAAAGGGCCCGCTGCAGCGCTGATCGGGCGCGGCGAGCCGGGGGGCACGATCAACCTCGTGACCAAGCAGGCCGAATTGGGCCGCAGCTTCGCCGCCGCCGCGATCCAGTACGGCAGCTGGGACCGGGTGCGCGGCGAGGCCGACGTCAACATCTCCCTGACCGGAGGTCTTACCGTGCGCCTGATAGGCTATGGCGAGGAGGGCGATACCTTCCGCGATCACGTCCATCAGTCGCGCTGGGGCTTCCTGCCCTCGGTCGGCCTCGCGCTCGGACCGGATACGCGCCTGACCTACGATCTGGAGAAGACCCGTGTGTCGGTTCCGTTCGATCGCGGCATCGTGGTGCTGGACGGCAATTTCGACACCGTCCCGCGCTCCCGCTTCCTTGGCGAGCCGGGTGATGGCGATACGGTCGCCCGCGCCGAAGGGCACCAGTTGCGGCTCGACCATCAGTTCAGCGACCGCTGGAGCCTGCTGGTGGGCGGAAGCATTCGCGATACGCTGCTCACCGGATTTTCCTCCGATGCGGAGACGGCGGCCTCGCGTCAGGCGCTCTACACCGACGGCCGCTCGCTCTCGCGCCAGCGCCGCTCGCGCCGTTACGATGCACGGCACAATGTGCTCCGCGCGGAACTGGCGGGTGAGTTCGGGACCGGCGCACTGACGCATCGCGTGCTGATCGGTGCGGATTACGACAATTTCGATTACAAGCAGCTGTTCCTGCGCTTCCGCCCGCCAGCCCTCAGCACGAACCCGACGGCGCAACAGGGCAATGTCATCGACATCCTCGATCCGGTCTACGGCCGCTTCCCGCTGCCTGTCGGCGCAACCATGATGGACCGTACGGACCGCCAGCGTTCGATCGGCGCTTACGTGCAGGACCAGATCGAGGTGACTGACCGGCTGCAGATCCGCATCGGCGGGCGCTTCGACCACCTGACGCTGGAAACCGACAATCGCCTGACCAGCCAGAACAGCCGCCGCAAACGCAGCCGCTTCAGCCCGCAAGCCGGCGTGGTCTACGAACTGAGCGATCCGGTGACGATCTACGCCGCTTATGGGCAGGGCTTCCGGGCCAATGTCGGCACCGACGTCAATGGGCAGATCTTCGATCCCGAAAACAGCGAATCCTTCGAGGCAGGTGCCAAGGTGAGCCTGCTGGGTGGAGCGCTGACCGGAACGCTGTCGGTGTTCCATCTCACCAAGGCCAATGTGCTGGCGACCGATCCCAATGCGCCGGGGTTCTCGCTGGCGCTGGGCAAGGCGCGCAGTCGCGGCGCCGAGTTCGATCTTGCGGGGAAGTTGCCGGGCCGCGTCGATGTTCTGGTGAGCTACGCCTATGTCGATGCCGAAGCGCGCTCTGCGATGGTGGACCCCAACACCTCGTTCCAGGTGCAGGTCGGCGATGCTCTGGTGAACATCCCTAAGCACAACCTCAATATGCAGATTGCCAAGTCCTTCACTCTAGGCAAGCGCGAGGTACAGATCGGCGCGGGCATGCAATACGTGGGCAAGCGCCGCGGCGAAACGGGCACCGATTTCATGCTGCCTTCGCACGCGCTGTTCCGCCTGTTCGGCAAAGTTGACGTGATGGAGCATCTCGAACTGTTCGGTTCGGTGACCAACCTTTTCGACGAGCACTGGTATGCCAACAGCTACTCACCGCTATGGGTGCAGCCCGGCGCGCCGCGTACCGGGACCATCGGTCTGCGCGCGCGGTTCTGATGGCAGGGGATCGATCGATGCTGAAATTCGCCGTCCTTGCCGCCACTCTCGCCATCACGACTGCCGCTGCAGCGGCGGAATCGGCACCGCCCGCCGTGCTCCCGCCTGCGCTGGCATGGTCGGGCGCGAGCGAGAAGCTGATCGTCCAGTCCGGCGATCCGTGGATCACCCCGGCCGAGGCATCAGGGTTCCAGACCTCGCCGCGCTATGACGAAGTGCGCGACTGGCTCGACAAGCTGGCCAAGGCTTCGCCGCTGATCCGGATCGAGAGCTTCGGAAGGACCGGCGAAGGCCGCGAACTGCTGATGGTGCGCGCCAGCACTGGCGGACCGGGCAAGCCCGTCGTGCTCGTGCAGGCGGGTATCCACTCGGGCGAGATCGACGGCAAGGACGCCGGCCTCATGCTGCTGCGCGACATCGCGGTGCGCGGCAAAAGCGGCCTGCTCGACAAGGTCGATCTCGTCTTCGTGCCGATCCTCAACATCGACGGGCATGAACGTGCGAGCCCCTGGAATTTCCTCCACGTGCGCGGCCCCGAGGCCAAGGGCACCGAGGGGAACGCGCGCAACATCAACCTCAACCGCGATTACGCCAAGCTGGACACGCCCGAAGTGCGCGCGATGGTCGCGCTGCTGCGGCGGCTTGACCCGGCGCTCTACATCGACTGCCACGTCAGCGGCGGCTTCGACATGCAATATGACGTGACCTACACATATGCAGGCTGGGGCAAGTACGCGCGCCATCGGGCCACTGCGCTCTGGCTGGAACAGCGCTTCGGCCCGACGGTGAAGGCGGCGCTGACTCGCGCTGGGCACGAGCCGATGATTTACCCCAGCCCGATCGACACCCGTGATCCGCAGAAGGGCATCCGCTACAGCCCCGAAGGCCCGCGCTACTCAACCGGCTACGGCGATTTCATCGGCGTGCCCACGGTGCTGGTCGAGAACCACATGCTCAAGCCTTACCGCCAGCGCGTGCTCGGCACTTATGTGCTGCTGGAGGCGGCGCTGAAGCTCGCGGCACAGGACGCGGGACGCATCGCCGAAGCCAAGGCCATCGACCGCGCCGAACGCCCCACGCAGTTGCTCACCCGCTGGACTCCGGCGAAGGAGCCGATCGGCTGGGTGGACAGATTCAAGGGCGTTGCCTTCGAGACGTACAAATCGGCGGCCACCGGCCGGATGGAGCAGCGCTGGACTGGCAGGAGGATCACCTTCCGCATGCCGATCATCGGTCAGGATCCGACGGAGACTGTCGCGCTCCCCAAAGCCTGGCTGATCCCCGCCGCGCAGACCGAAGTACTCGAAAAGCTGCGCCTGCACGGCATCGGCCTGGAAACGCTGGCAACCGATCGCACCCTTCGCGTGGACACGGTACGCCTGCATGACGTCAAGCTGGCTCCGGCCCACGACGGACGCATCCCGGTGACGGCGCGTTTCACGCACGAACAGAGCGACGCGACTATCCCGGCAGGCACGGTGCGGGTTGCATCCGACCAACCGCTCGGACTGCTCGCGGCGGCGCTGCTGGAGCCGGAAAGCCAGGATAGCTTTCTCGCATGGGGCTTGTTTCCCGAAGTGCTTTCCCCGCTCGCAGGGACCGAGGATTTCGTGATAGCGCCGATCCTCGATGCCTTGCTGGCGTCAGATGCGGAGCTACGCGCGGAGTTCTCCAGAAAACTGGCTGCGGACATCATTTTTGCCGGCGACTCCGACGCACGCCTCCGATGGCTGGCTGATCGGCTGCCTCACCGGGATTTGTTCAGCGGCGTTTATGCCATAAAGCGTGTTGTTGCCGGGAATTGAGATCAGGCATTTGCGAATGAAAAGGTTCAGAGAATTTATTCGGCAGGTGCAATGACCGGGATGGAGCGCGTAGAAGCCGTTGCTGCAGTCGCCCCATTGCCGCCATATCTACGTTGGTGCATCATCTCGATATGAATACTCTCGGTGCATTGGCGCTGCTGCTCTCTACGGCAAACGGTCTGGAAGCAATTCCAAGCTCGGAAGCTAGAAACCATCGGTGCGTCCATTGCTTTCGAGGAAGGTAGCTGCGTATTCTGGACCGGTGACAACGGAATGGATGCGAAGCAATTCCGAACTGATTTAGAACGCTTTGCCCCGCGTGAGCACTTGGTGATCTATTACTCCTCTGACGTTCCGAAGAGGTGCGTTAATGCGGCACGTCGGGCCGGGCGGGGCACTGGTTTCAAAGTGGTATCGATAAAGGAAGATAACGAGTTGGCGGGTCCGGTGGGGCCGCCCATGCCCGGCAACTAACCACCCATCACAGCCGCTGGCGCTGCAAATCTATATGCCTGGGAGTAGTCGAGCCGCTTCAAGCGGCCACGTGATGCCATCGGCGATCCGGAACGGCGAGCAAGGGTGGTTAGGAGACATTCTTGGCGGGAAGCGCTGGCTACAATCCTCTACTCTGGAAGGTGCGCTGCCATCCCTTCGCTTCGCGGACACGACCCTGATCGAACTTGAACTGATCTTGTGAAACCAAGCGGTCGGACGCATTCGTAAATTCGACTGTCATGGTTTACTCTCCGCATCCGTCCGCGCGGCGCCGCCGTGGGGTGCGGATCGCGCTATTCTGACGGGGGTTTCTCTACATATTGAATAGAGATTCTTGCTTGCCCTCGTTCCGGCATGCGCTACCCCTTAGGGACTTCGACTTGCCCGAACGTCTTCCACGGAGCCCTCGACGATGCCCAGATCCCGTTTCCTGCTCGCCGCAGCGCTTGGCGCAGCCGTCGCCCTGTCCGGATGTTCAGGCGGCAAGGGCGGATCCGACGGGACGCAGATCACCAACGTCAGCTACGATCCGACGCGCGAACTCTATGAGGCAATCAACCCCGCCTTTGCCGCGTACTGGAAGCAGAAGACCGGCAAGACCGTGACGTTCCGAATGAGCCACGGCGGTTCCGGCAAGCAAAGCCGCGCCATTATCGACGGCCTCGATGCTGACGTGGCGACGCTCGCGCTTGCCTATGACATCGATGCGATCGCGGACAAGGCCAAGCTGCTGCCGGACGATTGGCAAAAGGCGCTTCCGGACAATTCAGCCCCCTATACCTCGACAATCGTGTTCCTCGTGCGCAAGGGCAATCCCAAGGGCATTCACGACTGGTCCGATCTGTTGAAGCCCGGCGTGGAGGTCATCACCCCCAATCCCAAGACCAGCGGCGGCGCGCGCTGGAACTTCCTGGCGGCTTGGGCCTATGGGCGAAAAGCCGGCGGTTCCGATCAGGCTGCCGAAACCTACGTCCGCAACCTATTCGGTCACGTTCCCGTCCTGGACAGCGGCGCGCGCGGAGCGACAACCACGTTCGTCGAGCGAGGCATCGGCGACGTTCTCATCGCCTGGGAAAACGAGGCCCTGCTGGCGGAGAAGAAGCTGGGCAACGGCAAGTTCGAAATCGTCGCTCCCTCGATCTCCATCCTTGCCGAGCCGCCGGTCGCAGTCATCGCCGCCAACGCAAAGAAACACGGCACCGAGCAAGTAGCGAAGGCTTACCTCGAATATCTGTACACGCCCGAGGCGCAGGTTGCGATCGCGCGCAATTTCTACCGTCCCAGCAACCCAAAGATCGCGGCCGAATTCAAGTCCAGCTTTCCCGATATCTCGATGACGACAATCGACAAGGACTTCGGAGGCTGGCGCAACGCCCAGAAACGGTTCTTCGATGATGGCGGCGCTTTCGACCGGATCTATACCAAGAAATGATGACGCCAGGCGGAGCGGAGTCGAACCGAGCAGACGAGTACCGATGAGCACAAAAGCATTCAAACGCCGTTGGCGCGCGCATTCGGTCCTGCCCGGCTTCGGTCTGACGCTGGGCATGAGCCTGGGCTGGCTCACGCTGATCGTGCTGATCCCGCTATCGACCCTGTTCCTGCGTTCGGCCGGAATGGGATGGGAGCAGTTCGTGGCCACAGGCCTCTCGCCCCGCGCGCTCGCCGCCTATCGGCTGAGCTTCGGCACTGCGGCAGCGGCCGGGCTGGTCAATGCCGGGTTCGGGCTGCTCGTCGCCTGGATTCTGGTGCGCTACGAGTTTTTCGGACGCGGCGTGATCGGTGCGATCGTCGATCTGCCGTTCGCCCTGCCGACTGCAGTGGCTGGCATCGCCTTGACAAGCCTTTATTCCGCGAACGGCTGGATCGGACAATATCTTGAACCGCTCGGCGTCAAGGTCGCCTTCACGTCCATCGGCATCACCGTTGCGCTCGTATTCATCGGGCTGCCTTTCGTGGTCCGCTCGGTCGAGCCGGTGCTGGCCGATCTGGGGCGCGACATCGAGGAAGCGGCCGCGACGCTCGGCGCAAGCCGCTGGCAGACTTTCCGCCGCGTGATTCTACCGGCCATCGCCCCGGCTCTGCTGACCGGGTTCGCCCTAGCATTTGCGCGCGGCGTCGGCGAGTATGGGTCGGTCATCTTCATATCCGGCAACATGCCGGGCCGGACCGAGATCGCCCCGCTGCTCATCGTGACCCGGCTGGAGCAGTACGATTACGATGGCGCGACCGCGATTGCGACGGTGATGATGCTGATCTCCTTTGCCATCCTGCTCTCGCTCAATCTCGCGCAGGCGCTGGGCCGAAGGAAATACGGCGTATGAGACTTGCGACGACCGAGCGGCCGGCGCTCCGCATTGCCCTGATCGGGCTGGCCTTCGCCTTCCTGGCATTTTTCCTCGTGCTGCCGCTCGTTGCGGTGTTCGCAGAGGCGCTCAAGCTGGGCCTAGGTGCATTTATGGACGCGGTGAGTACCCCTGACGCGCTGTCCGCGATCTGGCTGACATTGCTGGTAGCGGCGATCAGCGTGCCTCTCAACGTGGTGTTCGGACTGGCCGCGAGCTGGGCCATCACCAAGTTCCAGTTCCCCGGAAAGAGCCTGCTGATCTCGTTGATCGACTTGCCGTTTTCCGTATCTCCGGTGGTTTCCGGCCTGATTTTCGTACTGCTGTTCGGGGCACAGGGGCTACTGGGCCCCTGGCTCGCCGCTCACGACCTCAAGATCATCTTCGCCGTGCCTGGCATTGTCCTGGCCACCGTGTTCATCACCTTCCCCTTCGTCGCGCGTGAGCTGATCCCGCTTATGATGGAACAAGGCAAGGACGAGGAAGAGGCCGCGCTATCGCTGGGTGCGAGTGGCTGGCAGACGTTTCGCCACGTGACCCTGCCCAACGTGCGGTGGGGGCTTCTTTACGGGGTGCTCCTGTGCAATGCGAGGGCCATGGGCGAATTCGGCGCGGTTTCAGTGGTCTCGGGTCACGTCCGGGGCGAAACCAACACGATGCCGCTCCACGTAGAGATCCTGTACAACGAATACGATTTCGTAGGCGCTTTCGCAGTCGCCTCGCTGCTCGCCTGCCTCGCACTGGTGACGCTTGTCGCCAAGACTGCGCTGGAGTGGCGCTTCAACATTCATGGAAGTGCGCGGCATTGATCCGGGTTCAGAACATCACCAAGCGTTTCGGCGATTTTCCTGCGCTTCACGGTATCGACCTGCAGGTCGAGCCCGGCGAATTCGTGGCATTGCTGGGGCCATCGGGATCGGGCAAGACCACGCTGCTGCGCATCATCGCCGGGCTGGAATTTCAGGATGGGGGCAGCGTCCTGTTCGATGGCGAAGACGTCTCGAACCGTTCCGTCGGCGACCGGCAAGTTGGGTTCGTATTCCAGCAATATGCGCTGTTCCGGCACATGACCGTCGCCGAAAACGTCGCCTTCGGCCTCACCGTGCGCCGCAAGGAGCGTTACTCGAAACGCGACGCTCAGGCCCGAGCAGCAGAACTGCTGCGACTGGTGCAACTCGATGGCCTGGGTGCCCGATACCCCGGGCAGCTTTCAGGCGGCCAGCGTCAACGTGTGGCCCTTGCCCGTGCACTCGCGATCGAGCCGAGGCTGCTGCTGTTGGACGAGCCCTTCGGCGCGCTGGACGCCAAGGTGCGCAAGGACTTGCGTCGCTGGCTGCGCGGGCTGCACGAAAGCATGGGTCTGACGTCGGTGTTTGTCACTCATGACCAGGAGGAGGCTCTGGAACTGGCCGACCGGGTCGTGGTGATGGATCAGGGACGGATCGCGCAGGTGGGGACGCCGGAGCAGGTCTACATGGAACCCGCCAATGCCTTCGTTTCCGACTTCGTGGGCGAAACCAGCGTACTGCCGGGCGGCATTCACGTCCGCCCGCATGACCTCGCACTGGTCGAGGAAGGCGGCATCCCCTTACGCGTCGGCAATGTGTTCCGTCGCGGTGGGGCATGGCGGGTGGAGGGGTCGATCGAGGGGACAGCCGGTATCGTCGAGTTCGATGTCGATGCGTCCCGCGAGGCGCCGGTGCTGGGCTCGACAGTGCGCGTCCAGCCGGCACGATCCCGCTCCTTTGCGACAACGACGCAAAGCGATTGAGGATCGCCCTGCAGGCAGACCGGAACCAAGCCGACCGTGCCGTCCGATGGGCGGCTTCCTGACCGAAGAAATTGTACTATCGTCACGCTACCGGATGGACGCCATGATGAACTTTCCGCATTCCTCTTCCACCGCGATCGGCGCCCGGCTGGCGATGGCGGCCATGCTGGCGATCGCGACCGCAGGCGGGCTTGCCGCATGCCGGCAGGAGCCCCAGACGGCAGAGCCCGCCTCGACGCAGGAAGTCGCCTGGCGCGAAGGCGACGTGGACGATGCGCTGGCGGAAGCGAAGGAAAGCGGTAAACCGGTTCTGCTCTATTGGGGCGCGAAGTGGTGCCCTCCCTGCAACCAGCTCAAGTCCACCTTGTTCAAGGATCCTGCCTTCGTGGCGCAGACCCGCAATTTCGTGCCGGTTTACCTCGACGGCGATTCCGAAGGGGCGCAGCGCTGGGGCGAGCGTTTCGGCATCAGCGGCTATCCCACAGTGATCGTGCTGCACGCCGATGGTTCCGAAATTACCCGAGTTTCAAGCAGCGCGACGGTCGCCAAGGTGTCCGACGTGCTGCACCTCGCCGCATCGCGCACCGGATCGATCGAGACACTGCTCGATACGGCCACCAAGGATCCGGCGGCCTTGTCCGCCGACGACCGGCAACTACTGGCCGGGTTCGACTGGCAAAACGATCCCCGCCACTTCGGCGATCACGGCCATGCCAGCGCCCTGCTGACCAGGCTCGCCGGTGCTACCCCCGAACCTGCGCTGAAGCGCCGCTTCGCGCTGCTGGCGCTCTCGACAAGCGCGACGCCCTCGGCCGAGGGCCAGATTGCGCTGAACCCGGCGCAGCAGGACCGCATCATGCAGGTGCTCCCCGCAGTGCTGGCTAGCACTAAGGAGGTGATCGCGAACCGCCAGGAACTGAGCTACTCGATCCCCGCCCTGATCGCCGCTCTGCCGAACCCGGCGCAGCGTTCGGCACTCGGCAGCGCGCTGGTGACGGCGCTGGACAAAGTCTACGCTGACCCGGCGTTGCCGATCCCCGATCGGCTCGGAACGGTGGCCGCGGATCTTGTGCTCGGCAAGGATGCGCAAGGCAAAGTCCTGCCCGCCGCGCGCGCCAAAGTACAGGCCCGCGCGGCCTGGGCCGACGGCGCGGCAAAGGATGCGATGGTTCGCCAGTCCGTCATTTCCAATGCTGCCGACCTGCTGCACGAAGCCGGTGACGACAACGGCGCCAAAACACTTCTGACTGCCGAGTTGAAGCGCTCCGCCTCGCCCTATTACTACATGCTTTCGCTGGCCGGTCTGGCGGAGGAAAATGGCGACGCAAAGGGGGCAATCGAATGGGCACGAAAAGCCTACGAAGGGGCGCAGGGTCCGGCGACGCGCGTGCAATGGGCGCTGGAATACTCAAAGGTCGTGCTACGTCAGGCCCCGGCGGATAAGACGGCCGTCGAATCGAGCGCCAATGCCGTGCTCGACGAACTCGCCCGCAACCCCGACAGCTATTATCACCGCACCCGCACGAAGGTCGCTTCATGGGGAGAGCTGATGCGTCAATGGAGCCTTTCGCATGGCGGCGCGGGCGTGTTTGCCCGCATCAAGGCCAGAATGGCGAAAGTTTGCGACACTCAGGGTACGGACCAGCAGCAATGCCGGCGGTGGGGCCGCGCCGCCTGAACTGCATATTATCACAGATGGTCTTTTCAATCCTAATCGAGGTCCCGGCACAAAATGGCAAAACTATTTATCGTTGAATATTACTGAGCTCCCCTCCTGCAAACGCCAGTAGAAAGAGAGGAGACAGCGCCTCGGGAGAGACGGATGGTCGGGTCAGATTGGTGTACGACAGTCCGAACATTCGCACCGGGTCGATCGCCCTCTCGTCCGCATTGCGCCCCCGAATACGTCTTCGAGTCCATCGGGGACAGGTCGCAAGTATGGTCGTGAACAGGTTCGGCGCCTCGCCAGTAATCGTGGGCCCTGCTGCGCCGCACCCGCGGAAAGTTCACTGCAGCTTCGGTTCGCACACCGGGGTGATCGGCTCTCCGGCGAAAGCCTTCTTCACGAAAGGCACGGAATCGCGCAGCGAGGCGTTCACCGTCGCACTGTGGCCGAGGCCCGCGTAGACATGGCCTTCCACCACCGATCCGGCATCGCAAGCATCCTTCATCAGTGTCAGCTGGTTGAGCGCGGAAGGGGTCAGGTCGGAAGCGCCGGTGCCGATGAAGATGGGCACCTGCAGCCTGAGCGTGGGATAGCGACTATAGCGCGCGGCGCGATCGTCGGCGGTGGCAAGGAAGGCCCGGTAGCGTTCGCCCGGCACTTCCCGGAACGTCTCGGCGCGGGTGAACTGGCCGAACTCGGCATCCGCCTCGACCGCGGCGAGGCAGCTGGTGCGGGCCTTTTCGGCCAGCGTGATGCCCTTGGGCGTGAAGACGTCGGCGAACTGCAGCGCCGGGTCCTGCTGCTGCGCCACGACGAAGCCGAACAGGCTGTAGACGATCGCCTCGTCGAAGACCTGGGGGTTGGGCTTTACCGGCGGCGGCGGGAGGGCGGGCAGATCGGGCGAGCGGCTGTAGATCACGCCGGTGCCGACCGCGCCTTTCAGCTTCACGTCAGGCGCGTAAGTGGGCGCATAAGACGCCGCGCCGAACGCCGCCGCACCGCCTTGCGACTGGCCGACGATCACCGCGTTGTTGGCGATCCCCAGCCCGCCGTTCGCCACCGCGCGGATGCTGTCGAGCACGCCGTAGGAGATCGCGGGGATGTTGATGAGCGGATGCGGCCCCGCCACGCCCAGCCCCTCGTAATCGGTGGCGACCACGGCATAGCCCTGGTCCAGCCAGCGGTTGAGGTAGATGCTGTCGCGATAGGAGCGACCCGCCCACGACGGCGCGCAGATATCGGCAAGGCCCACGGTGCCATGGGCCCAGGCGATCACCGGCCAGCCCCCCTTGGGCGCGGTGCCTTTCGGCACGAACAGCGCGCCCGAGACGACGATCGGGGTCTTGCTGTCATACCCGCTCGTGGACGTATAGAGGAAGCGCAGTTGCTTTGCCGCACTCGACAGGCCGATGGTTTCGGGCAGCGGCTCACTGCGCAGCAATTTGCCCGGCGTGGCGGGGATCGCCTGCTTCCATTCGTAGAACGGTGAGACGCGGCCATCGCCCTGCTCGGGATTGGGCACAGGACCGTACACCGGCGCGTGCTGGGCGAGTGTCGGCTGCGGCACGGCCAATGCCAGAGCGCCCAGCACGGCAAGGAAGCGGGAAACCGGGGTATCGGACTGCGACATGTAAGCACCTTTCAAGGACGGTTGCCCGATCCTGAAAGCAACAAGCGTGCCTACCCTGCTCTCGCGTTGGTTCGGGCCGAGTAACCTGCCGGAAGTGGCCCATTCTGCGCAGCGGGGTGGTTCAAACCACCCTGCGGCTCTCCTGCCCGTCGATCCCGCGCGCGACGTCTCCGGCCAACGTCACCCGGCGCATCACGCGGTGGGCGCCCTCGTAATCGTCGATGGCGTAGTGCTGGGTCGCGCGGTTGTCCCAGATGGCGACGTCACCCGCCTGCCAGCGCCAGCGCACGGTGTTCTCCAGCCGGGTTATATGGGTCTGGAACAGGTCGTAGAGACGGCGGCTCTCTTCCTGTCCATGCCCGGCGAAGCGCTTGAAGAAGCTGCCGAGCACCAGCGCCCGCTCACCGGTTTCGGGGTGGACGCGCACCAGCGGATGCTCAGTCTCGATGATCGTCGAGGTGAAGGTGGCCTGGTAGGCATCGAGCGCGTCGTCTGCGGTATCCTGATTGGCGGTATAGTCGTAATCGTTGCTGTGGACCCCGCGCAGGCCTTCCGCCAGCGTCCGCAGTGCCGGAGGCAGGCGATCGTAGGCGGCCACGCAGTTGGCCCATGTCGTGTCGCCCCCCACTGGCGGCACGATCACGGCGCGCAGGATCGAGATGGCGGGATAATCGGGCACGAAGGTCACGTCGGTGTGCCAGCTGTTGGCCTTGCCGCCGCGATGCGAATCCAGTTCCAGCAGGAAGTCGCCCCCGTCGCCCGGCAGCGTCGGATGGCCTACGGGCGTGCCCAGCCTTGCCGCGAAAGCCTGATGCGCGGCATCGTCCAGATGCTGCTGCCCGCGCAGGAACACGACCTTGTGCCGAAGCAGAGCCGCGCGCAACTCCGCGATGGCTGCCTCATCGAGATCGCCGCCAAGCCGCAGGCCCGACACTTCCGCGCCGATGCGGCCCGCCACGCGGATTACGTCCAGCCGGGCGAGCGTTGCCGAAAGGGTCATTGCAACTGCGTTCCTTCGCTATGCTGGCCGAGCAGCCATGAAGCGATGGTCTCGGCAAGCGGGTTGGTGTGGTTCGTCCGCGTCGGCCGGACGATGTGGTAGCCACGGTCGCTGGACAGCGGCGTGTCGGTGAGGCGCACAAGGCTGCCGCTGCCGACCAGTTCGTCGATCAGGGGCGCCCAGCCGAGGCCCACGCCCTGCCCCAGCAGCACTGCCTGAAGCACGATCTGGTAATTGTTGAACACCAGTTCCTGATGCCGCGCAGGCAGTGGCGCGCCCATACCGGCAAACCATTCCTCCCAGTCGAACCAGCGGTTCTGCGGTGCTTGCCCGCGCAAGTGGAGCAGACGCAGCCGGGCAATCTCTTCAGGGCTCAGAGGCAGGCGGCGATCACCAAGATAGCCGGGCGAGCAGACCGGATAGACTTCCTCGCGGAACAGCAGCCGCGATGTGCAGCCCGCCCAGTCTCCGCGCCCGAACAGGATGCCGAGGTCGAAATCGGCGGAGGAGCCGTCGATCTCGGACTGCGTGGTGACCAGCCGGATCTCCACCTCGGGCATCAGTTCGGACAAGGCGGCGATGCGCGGCATCAGCCACCATGCCGCAAAGCCGAAGTCGGTGAGGATATCGACGGTGCGCTCGCTGCCCAGCCGCCGCACCGAGGCGACCCCGTCCGACAGCGTGCGCAGCCCCTGTTCCACCGATTGCCGGAACTGCGCGCCCGCATGCGTCAGCGCGACGCCGCGATGCTGGCGGTCGAACAGGGTGACGCCAAGGTCCGCCTCAAGCTGCGAGATATGCTGGCTGACGCCCGCCTGCGTCATCAGCAGCTCCTCGGCCGCGGCCGCGAACTTGCCGTGCCGCGCCGCCGCCTCGAACACCGCGAGGCTTTTGAGAGGCAGTCGGCCGAAGCCCGCTGAGTTCAGTCCCACTTATAGCACCCTTAAGCAAACAGCGGGTTCACGCCGCCTTTGCATTCTTCCTATCTAATCCCAACCAAATCACTAGACAATTAGAGTCGATGACGCAGAAGCAAAACTTTCTCCTGATAATGGCGGACCAGCTGGCGGCGGGGGCATTGCCCTTCCTCGGCGCCTCGCCGGTCAAGGCGCCGAACCTGGCGCGGCTGGCAGGCGAAGGCGTGCTGTTCCGCTCGGCCTATTGCAACAGCCCGCTCTGCGCGCCCTCGCGCTTCTCGATGCTGTCGGGCCGCCTGCCCTCGCGCATCGGCGCTTACGACAACGCCTGCGAATTCACCGCCACCACGCCGACCATCGCGCATCATCTGCGCCTCGGCGGCTACCGCACGATCCTGTCCGGCAAGATGCACTTCGTCGGCCCCGACCAGCTTCACGGCTTCGAGGAGCGGCTGACCACCGACATCTACCCCGCCGATTTCGGCTGGACCCCGGACTGGACGAACTTCGAGGAGCGCCCGACCTGGTATCACTCGATGGATTCGGTGCGGACCGCCGGGCCGACGGTGCGCACTAACCAGATCGACTTCGACGAGGAAGTGGTCTTCACCACCCGCCGCAAGCTGTTCGACATCGTGCGGAACGGGGAAGGCGACGGTAACGGTGACAGGCGCCCGTTCTTCCTCGTCGCCTCCCTCACCCACCCGCACGATCCCTTCGCGATCCACCGCAAGTATTGGGATCTTTACGAGGACGTGGAGATCGACCTGCCGCGCGTCACCCCGCCGCTGGACGATCTGGACCCGCACTCACGCCGCCTGCGCCACGTCTGCGGCAACGACCTCGATCCCGTCACCGACAAGCAGGTCCGTGCCGCGCGCCGCGCCTATTACGGCGCCATCAGCTTCGTGGACGAACAGATCGGCCTGATCCTCGACACGCTGACGGAAACCGGCCTTGCCGAGAACACCACCGTCATCGTGTGCAGCGACCACGGCGAGATGCTGGGCGAGCGCGGCCTCTGGTACAAGATGAACTTCCTCGAAGGCGGCTCGCGCGTCCCCCTCATCGTCAGCGCGCCCGGTCGTATCGCCCCGCGCGCGGTGGACGAGAGCGTCTCGCTGCTCGATCTGTTCCCCACCCTACTCGACCTGGCCGGGCTGGAGCCGGAACTTGCCGCTCCGATCGACGGGCACAGCCTGGTGCCGCACCTGCAGGGCACCGGCGGTCATGACGAGGTCATCGGCGAATATCTGGCTGAAGGCGCCATCGCTCCGATCGTGATGATCCGGCGCGGGCAATGGAAGTTCATCCACTCGCCCACCGATCCCGACCAGCTCTACGACCTGTCGAGCGACCCGGACGAGCTGCGCAATCTGGCGCAGGAACTCCAGTACGCCGACCTTATTGCCGAATTCCGCGCCGAAGTGGCACGCCGCTGGGATCTCGCCGCCATCGAGCGCGACGTCATCGACAGCCAGCGCCGCCGCCGCATCGTCGCCGCAGCAAACGCCACCGGGCGACTCCAGTCGTGGGACTGGAACCCGCCGCGCGACGCATCGCGCGAATACATCCGCAGCCACATGGACCTCGAAGCGCTGGAGGCGGTCGCCCGCTTCCCGCAGGTCCGCACCGTATAAGAAGAAAGCAGGGGCAAGATCATGACTTCATCCATCCGTTCCGCCGCCATCCGCGGCGGCAGCATCGCCGTACTGGCGGCGATGCTTTCGGCACCTGCGCTGGCCGACGACGCCGATAGCAGCGGCGGCGAGATCGTCGTCACCGCGACCAAGCGCTCGGCCAACCTGCAGGACGTGCCGCTTTCGATCACCGCGATCGGCGGCGCCGACATTGCCGACAAGCAGATCCGCGACGGCATCGGCCTTGCCCGCCAGACGCCCAACCTCGCGGCGGAATCGGCGATGGGCGCAGCCATGCCGCGCTACCGCCTGCGCGGCATCGGCACCAACGACTTCACCCCCACCGCCACTTCGGCCGTGGGCATCTACGAGGACGAAGTCTTCATCAGCGCCGGTTCCGCGCAGAGCGAACCGCTCTACGACCTCGACCGGGTGGAAGTGCTGCGCGGGCCGCAGGGATCACTGTGGGGCAAGAACACCACGGCGGGCGCGATCCACTACGTCACCACCAAGCCCAGCGACACGCTGACCGGCCAGGGCCGCGCAGTCTACGGCGGCGACAACACGGTGGAACTGGAAGCGGGCCTCGGCGGCCCGCTGGCCGACAAGCTGAACTTCCGCGTCGCCGGCGTCTACAAGAGCCGCGACGGGCAGTACCACAACGACTTCACCGACGCGAAGGCAGGCGGCTACGACATCTGGGATCTGCGCGGCCAACTGGGCTACGAATTCACGCCCGATGCCACGCTGCTGGTCAAAGTCCACGGCGGCGTCAGCAAGCAGCACCAGCCGCTGCAGCACGTCGGTCTGCTGCCGGGCGGTGCGGATTCGGACGGTTACGTAGAGCGTGACAGCGAGACGGCGCTGAGCAACAACGGCTCCGACTTCACCCGCGCCCGCCGCTTCGGCACCGACGCAAGGCTCGACGTGAACCTCGGCGGAGCGCGCCTGATCGACATCGCCGCCTACGAGAAGTCCAGCTCGCTGATCTACTCGGACGACGACGCCAACCCGGTCTCCGAATACCACGAGCGCTACGGCGGCGCGTCGGAGACCTTCACCAACGAACTGCGCCTGGAATCGCCGGACGGGAACCGCTTCGGCTGGATCGTCGGCACCTACTACCTGCACGACAAGACCAACAGCTTCGGCCAGCTGGGCCTCTACAGCCCGATCAACTTCGGCGTGGATGGCGCCGCCTACGACTTCGACACCAGGACCGACAACTTCGCCGGTTTCGCCAGCATCAGCTTTGAAGTGACGCCCCGGTTCAAGCTGACCGCAGGCGGCCGCTATACCTGGGAAAAGAAGTCGATCGCGGGCATCGCCTACGACTACGAGACGCAAGGCCGCAACGTCTTCGACGCCAGCGTGGTCAAGAACGTCTACATCGACACGGCCAACGGCATCTACCGCACCGGCGGCGTCGGCAGCGACGCGCTCACCCCGACGCCGGGGAGCCGTTCGTGGAAGAAGTTCACCTGGGACGCCTCGGCCGACTACAAGGCGACCGACGATATCCTGCTGTTCGCCCGCGTGGCGCGCGGCTTCCGCTCGGGCGCGTACAACACGTACATCGCCAGCCCCGGCGACCTCAGCGTCTACAACCCGGAAACGCTGACCTCCTATGAGGCGGGCATCAAGACCAGCTGGCTGGACCGCAAGGTGACGTTCAACGCCACCGCCTTCCACTACGACATCGACGACATGCAGGTCACGGTGCTGCAGACGGTAGGCGCCCAGACCCAGAACGCCGCCACAGCGCGCGTCAACGGCTTCGAGATCGAGGCGGCGGCACGGCCTTTCGCGGGGCTTTCGCTGAATGCGGGCTATGGCTTCCAGGATTCGAAGTACACCGACTTCGCCAATGCCTCGGTGCCGACGCCGATCAACCAGGGCAATCCGCTCGACCTCACCGGGCAGTCGCTGGAACGCGCACCCCGGCATACGCTGAACCTGTCCGGCAGCTACGAGATCGCGCTGGGTTCCGGCACGCTGACCTTCAGCACCGACTGGCGCTACACCAGCCGCTATCGCTTCCACACATGGTCGGACGCGACGAACAACACGCCGGCCGCCTTCCTCGCCAACGCCGCGACCCGCCAGCTGGTACGGGACACCTTCAGCCAGAAGGAACTGTGGCTGGGCGATGCCCGCCTTGCCTACCGCACCGAAGGCGGCATCGAAGTGGCCGCCTGGGTGAAGAACCTGACGAACGAGTACTACCGCACCAACACCTTCGGCATGTTCTTCAACCGCTCGATGAGCACGTATCCGGGCGAGCGGCGTACGTACGGCCTCTCGGCCGCGTACAGGTTCTGATCGGATGGGCACCGCGCCGCGCAAGTCGTTCGCTCTAACCGTCGCCGGGATCGGCGCGGCGACCGGCGCGGCGCATATCGGCAATAACTTCACCACCTACCTCGTCGGCGGGCTGATCGACCGCTACGGCTTCACGCCCGTCCAGATGGGCGCATGGAGCATGGCCGAGACGCTCGCCTACGCCGCCGCGATGTTCCTTGTCGCCCCGCGTGCGCAGGGCACCAGTGCCCGCGCGCTGGCGATCGTCGCCACGCTGCTGGTGGTTATCGCGCAGGCGGCTTCGGCCGGGCTGTCGCTTTACCTGCCGCTGCTGGCGGGGCGCGTGGCGACGGGCTTCGGCTTCGGGTTGATGAACAGCGCGGTCAACCTCGCCGCCGGGCGCACCGACCATCCGGCGCGCGCGATCTCGGCGGGGATCGCGGTGCAGACGGTGCTGTTCGCCGCCGTCAACATCGGCCTGCCGATGGTGGGCGCCAGCCACGGCGTATCCGGCATGTTCGCGGCGCTCGCGGTGCTGTCGGCGGTGTTCGGCCTCGGCACCCTGCTACTGCCGACGGGCCGCGCGCCGGTTTCGGGGCCGGTCACCGCAGGCTCCCACCGCGCACCCATCGGCCCGGACGGCTGGCGCGTGCTGGCGGCGATGGCTCTGTTCGCGTTCGGCAGCCTTGCCATCTGGCCGTTCATGGAGCGCGCCGCGCATGCCATCGGCCTGCCTGCCACCACCTTCGGCCGTTATCAGAGCCTGGCCACGCTGCTCAGTGCCGCGGGCAATCTGGCCCTGATGGCGGTGGTCGCGCGATTGCCGCGCCTCGCGCCGATGGCGCTCGCGCTGGGCGCCTGCGGCATCGCCTGCGCGCTGCTGACGACCGTGACCGCACCCGGCCTCTTCGCCGCCGCGCTGATCCTCTACAATGTAAGCTGGTTCATCACGTATCCGCTGCTGCTGGGCCTTGCCTACTCGACCGATCCGACCGGGCGGCTGGCGGTGATGACCACCGGCACCTGGCTGCTGTTCCAGTCGCTCGGCTCGCTGGGCGCCGGGTTCATCGCACAAGGCTTCGGCGGCTATCAGCCGGTCGGACCGCTGGGCCTTGGTGCCTGTGTACTGGCGATTGCCGCCGCCTGGCCGCTGGCAGCGCGACTCGACCGTATGCGCCTCAGTGCCCCGCCGGTTTTGAAAACAGGTTGATGACGAGCGTGCCGGCCAGGATCAGCGCGATCCCCGCCAGTGCCGGTGCGTCCAGCTGCTGGCGATAGGCCACCAGCCCGATCACCGAGATCGCGACGATCCCCACGCCCGACCAGATCGCATAAGCCACCCCCATCGGGATCGTGCGCAAGGCAACCGAAAGACAGAAGAACGCCGCGACGTAGCACGCCACCGTCACGGCGGTGGGCACCGCGCGGGTGAAGCCGTCCGTCGCCTTGAGGGCGGATGTGGCGATGATCTCGAAGCCGATGGCGCCGACAAGGTAGAGCCAGTTCATGGGGTGCTGCCTATCCAGACCCGCTGTAGCTCGCAACCACATTGCCACGAGCACGCTTCTTCAGGGGGCGGCGAGAAGAGCGCAGGTGGAGCGCACGATGGCGTCTATGGTGAGACGCAGGCGCGGCAACATCACCGGCGATGTCACCCACAGCGCATTCACGGGCAGATGCCCTGATATCCGATCTTCCAATATCGGTACCAGGGCGCCAGAGGCGATCTCGTCAGCAACGAGCCACGCCGGTACAAGGCCCAGTCCATGGCCGCCTCGGATCGCGGACAAGGTCAATGCACTGCCATCGAGCAACAGGCTGGCCGATGGTTCGTATGTGACCCGGTCCCCATCTGGCATATCGAAATACCAGGACGCAGCGCGCCCATTTCGCGAGGACGCAATCAGGCTATGCTCTGATAATTCGCGCACTTCCTTTGGATAGCGCCGATCCACGAAATAGGCCGGTGCGCCGCACAGAACCACGCTTTGCACGCCAAGGTGCCGTGCCGTCACTCCGGAAAGATCAGGTAGCTGGCCTATACGGACCGCAACGTCCACCCCATCGCCTGGAAGGTCAGTCAGCCCCGTCGAAGTCGAAATATCAAAGCGCAGGTGGTGCCATTGATGGCATAAGGCATATAGGGCAGGCGCTATGACCTGCGTGCCAAGGAGCGGCGGCAGGCTTAGTCGGACGATGCCGGAAGGCTCTGCGCTGAACGATGCAAGCTCCGCTTCCACGCGCTCGATCCGATCACGCGCTTCCTGACAGGCTTCGCGATAAATGATTGCCTCCGCAGTTGGAGCCAACCGCCGGGTCGTGCGATGGAACAATCTGGTCTTCAGGCGACCTTCCAGCCTGGCCACCGCCTTTGCCACCGCCGAGGCAGTCACCCCTAACCGAGCCGACGCGGCTGCGAAGCTTCCTGCCTCGCACACCGCCAGGAACACGCTGATGTCATCGCCCGTCTGCCGCATTGCGACTTGCTTACTCCGGATTTCAAAGCATTAATGAGGGGAATTTTAATCGCTTTAGGCAATTGAAATTCCCGAATACCGTTGGTCGCATGAGCAGTAAAGCAACGTACGCCATCCTTGGCGGGACATCCGGCATTGGTTTTGCCGTTGCCCTAAAAATCATCGAGCGAGGGGACCGCGTCCTGGTGGGCGGACGCTCCCCGGAGCGCCTTGCCGGCGCACTGCAAAGGCTGGGACCTCATGCCCGTGGCCGGACCCTCGACGTGACCGCTCGTGCCAGCCTCGAGGCGTTTTTCGCCGATGCTCCGCAGCTCTCCGGTCTGTTCACCCCTGCAGCCAGCTATCATACCGGCCCTTTTCGGGAAGGCGCCGCAGAGACAAGCGAAGCCCTGTTCACAGGCAAGTTCTGGAGCCAGTACTGGGCTGTGTTCGCCGCGCTGCCGTACCTCGACGACAAAGCCTCGGTCGTGCTTATGTCCGGCGCAGCCTCGGCACGGCCCATAGGCGCACCGGCCTACGCAGCGTGCAACTCTGCCCTGGAGGGCCTGGCCCGCGGCCTCGCGGTCGAGTTGTCCCCAATCCGCGTCAACTGCCTCTCACCCGGTACGACCGACACGGAATTGTGGCGCAATCGGCCAGCAGAACAACGCGAGGCCGCCTACGATTACTGGAACGGAGTCTGCCTCACTGGACGGCCAGCCGCAGTCGAGGACCAGGCCGCAGCGGCGCTCTTCCTTCTCGACAACGCGAATATGACAGGCAGCACACTGTTTTGCGATGGTGGTTATACGCTTCGGTGATGATCCCGTCGAGAAAATGGCATGATGGTGCTCTCCACGACCAAAAGTGACGCTGACCATAATGACAAGTGACCCTGCCTCGTCGATACGCGGCCCCGCATAACCGTTACCCGGTACGGCAGACCACTTGCCCGCCATCCGTTGCGGGTTTGCCTCAGGCCAGAGCCGCAGCAGTCGGGCATCGCTGTTTAGCCTCCTCTCACGGCAGACCACGATGACGACGATCGCGACAATGTCCCTGGCAGCGCCGAATGGCCGCTAACGCTGCTACTGGATCACTCCCGAAGCCAGCCGCAGCCGCCATCTTCATTCCCGCATAGAATTTCTTTATTTGTCTACCTTTTAAGTAGAGTAATATCGCTGTTCGCAGGGGAGAACATAAATGCGACTATGCTCGGTGCTCATGCTGTCGGCCGCCTGGCTGGCGCCCGTCGGCGCTTCTGCGCAAACCACTCCGGCTTCCGGAACCCCGTCCGATGATATCGTCGTCACGGGCACGCGCTTTTCCAATCGCACGGTCACGACCTCGCCCGTTCCGATCGACGCGCTCAGAGGCGATGACCTGCGCGCTTCGGGCTATCAGGAGACGACCGAGGTGCTGCGTCAGCTGGCTCCCTCCTTCGCCTTCGCCACGCCGACGACGCCGGATGGGAACACTCACATCCACTCCGCATCCCTGAGAGGCCTTTCACCCGATGAGACGCTAGTGCTGGTCAACGGCAAGCGCCTGCACAATGCGGCCTGGGTCAATACCGGCGGCACCATCGGCAAGGGCTCTACGCCGACCGATCTCAACCAGATACCCGCCGCCGCCATCGGGCGGATCGAGATCCTGCGGGACGGCGCCTCGGCGCAGTATGGTTCGGATGCGATCGCAGGCGTAATCAATATATTGCTGCGCGAGGACACCGCGCTGCACGGGTCGGCCAGCGCCGGCACCACGTATGACGGCGGCGGCGACACTTACGAAGTTTCGCTGGGCGGCGGCGTGAAGCTGGGCGAGGACGGCTTCATCAATGTTACCGGCTACTACCGGGACCACAAGGCCGCCAACCGCGCGCAGCCCGACACCCGGCAGTTCTACTTCGGCATATCCCCCACGGGCACGCCGCAACCGCTTTCGGCGCGTTATGGCGCCGGCATCGGCCTCAACCCGCCGGGCGGCGTCAGCGGCACCCGGCTCGACCCGCGCGAAGCCACCGTAAATAGGAACGTCTGGCGCTTTGCCGACCAGGGCGACGTCGAAGATGCAAGCGTGGTCGTCAATCTGGAAAAGCCGCTGGGCTCTGCCGAGCTTTACGGCTCTGGCGGATATCGCGTCAGCAAGGCTCACTCCAACGCCTCGTTCCGCCGCGCCGGGCAGGACGAGAATGTCAGGGCGATCTACCCTGACGGCTTCCTGCCGTTCATCGACACGAAAAGCACAGACTACTCCGCCGGTCTGGGCCTGCGCGGCGACCTCGCCGGTTGGGGATGGGACTTGTCGAGCGTCTATGGCGGCAACAGCATAGAATACCGCCCGAACAATACACTGAACGCGACATTGGGCGCCGCCAGCCCGACGAGTTTCTATGCGGGCAAGTTCACCAACTGGCAGTCGACCACCAACCTGACCTTCACCCGCGATTTCGACATCGGCCTGGCTGCCCCGGTCGGTTTCGCGGCGGGAGCCGAATTGCGGTACGACGGCTACAAGATCTCGCCCGGAGAGCCGGACAGCTATGCCTTCGGGCCAAGCCGTATCCTCGATGGCCCGAACGCGGGCGGTGTGCCGACGATCGGCTCGCAGGGCTTCGCGGGCGTGCAGCCCGGCGATGCGGTGGACACGGACCGCCACGCCGTCGGCGTCTTCGCAGAACTGCAGGCAGAGCCGGTAAAAGGCTGGCAGACCAACCTTGCGGGCCGATACGAGGACTATAGCGATTTCGGAGACACCTGGAACGGGCAGGCGTCGACACGCATCCAGCTGCCTGCCGGCTTCGCCCTGCGCGGATCGGCCAGCACGGGTTTCCACGCCCCCTCGCTCGCTCAGCAGTACTTCAGCTCCACCAGCAGCCGCACCATCGTCAACAACACCACCGGCTTCCCCGAATATGTTCTGGTGCGCACCGCTCCCGTTGGCTCGCCGCTGGCGCAGGCGCTGGGCGCGCAGCCGCTCAAGCCGGAAAAATCCACAAGCTTCGGCGGCGGCCTCACGTTCGCCGGCGGCGGGCTTACGGCCTCGGTCGATTATTACCACATCGACATCGACGATCAGATCGCGCTTTCGTCCAACTACGTCGATGCCTCGGGCAGCAGCCGCTTGCGCGATTACCTCGCCTCCATCGGCATTCCCGGCGTGACGAGCGTGCGCTACTTCACCAATGCCATCGACACCCGCACGCAAGGCGTGGACGTGACCGCGGCCTATACCAGGGCTCTGGGCGAGTGGGGCACGCTGCGGCTGACCGCCGCCTACAACCACAACCAGGTGCGCCTGCGCCGGGTGGGTACGACGCCTGCCCAGATCACTGCGCTCGGCATCACCACGCCGCTGTTCGACGTGAACGAGCGGGTTCGGATCGAGCATGGTCAGCCACGCGACAAAGTGGCGCTGGGCGCGAACCTGAAAGTCGGCGTCGTGACGTTCGACGTACGCGCCACCCGGTACGGCCGGGTGGAGCAGGTGGCGCTGACCAACCAGTCTGCCGCCAATGTGGCGCTGATCGCGCAAGGATCCACGCCGTTCAGGACGGTCGCGACACAGTCGGGGACGGCGGGCAACGTCGATGTGATCCAGCGGCTGGAACCCAGATGGGTCACCGATTTCAGCTTCACCGGCCAGGTCACGCCCAGCATCACCGCGACATTCGGCGCGAACAACCTGTTCAACGTCTACCCGACGCGCAACATCGCCTCCACCCCGCAACTCACCGGCGCGGATACCTTCGGCGCGTTTCCGTACAGCGAGTTCTCTCCCTTCGGCTTCAGCGGCGCGTTCTATTACGCCCGCCTCGGGTTCAGCTTCTGATGGACGCGCGCTGGTCTCTTTCCCGCCGCGCCTGGCTGGGCGCGGCTGCAGTGGCCCCACTGGCAGGCGCCGCTCTGGCCAAGTCCCATCCGGACGTGGCGACAAAGATCCGCCTCGATCTGAACGAGAACGCCTTCGGCCCCTCACCGCGCGTGGCGGAGGCGCTGGCAGCGCATATACGGGGGGTGGAACGCTACGTCGATCAGGGCGAAGTGGACGCCCTCACCCGCCGGATCGCGGCGCTGGAACGCGTCCCGCCCGAGCAGGTCGTGATCGGCGAGGTTCTCGAGCCGCTCGGCCTTCACCTGGCGCGCACCCACGGCGGCGGCGATGTCGTCTACTCTGCGCCGGGCTATACCGCGCTGGTCGATGCGGGCGCCGCGCTGGGGGCACGCGCCGTCGCGATCCCGCTCGACGCATGCCTCGAAAACGACCTGCCGGCGCTGGAGCGTGCGATCACGGATCGGACGATCGCGGTCAACCTCGTCGCGCCGCACAATCCCTCGGGCACTCTGAACGATCAGGCATCGCTCGACGCCTTCATCCGCAGGGCGGCGGCGCGAACCCTTGTCGTCGTCGATGAAGCCTATCTGGAATACGACGATCTTGCAGGCCGCAGCGCCGTGCGGCTCCTTCGGGACGGGGCCAACGTGCTGGTGTTCCGCACGCTGGCCAAAATCTACGGTCTTGCGGGGCTCTCGATCGGTTACGCCGTTGCGCCCGCGCCGCTGGTCCGGACGCTGCGTGACAGCGGCATCGGCAGCCCGCACTCGCTCAGCCGCCTGTCGTTGGTCGCCGCCGCGGCGGCGCTTGCGGATCAGGACCATGTGAGGTCCATCCGCCTGCGAACCGTGGCCGAACGCGAAAGAGTCAGCGCCGTGCTGGACAGGCTGGGCCTGCAGCGCACGGACAGCCGGGCCAGCTTCGTCTATTTCCGATCCCCGCAGGCCGCTGCCCTGCGCGACCGCTTCGGGCAGGCGGGCATCGCCGTGGGGAGGCCCTTTCCCCCGCTCGACGACTGGATCCGCATCACCATCGGCCTGCCGACAGAGAACACCGCCGTCATCCGCGTTCTGGAAAGCGCGCACCCGCACATCCCCGAAAGGAACCAGCCGTGATTGGAAGATCTCTTCTCCTCGCCTGCATCGCGCTGAGCGCTTCATCCGCCGGTGCGCAGACGCTTACCCTCGATCCGCACCTGGACCTGCCCAAGTCCGCCGCCGCGCCGGACTGGAACGGCCTGCATGACGCGACGTCGCAATTCGACCTGGAGCGCGCCCGGAGCGGCGGCCTCAATGCAGCCGCCATCGCCCTGTTCGTGCCGCAGGGCACGCGCGATGCGGCATCGCTGGCGAAGGCCGAGGCCGAACTGCGCGTGCACGATGCGGCGATCCATGCCATTGCGGACCGAAATCCCGGACTGGCGGCGCTGGCACTTTCCCCCGCGGACGTGCGCGCGATCGCCGCATCGGGGCGTTTCGCGGTCATCGAAAGCCTGCTCAACACCTGGCCGCTAGGCGATGATCTCGATGCTTTCGACAAGTGGTATGCGCGGGGCGTGCGGATCGTCGGCTTCGTGCATGCCGGACACAACCAATTCGCCGATTCATCCCGCCCCGCGCTGGCGCTCGGCGACGGTCCGACGCTCAACGGCGGGCTGTCTGCGCTGGGCAAGCGGGCAGTGGCCCGTCTCAACGACCTCGGCATCCTAATCGACGTATCGCAGCTTTCCGATGCCGCTTTCGACCAGGTGCTGCAACTCAGCCGCGCGCCGGTGATCGCCACCCATTCCGACGTTCGGGCGATCGTCGGCAACAGCCGCAACCTGACCGACGCGCAATTGGACGCGCTGAAGGCCAACGGCGGGGTCATCGCGATCAACGCCTTCAGCGCCTACCTGCGGCCCCGCTCGGCACAAACGCTCGACGGAGTCGCCGCCCTCCAGCGTGAGTTCGGCCTTGGCAAGGACGGCGGTGCGCCGCTTTCCGCATCGAGGCAGGCCGAATATGACCGCCGCTATCATGACATCGTGGGCCGGGAGCCGAAGGCCACCGTCGGCGAACTGGTCGACGCCGTCGATTATGCCGTCAGACGCATTGGCGTCGATCACGTCGCCCTTTCGTCGGACTTCAACCATGGAGGCGGCGTCGAGGGCTGGAACAATGTCGCCGAACTCGGCAGCGTCACGGCCGAACTGCGCCGACGCGGATACAGCGCCGCCGACATCGACAAGCTGTGGAGCGGCAACGTCCTTCGCGTATGGCAAAAAGCGATAGATGCACGCAGGAGTTAAGCCTTCGGTCCGGAACGAGAGACGCAAGGACAATCGTGCGGCGGGGTGTTCACTCCCGCTCTGCGATCTGACGGATTCGGAAGGCGCAGCCTTGGCCGGACCGCAAGTCTTGCTCGGTTGCGTCAGGAGCTTCATCCGCAGGGCTCCTTCCATCCGACCGGGCCGATATGCCGAAGATACCGCCCATGCGTAATCAGGCTGACGATCTGGGCGGATGAAAGACCCGTGCAGATCCCGGAAACCGGGATTCGGCGATGGCGTTACTGGTCCGGTTACGGGGCCAAGAGCCCCAGGGCGGTCCAACCAGGCGCCGGGGAAGATCGGCACGTTATGCGTGTTGTCGAACGCAATGCCGCGCACACGGGCATGGTGCGCGAACAGATGATGGCTTTCATGCAGGGTGATGCCGGGAACCCGCTCGATAGGACGTCGCTGCGCCTGCCGGTAGAGAGCCATTGCCGAAGCCTGCGCAGGTGCTTCCCAGCGTGACACGAGGAGACTGTCGAGACACCGCGCGAGGAAGTGGAGGAACTCGGAGAAAGGATGCTCCAGTCGTACCTCGATCAATAATGGCCCGCGCACCGTCGCATCACGGGAAGGCGCCAGATAGGCGGAAGAAATGCGTAAACCGCCTGCTCATCGAACGGGGCTCCGTCAGTCGAGACAGATGCCGGCATGAGCGGGCGATAAAGATGGGCTCCGCCATTCCCGGCCCGGACGCGACTGCCGGTTGCATTCGCGAGGCGCCAGCGTAACGAGGCGGACATAGCTCCCTGCTCCGGCCAATCACGAGTTCTACCGATGGTGCCCTTTCCCGACCTGAAACCGACCACCATCTTTGCGATCGAAGGTGAGGAAACCGGCACCAAGCGCCGCCTGATCGACGCCGGCGAGCGCTTGATGGGCACGCACGGGATCGAGGAACCTTCCTTGCAGGACATCGCCGCAGAGGCCGGGCAAGGCAACAAGTTCGCCGTGCAGTATCACTTCGGCGGGCGGGAAGGCCTGCTGGACGCGATCTTCGCGCTCCGGATGCGCGCGATAGAGGCACGGCGGCGGGAACTGGTCAACCGCGCGGACGAAGGGGGTCTCGACAGCGATCTCAGCGCCCTCGTCGCCGCAGTATTCATCCCCATGTCCGAGCAGATCGACGAGGCCGGACGGCACAGTTACGCCCGCCTGCTGCTGCAATACACCAGCCGCATCGGCTTCGATCCCGCGCGGCGCGACGATCCCTTCAACGCCCGGCGCAGTTTCGTGATCGGCCTGATGGAGCGCATGGCAACACTGCTGGAGATGGACTTCGCGCAGTTCGAACTGAATTTCTACCAGCAGAACGTCGCGATGATCGTGGCATTGGCGGCCAGGGATAATCTCGCATTCCGCAACAGGCCCGTGCCATCGCTTGCAAGGCTCGTCGAGCAGACCGTGGCCATGACCGCGCCGGCGCTGCGCGCGGCAGCCGATTACGCCAGGGTCCACCAGGGCGGCTGATACCGGCCATTCGGGCCAAAAGCTGCGGTTTTCCGGCGCAAAAGAAAACTTCCTCTCGATTCTCTACCTTTTCGGTAGATTAAGTGTCGGCACTTAATCTTGCGTGGGGGTACGAGAATGCACCGGAAATCGAGGAGTGAGCGAGCGGCGGGACGACTGCTCTGGGCGAGCGTCGCATCGATCATGCTGGCGGCCCATTCGACGAGTGCGGCGGCGGCCGACTCGGCAGCGGCCACGGCTCCTGTGGACGGGGCAGAGGCGACCGGCGCCGAAATCTACGTCACCACCCGCCATCGCGAGGAGCGGCTGCAGGACGTGCCGGTCTCCGTCACCGCCGTCTCGGGCGACACGCTCAACGTCCAGCACCTCGACCGCGTCGCCGATTTCGCGGCCAAGCTGCCGAACTTCTCGGCAGTGCAGCAGAACACCCGCGTCTCGGGTATCTATGTGCGCGGGCTTGGCGGCAACGCGAACAACGACGGCGCGGAATCGGGCGTGGGCCTGATCGTCGACAACGTGTTCTTCACCCATGTCGGTTTCTCGTGGCTGGATTTCGTCGATCTCGACCATGTCGAACTGGTCCGTGGTCCGCAGGGCACGCTGCTGGGCAAGAACACCACGATCGGCGCGCTGATCGTGACGACCAAGAAGCCCAGCTTCGACCCCGAACTCAACCTGGAGGCGGGATACGCCAACTTCGGGCGCTACCAGGTCCGCGCCAATGCCACCGGCCCGATCGTCGACGACGTACTGGCCTACCGCGTCACCGGCTATCTCGATCGTTCGGACGGCTGGATCCGCAACAAGGTCGATGGCGAGAAGTACCTCGACGTCAACCGCAAGGCAGTGCGCGGGCAACTCCTGCTCACACTGCCCGACTTCACGAACCGCCTGATCGCCGAATATTACGAGACGAGCGAGTACAACAACTTCTACCCGCCCTTCGCGGATGCAAACACGTATGTAAACGGCACCGCACGCGCTGCAAGCTGGGACAACAAGCTGCGGACCATCTTCGGCTACACCCCGAACTACGATTCCCCGCACAACGCCGACTACAACACGCAGAACCGCATCACCAGCAAGGTCAAGGGCGTGTCGAACCAGTTCGACTGGGAACTGGGCACTCATACGCTGACCTCGGTTTCGGCCTGGCGGCAGCTGCGCTTCCGCCCCAGCAACGACAGCGACGGCTCGCCGTTCTCGATCCTGCGCGCCGGGTTCGACGTCGATGTCGACCAGTATTCGCAGGAATTGCGCATCGCATCGCCCACCGGCGGCGCGTTCGACTATCAGGTCGGCGGCTATTTCCTGCGCGAGGATCTCGTCAGCAACAACCGCTCGACCTTCCAGTCGGATTCGACGCGCTATTTCCTGACCGGCGCGCTGCCCAGCGCCTACCTGCTGCCGCTGATCCTCGACGGGGTGGAATACAGCCAGCGCGGCAAGGCGCAGATCACCAGCGGCGCGGTATTCGGCCAAGGCACCTGGCACGCGACCGACCGCCTCTCGCTCACCGCCGGAGTGCGCTACACGCGCGAGAAGAAGAAGGCCTCGAACACCGGCGAAGTGTCCGGCGGCACCCCGCTGACCGGCGCGCTGGCGGCGCTGGCCCCGGCTCGCGCGGCGATCGTCAGTGCCTTTGGCGGGCTGTTCGCGCTGGAGGGGTCGGAAACCACCACCGGCTGGTCCTGGCTGGTCAACCCGGCCTACAAGGTGACCGACGACGTGCTGCTCTATGCCTCGGTCAGCCATGGCGAGAAGTCGGGCGCGGCCAACCTTTCCGCAACGCCGGGGAAGCCGCTGCTGATCGAGCCCGAAAAGTCCACCGCCTACGAAGTCGGCGTCAAGACCACCTTCGCCGGCAATCGCGGCACCTTCAACGCCAACCTCTACTGGAACGACATCACCGACTTCCAGGCCCAGCAGATCGACCCCAACCGCTTCGCGCTCGGCCAGTACCTGGGCAATGTGGGCCGGGTGCGCCTGCGCGGGGTCGAGGTGGAAGGCGCCTTCGCGGTGGCGGACGGCATCAACATCTCGGCCACCGGCGCCTACAACGACGCCACCTACCGCTCCTACGTCAACGGCCCGGTGCCGGTGGAGTACCAGTACACCGGCGGCCCCACCACGCTCGACTGGTCGGGCAGGCAGGTGGTCGGCGCGGCGAAGTGGAGCGGGCAGGTCAGTGTCGATTTCGACCGCCCGGTCAACGAACGCCTCAACCTGACCGGCTATGCCAACCAGACCTACAAGTCGCGCACCAACCTGCTCAACCCCTACTCCGCCTATGGCAAGCAGGAGGCTTATGGCCTGACCAACGCAGGGCTCGGCATCCGCGCCGCCGACGATGGATGGTCGGTGCTGGTCTGGGGCCGCAACCTGTTCGACAAGCGCTACAACGTCGGCATCGGCACGGCCACGGCGGTCAACCCGTTCCTAGGCATCCTGGGCGATCCGCGCACGTACGGCGTCACCATCAAGGGCAAGTTCTGAGATGCCCGCGGCAGACGGCAAACTGCGCCTCGGCGCATTCATCCAGGGCGTGGGACACCATGTCGCCGCATGGGCCTCACCCGGCGTCGATCCCGGCGCGCTGTTCGACCTCGACCACTACGTGCGCATCGCCCAGACCGCCGAGCGGGCGCGGTTCGACGCGATCTTCTTCGCCGACAACGTGGCGTTGCTGGGCGGCACCAACCCGCTGGTGGAGAAGGCCGCGCCCGTCTACCACTTCGAGCCGCTGACCCTGCTGGGCGCGCTGATCCCGGCGACGCGCCACGTCGGACTGTTGGCGACCGTCTCCACCAGCTACCTCGCGCCCTACCACACCGCGCGCAAGTTCGCCTCGCTCGACAACCTGAGCAAGGGCCGCGCGGCCTGGAACCTCGTCACCTCGGGCACCGAGTTCGAGGCGCACAACTTCGGGCTCGACAACCAGGTCGGCCACGACGAGCGCTACGAACGCGCCGCCGAATATGTCGAGGTCGTGCGCAAGCTGTGGGATAGCTGGGAGGACGATGCCGTCCTGCTCGACCAGGCGGGCCAGCGCTTCTTCGACGTGAACAAGCTCCACCCGGCCGATCACAAGGGTAAATTCTTCAGCGTCGCGGGGCCCGCGCAATGGGCCCGTTCGGTGCAGGGCCACCCGGTGCTGGTCCAGGCCGGATCGTCGGCGGACGGGCAAGCCCTCGCCGCCGCGACCGCCGACGTGGTGTTCACCGCGCAGCAGTTGCGCTCGCACGCGGTCGCCTTCGCGCAAGGGGTGAAGGACCAGGCCGAGGCCAACGGGCGGCGGCGCGACGACGTGCTCGTGATGCCCGGCATCACCGCCTACGTCGGCCGCACCGAGGCCGAGGCGCGCGAAAAGTTCGAGGCGCTGCAATCGCTGGTCGATCCGCGCGCCGGGGTGGGCCTGCTCTCGGCGATCCTGGGCTGGGACCTGAGCGGCGTCGATCTCGACGGCCCCTTCCCCGATGCCCCGCCCACGCAAGGCTGGCAGAGCCGCCAGCAACTGTTCGTCGATCTCGCGCGCGAGGAGAACCTGTCGGTGCGCGAGCTGGTCGGCCGCATCACGGCGGCGCGCGGGCACTGGGTGGTGATCGGCGATCCGGTGCAGGTCGCCGATCGCATGGAGGACTGGTTCCGCGCGGGCGCTGCGGACGGCTTCAACGTGCTGCCGCCCACCTTCCCCGGCGGCCTCGACGATTTCGCCGACCTCGTGGTTCCCGAACTGCAGCGCCGGGGCCTGTTCCGCACCGAATACGAAGGAACCACCTTGCGCGAAAACCTCGGCCTGCCACGGCCCGCCGGACGCAGGAGCGCAGCATGAGCACTGTTCATTCCCAGAACGAGAACCGCCTCGCGGGTTGGCGTCTCGCCGGGCTTGCGGGCGTCGCCTTTCCGCTCGCGGGCGTGGGGCTGCCGCTGGCGGTCCACTTGCCCTCGATCTACGCGCAGGACTTCGGCCTGCCGCTCGCCGCGATCGGGGCGGTGTTCCTGTTCGGCCGCCTGTGGGACATGCTCTCGGACCCGCTGATCGGCCTGCTCAGCGACCGCGCCCGCCCCGCCTTCGGGCGCCGTCGCAGCTTCATCGCCGCCGGCGCGCCGCTGTTCGGCTTAGGCGCGGCGCTGCTGTTCTTTCCGCCGGGCGGCACGATCAACGCCCTGACCCTGGGGGCGGTTCTTTTCGTCGTCTACCTGGGCTGGACGATGGTGCAGGTGCCGCTGCTGGCATGGTCGGGCGAACTGTCGGCACGCTATCATGAACGCACCCGCATCGTGACCTACCAGCAGGTCGTCACGGTGCTGGCCACTGGCCTGGCGCTGGCGCTGCCGACGATCGCCGACCAGGTTCGCCCCGGCGACGGCCAGTTCAAGATGGCGATCATGGGCGGCTGGGTGCTGCTCACGCTGGTCCCGGCGGTGTTGCTGACGCTGTTCGCGGTGCCCGAACCGTCGCCGCCCGCACGCCAGGCAGTGAACCTGCCCTTCGCCCGCGCCGTGGCGCTGGTGGTGAGCGACCGCCTGCTGCTGCGCGTGCTCGGCTCCGACTTCGCGGTGACGCTGGGTCAGTACATCCGCAGCACCTTGTTCATCTTCTTCGTCAGCTTCTACATGGGCCTGCCGCAGTGGGCGAGCGGGCTGTTCCTGTTCCAGTTCGTGTTCGGCGTCTTCGCCGGCCCGATCTGGCTGCGCATCGGCTATCGCCTGGGCAAGCACCGCGCCGCCGTGCTGGGCGAACTGGCGCAGATGGTCATCAACCTGGGCCTGCTGGCGGTGCCCCCCGGCAGCCTCGCGCCCTTAGTCGTGCTGACGGTGGCGCAGGGGCTGGCGCAGAACAGCGGCAACCTGATGCTGCGCTCGATCGTCGCCGACGTCGCCGACAAGCACCGGCTGGAGACCGGCGCCGACCGCGCGGGGCTGTTCTTCTCGGTGTTCAGCCTGTCGGGCAAGGCGGCGATCGCGGTCGCGGTGGGTGTCGCCCTGCCCCTGATCGCCTGGCTCGGCTTCGATCCGCGCGCGGGCGCTGCGTCCGAAGGGCTGGAGGGTCTGAAATGGGTCTTCGCGCTGGGACCGGCGTTGGCGCATGGCTTGTCCGCCGCGCTTGTCTGGGGCTTCCCGCTCGACGAAGATCGCCATGCGCAAATCCGCCGCGCGCTCCAGGCCGGGGACGAGGCCGCCCCGGCTCCCGCCGAATGAGGATGACACGATCATGAGCAGCTTTGCCACCCTGACGAACCCGGTCACCCTAGTCACCGGCGCATCGAGCGGCATCGGCGCCGAGATCGCGCGCGAGGCCGCCCGGCGCGGCCATCGCGTGATCCTGACCGCGCGTCGCACAGACCGGATCGAGGCACTCGCCGCCGAAATCGGCGCGCTCGCCGCGATCCCCGCCGACCTTGCCGCGCCGGGCGGCGTCGCCGGGCTGGTGGCGGAACTTGCCCGCCGCGCGATCGAGGTCGATATCCTCGTCAACAACGCGGGCTTCGGGCAGCAGGGCAGCGTCGCCACCATTCCGTCCGGACTCCAGACCGGCCAGATCGACCTCAACGTGCGCGCCCTGACCGAACTGACGGTGGCGCTGCTGCCCGGCATCGTCGCGCGCGGCGCGGGCGGCGTGTTAAACTTGGCCTCGATCGCCGCGTTCCAGGCGGGGCCCAACGTCGCGGTCTACTTCGCCACCAAAGCCTATGTCCTCTCGTTCAGCGAGGCGCTGCATGAGGAAGTGAAGGCGGCCGGCGTCCACGTCACCGCGCTGTGCCCCGGCCCCACGCGCAGCGAATTCGCCGACGTGGCGCATCTCGACACCACGGCGGCGTTCCGCTCGGCCTCGCTGGTCGCCGATCCGGCGGCGGTGGCGCGCGCCGGGCTCGATGGCCTCGAGCACAACCGCGCCGTGGTCGTACCCGGGCTCGCCAACCGGTTCGCCGCCTTCGGGACGCGGCTGGTCCCCCGCGCCCTGTCGCGCCGAATCGCCGGCAACATGCAGAAACAACCACCACGGAGCTGACCATGCGGATCATCGAGAACGACACATTCGGCGCGGAAGTACGGGACGTCGATCTGGCCCGCATCGACGAGCACGATTTCGCCCTCGTGCGCGAGGCGTTCGTACGCCAAGGCGCGATCTTCTTTCGCGACCAGGAGCTGGACGAGGCGCAGCACATCGCCTTCGCCAGGCGCTGGGGCGCGATCAACATCAACCGCTTCTTCAAGGCGCACCCGGCGCATCCAGAAATCGCGCTCGTCGTCAAGGAGCCCTGGCAGCAGGACAACATCGGCGGCGGCTGGCATACGGATCACAGCTATGATGCAGTGCCCGCGCTGGGCTCGATCCTCGTCGCGCGCGAACTGCCGCCGGCGGGGGGAGACACCGTGTTCGCCTCGATGTACCTCGCCTACGACGGGTTGCCCGAAAACCTCAAACGCGAGATAGCCACCCTCAAGGCAGTCCATTCGGCCCGGCATGTCTTCGGCAGCTACGCCCGCGCCCAAGTTGCCGACAGCGACTTTCGATCGGGTGACCGCATCGGCAATCCGGCGGCGGCCGACGCGCTCGCCGAAGTGACGCATCCGGTCGCACTGGTCCACCCGCTCAGCGGCAAGCGCGCGATCTATGTCAATCCCGGCTTCACCATCGGCATCGAGGGGTGGGACGAGGACGCCTCGAAGCAGTTGTTGCGCGAACTCTACGCTCACAGCCTCGCGCCCGAATTCGCACACGAATTCAAGTGGAAGCCCGGGTCCATCGCGTTCTGGGACAACCGTGCGACCTGGCACCTGGCGCGCAACGACTACCATGGCCATCGCCGCGAAATGCATCGGATCACGATCGAAGGCGACCGGCTGGTCGCCTGACGGGCGCTGACGGATCTTCGGTCTTGCGATCGACGATCAGGCCACCCTGCTCCAGTTCCCGCACGGATTTGACGACCCTGTGCAGCATCTGGCCGCGCATGGTCAGCTCGTAGGCCCGCACTTCCGGGCGTGACGGCACCACCATTTCGATGAGTGCGAGCGCCTGCATCTCGGTCAGTCGCAGCGTCAGCATTTTCGCGCTGATGCCCGGCAGCCGCCGCCGGATGTCGCTGAAACGAAGAGGCCCATTCGAAAGCGCATCGACAATGCGAAGCAGCCATCGCTTCTCGACGAGAGACAGGACATCCGCGGGATGTTCCCGGTGTTCGAGAGTCCCCTCAGGGCTCATGCCCTGACCGCTTCGCCATCTGCGCCGGTGCCTTCCTCCCCTGCCCAGGGACGCAGTCCCACGGGGATGAGAACCAGAAGACCGTATGCCGCCAGCGCCACGCTCATGCACACGAACAGGTCCGTGAGCGATCCGGTGTAGCGCAGGACGAGGAACCCTCCCCCCACCGCCACGATGAGCCGGGCGGTGGCGCCCGCAATCGGCCAGCGCAATCGCCCGACAGCCTGCGAGGCGAAGTAAAGGGCAAGGCCGACACCGAAGAAGCCGTAGAACGGCCCGACCAGGCGCAAGTAGTCACTGCCGAGGCGCACGATCTGCGGGTCATGCGTGAACAGGCCCATCCACGCCGCCGGAAAGGCGGCCGCGACGAGGCCGACCGTCTCCGACGCCGCGAACGCCAGGGCCGCTCCCGTCAGCGCGATCCGCCGTGCGCGGGCGACCTGTCCCGCCCCCAGATTGGTGGCGACGAGCGCGATCAGCGGCGCGCCGATCCCGAACACGAGCGGGATCAGCAGGTACTCCAGCCGCACCCCGGTCCCGTACCCGGCCACGGCGGCCAGCCCCGCGCCCGAGGCGACGAGCGCCGTGGTCCCGGCGATGACGAGGTTCGTCTGCACCGAATTGAGCGCCGAAAAACCGCCCACGCGCAGCAGTCCGACGATCAGGTCGCGGCGCAGCGACGCCCTCACGAAGCGGACGGGGTTGCGACCGCTCAGGATATGCCAGGCCATCGCCAGCGTGCCAGCGGCGTAATAGACGACCAGCGCGGCGCCGCCCCCGGCGATGCCGAGCGCAGGGACCGGGCCGAAGCCGAAGATCAGCAGCGGCGAGACGGGGATCAGGAACAGCGCGCCGATGCAGGTCACGAGCGCCGGGAAACGCATGTTGCCCGTCCCCCGGATCACGCTGGAAAGGCCGCTCATCAGCCACAGGAACACATTGCCCGCGAAGACGACGTCCGAGTAGACGAGCGCGGCATGCAGGCTGGCGCCTTCCCCACCCATCAGGCGGTAGATGCGCTCCCCGCCCACGAGGAAGAGCGCCGAGAACGCAAGGCCAAGCACGATGTTGACCACCACGGCATGGAGGACGAGCGCGTCCGCCTCCACCTGCCGCCGACCGCCAAGCGCGCGTGCCACGGCCGACGATATGCTGCCGCCAAGGGCTCCGGCCGAGAAGGTGGTCATCAGCATCAGCGCGGGGAATACCAGCGCCATGCCCGCCAGCGCGTCGGAACCCAGCTTCGCGACCCACCATGTCTCGATCAGGCCGGTCGACGCCTGCGTCAGCATGATGAGGACGTTGGGCAGGGCGAGCCGCAGGATCATCGGCACGACCGGACCCTCGATCATCGCGCGGGTGCGCGCATCCATCTGCCGCACGGGCGACGAAAGAGTGGTTTTCGGCACGGCTGCCTGCACTGTCATAGCGCTTCCAATGCGAGGGCGATGCCCTGCCCGCCGCCGATGCACAGCGTCACCACGCCGCGGCGCAAGCCGTCGCGGCGCATGGAATGCAGCAGCCGCGTCGTCAGCACCGCGCCGGTCGCGCCGATCGGATGACCGTGAGCGATGGCACCGCCCTCGACGTTGACGATGTCCTCGGGAATGCCGAGTTCCTTGATGACCGCCAGCGGCACCACTGCGAAAGCCTCGTTGATCTCGATCCGCTCGACGTCGCCTAGGGCCCAGCCTGCGCGGTCCAGCGCCTGCCGCACGGCGGGGACAGGCCCCAGCCCGAACAGCCCCGGCTCGACCGCTGCAACGCCGTAACCCGCCAGCCGTGCGTAAGGCTCGATTCCCGCAGCTTCGGCAAAGGCACGCTGCGTGACGACGACTGCGGCGGCCCCGCTGTTGAGGCCCGGCGCATTGCCTGCCGTGATCGTGCCGCCTGCCCGGAACGCGGGCTTCAGCCGGGCGAGGTTTTCCGCCGTCGTGTCTGGCCGGGGTGCTTCGTCGGTGCCGAATGCGATCTTGCCCGCCCTGCCGCCCGCGACTTCGAGCGCAAGGATCTCCGCATCGAACAGTCCCGCATCGCGCGCGGCGGCGAAGCGCTGCTGTGAACGCAGCGCGAAGCGGTCCTGCTCCTCGCGCCCGATCCCGGTGATGTCGACCAGCGTTTCGGTGTGCCAGCCCGAATGTTCGCCCGAGAAGGCATCATGAAGCCCGTCAGTCAGCATGCTGTCGAGCACCGCGCCGGGCCCCATGCGCAGCCCCCAGCGACCGCCTTCGAGCAGGTAGGGCGCACGGTCCATGTTCTCCATGCCGCCCGCAACCGCCGCCTCGATGCCGCCCATTGCGATTTCCTGCGCGGCGGACAGGATCGCCTGCGCGCCCGATCCGCACACGCGGTTGACGGTCAGCGCCGGAACCGAGACCGGCAGCCCGCCGCCGATCGCAGCCTGCCGCGCCGGGTTCATACGGTTGCCCGCCTGGATGACGTTCCCCATGACGACCGAGCCCACGTGGTCGGGCGCGAGGCCCGACCGCCGCACGGCCTCGGCGATGACGGCCGCGCCAAGCACGGTGGCGGGGGTGTCCTTCAGCGTTCCGTTGAAGGCGCCGATGGCGGTGCGCACCGGCTGTGCGAGCACGATTTCGGTACGGGACATGATATTCACTCCGTTTGCTTGCAGTCAGGCGACAGCAGCTTCGCTGCGCCGGGGCGATGCGGGATCAAGCGCGCTGACCGCATCAAGGCGCGCGATCTGTTCAGGCGAAAGGACAAGGTCGACGGCGGCAAGATTGCTGCGCAGCTGCTCCAGCGTGCGCGGGCCGATCAGCGGCACCGCGCCATGCGTTCCTGCCCACGCGATGGCGACGCGGTCTGCGGTGATTCCCGCCTCCTCGGCCACCGCCAGCACGGCATCGAGCACGGCAGAGCGCTTGGCGCTGTTTTCCGGCTGGAACACCCGGCCGCCGAGCCCTTCGGCCCGGCCTGCCTCGCCCTTGCGGTACTTGCCGGTCAGCATCCCTCCGCCGAGCGGCGACCATGTGACCGCGCCCAGCCCGAGCGCCTCGACGGCGGGGAAAAGGTCCGCCTCCGGCGCGCGATGGACGAGGCTGTGCTCGAACTGCACGGCCGCCAGCGGCAGGCTGCGCGCGGCCTCCGCCAGCGTCACCGCCCGCGCGACGCGCCAGGCGGGGAAGTTGGAGAGCCCGGCGTAGAGGATCTTGCCTGCCCGCGCGAGATCGTCGAGCCCGCGCAGGATCTCCTCCATCGGCGTTATCCCGTCAGACTGGTGGACCCAGTAGAGATCGATGCGGTCGGTGCCGAGGCGCCGCAAGCTGGCTTCCACCGACGCGACCATCGCCTTGCGGCTGTTGCCAAGGACGAGACGACCCGCGTCGGGCGCCGCGCCCATCGTGAACTTGGAGGCTAGCAGGAAATCCTCACGCCTGCCCTTGAGCATACCGCCGAGAAGCTCCTCCGCCTCACCGAACTGGTAGACGTCGGCGGTGTCGATGAAGTTGCCGCCCGCATCGGCATAGGCGTTGAAGATCGCCTCGCTTTCACGCGGCTCGGCGCCGTGGCCCCAGCGGGTGCCGAAGTTGCCGGTGCCCAGCGCGATCTGCGCCACCTGCATGCCGGTGCGTCCGAATGTTCTGTACTGCATGGCGGTCTCCTGAAAATCGGAACTTGGGAAGGGATAAGTGTAATTGCACATTTCAACACGCGGCTTTGCTGGCGCGCCGCATGGTCACTCCTCGAAAGCGTGTCGTTGCAGATTGTCGCGGAGACGCGCGGCTTCCTGCGCGCCAACCTGCGTTTCGTAAGCTTCCTGCGCCGCCCGCCACAACGGCGCCGCCGCGGTCAGCCTGTCGCGCCCGGCTGCCGTCAGCGTCAGTACTATGCTGCGCGTACCTTCGGGCTGGCGCCGGTCGATCAGCCCCTCCGCCTCCAGCCGCGAGACGGCGCGCATCAAGGTCGTGCGCTCCATCACCATGGCGTGCGCCAGTTCCGCGATCGTCATCGCCTCTCCCCGCGCGGTCACGGCGAGGATCGAGAACTGTGAACTCGACAGACCCGCTGGCGCAAGGTGCCGGTCGTACAGCCGCGTGAGCGCACGCGCGTGGCGACGCGCGGCAAGATTGTAGCAAGCGGAAGGTCCATCGGGCATGAGCGTGATGTAATGTGCAATTGCACATGCACAAGGTGTCACGGGTGGGAACTTGTCTTTCGACATGGTCGCCCTAGTGGACCTGCCCGGCCGCGTCTCGATGAGCGGCCGGGTCCTTTCTCATGCCGGCAGGTGTACCTTCGTGCCCTCTCGGTGCCGTTCAGTGCCGCTCTTCGGCGCATCGGTACGGATGCGGAACCAGATAGCGTAGAGGGCCGGCAGGAAGATCAGCGTAAGCACGGTTCCGCCCAGAGTTCCGCCGATCAGCGTGTAGGCAAGCGAGCCCCAGAACACCGAAGTCGTCAACGGAATGAACGCCAGGATCGCAGCGAGCGCGGTCAGGATCACCGGCCGCGCGCGCTGCACGGTCGCCTCCACCACGGCATGGTAGGGATCGAGTCCGTCAGCCTCGTTGCTGTGGATTTGTCCGATCAAAATCAACGTGTTGCGCATCAGGATACCGGCCAGACCGATCAGCCCGAGGATGGCATTGAAGCCGAACGGTTGCCCGAACAGCAGCAGCGTCGGCACCACGCCCACCAGTCCCAGCGGCGCGGTCGCCACCACCATCGCCATCGCCGAGAAACTGCGGACCTGGAAGATGATGACGGTCAGCATCAACGCGATCATGATCGGAAACACCGCCGCCAGCGCCGCATTCGCCTTGCCCGCTTCCTCGATCGCGCCCGCCGTGTCGATGCGATAGCCGGGCGGGAGCTTTGCCTTCACAGGCGCCAGCGCCTTCTCCATTGCCATCGACACTTCCGGCGGCTGCAGCCCCTCCGCGATGTCGCCGCGCACGGTGATCGTCGGCACCCGGTCCCGGCGCCGCAGGATGGGGTCTTCCATGCGGACTTCCAAACGGCCGATCTGCGACACGGGCACATGCTGTCCCTCCGCGCCGACGAGCGTAAACCCGCCGATGCGTGCGGGATCGAGCCGCTCCGCACCGTTGCTGCGCGCCACGACATCGACACTGCGAATATCCTCGCGCACCTGACTGACGGTGGTGCCGGTCAGGAAGAATTGCAGTTGCTCTGCAGCCTCCTGCGACGTTAGCCCCATTGCTCGCAGGCGATCCTGATCGAGCACGAAGTGCATCGTCGGCACCCGCTCGCCCCAATCGGTATTGACCTGCCGCATGTCGCCGCTCGCCTGCATCACCTGCTCGACTTCGGCGGCAATCTCCCGCACTTTGGCGAGTTCCGGCCCGTTAACGCGGAATGCGACCGGGAACGGAGAGTACGGCCCGAACACCAGCTGCGTCGCACGAATCCGCGCTTCCGGGGCCAGCCCGTCCGCCGCTGCGCGCCGGATGCGGAGCTTCAATGCCTCGCGCGAGGCTTCATCCGGCGTACGGATCACGATCTTGGCGAACGAGGGATCCGGCAGTTCCGGGGCCATAGCCAGGAAGAAGCGCGGAGCGCCCTGCCCCACGTAAGCCGTGACGATCTGCGCCTCGGGCTGCTTGCGCAGCCATGCCTCGACCTTGGCGCTGGCGGCGCTGGTACGCTCGATGCTGGTGCCCTCGGGCATCTGCACCTCGACCAGCACCTCGGGCCGATCCGAGGTCGGGAAGAACTGCTGCTTCACCGCGCCCATCCCGAACACGGCGATCACGAAGGCGCCGACGACGGCGCCCGCAACCGTCCACTTGCGCCGGATTACACCCGACAGGATGCGGCGCAGGCGATTGTAGCGCGGGGTATCGTAGATCGCGTCGTGACCGCCCTTCATCTGCCCGATCTCGGGGAGCAGCTTGACGCCGAGATAGGGCGTGAAGGCGACCGCGACGATCCACGAGGTGATCAGCGCGAAGCCGACGATCCAGAAGATGTTGCCCGCATACTCGCCTGCGCTGGACTTGGCGAAGCCGACCGGCATCAGCCCGATCACGGTCACCAGCGTACCGCTCAGCATCGGCGCCGCGGTATGGCTCCAGGCATAGGTTGCGGCCTTTATGCGATCGAAGCCTTCCTCCATCTTCACCACCATCATCTCGATGGCGATGATCGCATCGTCGACGAGCAGGCCGAGCGCGAGGATCAAAGCACCCAGCGTGATCCGGTCGAACTCGCGCCCGGTCGCCATCATGATGACGAACACCGTCGCCAGCGTCAGAGGCACGGCGGCGGCCACGACGATGCCTACACGCCAGCCCATGGAGATCAGGCACACCGCCATGACCACGGCGAGCGCGACGAAAAACTTGAGCATGAACTCACCGACTGCCTCCTGAATATTGACAGCCTGGTCGGTGACTTTGGTCAGCGAAAGGCCCAGCGGCAGTTCGGTGCCGATCTTGGAGACTTCCGCGTCGAGCGCCTTCCCGAGGTCCAGTCCGTTCCAGCGATCGCGCTTGACGATACCGAGCAGCAGCGTCGGCTCGCCCTCGTGACGGACGATGAAGCTGGCAGGATCTTCGTAACCGCGCTTCACTTCGGCGATATCGGACAGGCGCAGCGTGCGGCCCTGCGCGACGATGGGGATAGCCCGGATCGCGTCGGGCCCGTCGAACGCGCCGTCGAGCCGCACCACGACCTGCGGCCCCTTCGCCTCGATCGAACCCGCGGGTGTCACCAGATTCTGCGCGGCGAGGGCCGAGAGTATGTCGCGCGGATTGACGCCCAATGTCGCCAGACGTGCTTGCGAGAACTCGACAAAGATGCGTTCGGGGCGCTCGCCGACGATATTGACCTTTCGCACGCCGGGGACATGAAGCAGGCGCTGGCGCAGGGCCTCGGCCTCTCGGGCCAGAACGTGCAAGGGCTCCCCCCTGGCCTTGAGGGCATAGAGCGCGAAAGTGACGTCGGAATATTCGTCGTTGACCATAGGCCCGACGACGCCGCGCGGCAGCTTCGATGCCTCGTCGGCCAGCTTCTTGCGCGCCTGATAGAATTCTTCGGGTACATCGGCCGGTGGTGTCATGTCCTTGAGCGTCAGCGTGGTGAAGGCAAGGCCGGGCCGCGTGAAGGTCTCGGAACGGTCGTACCATGAGAGTTCCTGCAGGCGCTTTTCCAGCGGCTCGGCGACCTGATCCTGCATCTCCTCCGCAGTGGCGCCGGGCCATGCGGTGACGACGGTCATGACCTTGACCGTGAAGGCGGGATCCTCCGCGCGGCCCAGGCTGAGGAAGGCTACCAAGCCGGCAATCGACAGTGCGATGATGAGAAACAGCGTGATCGCCCGCTCACGAACGGCAAGAGCGGAAAGGTTGAAGCCGCTCATCGCGCTGCCATCCCGCCCATGACGCGGACCTGCTCGCCATCGTGAAGCAGGTGCGCGCCCAGCGAGACGAAGCGCTCGCCCGGCCGGACGCCTCGGCTCACGCGCACCGTCTCGCCACCGATCGCGGCGACCTGCACGGCCCGCCAGCGGACCCGGCTCGACTTATCGATTGTCCATATGCCCGGTCCCCGCCCCCGATCGTAGAGGGCGCCGATCGGCACCTCGACGCCGGACGATGTCCGGGCCTGCCCCAGATTTACCGTGATCGTAGAGCCGAGCGGGGCGCGAGCCGCAGCGCCATCCAGCACAAAACGCGCTTCGTATGTCCGGGTACGCGGATCGGCGGCGTCGGATAACTGCCGCAACCGTGCGGTCGCCGTCGCGCCGCCGAACAGGCTGGCCTGCGCGGTGGAGCCGATGGACGGGCGCTGCGTCTCCGGCAAGGCGACCACCGCCTCGCGCGCACCGGCATGGGCAAGGCGAACCACGGGCTGCCCGGCACTGACGACCTGACCCGGCTCTGCGAGCGTCTCGACCACCGTGCCATCGGCATCCGCGACGAGGACGGCATAACCGGCCTCGTTTCGTGACACCGAAGCCTGTGCTTCTATCGCGGCCAGCTGCGCCCTGGCTGCATCGGCATCGGCCTTGACCTTGTCGTAGGCCGATGCCGATACCGCGCCCGCGCCGACGAGATCACGATAGCGCCGCTCATCGGCAGCCGTCTGCAACGCAGCGGCTCGCGCAGCGCTCACGGATCCCTGAGACTGGCGCGCGGCCAGTACGTAGTCCGTGGCATCAATCCGCATCAACGGCCGACCGCGCCGCACCACCTGCCCAGTATCGACCAGGCGCGCCACGACCTTTCCGGCAATGCGGAAGCCAAGATCGCTCTGAACACGCGAGGAGACCACTCCTGTGAAACTCTCCTCGTTGTCGTGGGCAACGCCTGCAAGAGCTGTGCGTACGAGTGGCGGCTCGGTCCGGGGATCAGCTTCGGCATGACCACACGCGGAGAGCATCAAAGGAAGAACAAGCGCCGCGACACGGGCGGCCGGATGGCGAAGGGAGATTGCGATAGCGGTCGACATGGCGAGTCCTGCCTGAGGAAGTCAGGCCCGCAATTCTCATTCAAGTGACCATATTGTCAACTAGTCACAACGCACACGCCGCATTTTATGGTGCGAGACTGCGCAGGATCAGGTTTACCACTTCGGTGGGGCCATCGGGCAGGCTGTCCAGCTTGTACTGAAGCATGACGGGGTTATGGAACGATTCCATCGCTTTCATGATGGCGCGGGCCGTCTCGTCCAGCGGCGTCTTGCGCTCGAACTCACCGGCGGCGCGGCCTTCAGCCACGATGTCTCGGACCATCTGTTCCAGCGCGGCGCAATAGGCCTGGCACGAAGGCCACTGCTCGACCACGGAGTGAGTCGCAATCTCGTAGAGCTTCTGGTCGTCGAAGAACAACTCCGCGCTCGCGGTCACGATTGCCTTGAAGAATCGCCGCATTTTCTCGGTCGCAGGGCCGGCATCCGCGACCGCTGCCTGGGCCTGAGCCAGAAGGCGCTCCAGCGTCTTGGCGCAGATTGCCTGCCCGATCGCCTGCTTCGAATCGAAAAACTTGTAGACGTAGGCCTTTGAGAAACCGATCGCCTTGGCGAGGTCGGAGACCGTCGTCTTGTTGTAGCCGTACCGGGAAAAGTGCGCTTCCGCGGCCTCCACGATCTGCTCGCGAATGGCATGGTCCCCGGGCCCGCGATGCCCGACGGCGAGTGTATCGAATGTCTCTTCAGTCATGATCACGAAATAGCGAATTCGTCCCCGATTGACAACGAGTGACCATTATAGAATATAAGTCACAACACTCATCCAGCCTGGATACCGCCCATGTTCTTGCGCGTCTGCGTCACCTTCTGCGCGCCGCTGGCGCTTGCCGGCTGCGCCGTCGGCCCCGATTATCATCGCCCACAGGTCGCCCTGCCGGGCAAGTTCATCGGCTCGCCCGTCGCAGAGCAGCCCATTGGAACAGAGGTGGGAACTGCCGATCTCACCCGCTGGTGGGACGGGTTCGACGATCCGCTTCTCAGCACCTTCGTGTCTCGCGCGCTCGCGCAGAATCTCGACCTTGCGCAGGCCGTCGCGCGGGCCGGCCAGGCACGCGCGCAATTGGGAAGCACGAACGCGGCGCTGCTGCCATCCGGCACCGCGACGGCACAGGCGGCCGCAGCACGCCAATCCAATGAAACCCCGGTCGGCCGCATCGCCAGCGCGCAGCCAGGATACGACCGCGACGGCGACCAGTACGAGGCAAATCTCGGTGCCAGCTGGGAGGTCGACCTGTTCGGGGGCCTGCGCCGCCGACGGGAGGCCGCACTGGCTGATTATCAGGCCGCCCTCGCCGGAACTTACGCAGCGCGCCTTATCGTCGAAACGCAGACGGCGGACACTTACGTTACCATTCGTGGTCTGCAGGCCCGGCTCGCGGTCGCCCGCGATCAGGTCGAGACGCAGAGCCGTTTGCTGGATACCGTGCGCCTGCAATACACAAAGGGCGTCGCGGCGGAATTACAGGTGCGGCAGGCCGAAGGGGCGCTCGCGCAGGTGGAAGCCACCCTGCCCGACCTTCAGGCCAATCTCGAACAGGCGATGAATGCGCTGGACGTGCTCCTCGGCGATGTGCCCGGCACGAACCGCCCACTGCTGGAGGCGGTACGGCCCGTCCCGCTGGCCCCTATGCTGGGCGATGCCGTGACACCGGCCGAACTGCTGCGTCGCCGTCCCGACGTGATCGTGGCCGAGCGCCGGCTGGCGGCCAGCAACGCACGGATCGGCGCCGCTCTTGCCGAGTATTACCCCAGGCTCACTCTGTCCGGGCTGCTGGGGACGGCCACGATGGGCACGTCCGGCCTGTTCACCGGCAATGCTCTCCAGGCCCAGGGTGCTGCCGGTCTGCGCTGGAGACTGTTCGACTTCGGCAGGATCGACGCCGAAGTCGCGCAAGCTCGCGGAGCCAACGCCGAGCAACTGGCCGCCTATCGCCTCGCTGTCCTGCGCGCCGCGCAGGACGTGGAAGACGCCCTGTCCGCGCTGGCAGCGCGGCAGCGGCAACAGACCGTCCTGTCACGAGGCGAAGACTCGCTGGCGCGGGCTCGCACGGCATCGGCCACGGCCTACAAGGGCGGCGTGGTCAGCCTCATCGAAGTTCTGGATGCCGATGCACGGCTGCTTGCAACGCGCGATGCTCGGGTGCGCGCACAAGTCAGTGCAACGCAATCCGCGATCGCGTCATTCCGGGCGCTGGGTGGTGGCTGGGCCCCCGCAGCAACCGCGTTGGTTGTCAGGTAACGGCACCGTTGCGCACGTGTGCGATCACGCCGTGGGCATGCCTGGACTAGGGCGTGTGCTGGCTGGCAGATTTTGCGCTCAAGGGGTGGAAAGCGAACAAAACGCTGTTGGTCTTGTCACCTCAGTGTACGTTGCAGGGACGCTTTTATTAGCTGGAACGCGTCATGGAAAACGAGGTGCCATTTATTGTCGAGATCGCCTCTAACGGGTTGCCAAAAGAATGAGAACGTAAGGCCACCGCCATCTTCCGTTTGGTGGTCCCAGTGATCGGGTAGGTCAGACGAGCGAAACGCATAAAAATGCCACTGGAGGGGAGGTAACCCAATTGTCGAAGATCCCAAGAATATGGGACTCGCGGTTAATTGCAGCCCGCTCTCTTCATACAATTCTCGCGTCGCAGCAGCCTCCGGCCTTTCGGACGCCTCAATTGTTCCTTTGACGAACTGATTGCCTGCCAAGGGATGGCGGAACGCCAGAACCTCGATCTCGTGAGGACCATATCGGAAAGGTACGGCGCAAGCTTTCCCTGACACTGCCTATCCACCTCGACGACCTTATCGCCTAAGTTTATGACCGTGATCATCTCCGCCGACAAGGTTACTTATGTCGCCTTTGGGGCGCTCTGCCGACTGGCAGGAGATTCCCTCGGCGTTGATGCCCTACACGGAAGCCGACGGGCAGCTATTTGCCGATCTGAACCCTTAAGACGTCGTTCTGGAATCGGCCAACTTGGGCATCCAGAACAGGAAAGCGGAGATCGCACTTGGGAATGAAAATCGGCAGCTGAACGGCCGGAGAGGCGTCAAGATGGGCTCGGAAGAATTTTCCAAGCCCTCGCGACTTCCCGCGATACGAAAGTACCCTCAATCGTCGGGCGCATCACTATGGGGGCAAAAACGCGGCGTCCTCATGAGAAGGACGCCGCAGTCGTTTTGTCAACCATTCAACCTGTCTTTGACGGCCTTCGCGGGCGTAAAGGACAACTTGCGGGCAGCCTTGATGGTCATCGCTTCGCCGGTCGCGGGGTTGCGCCCTTCGTGCTCCGGGGTGTCCTTGACCTTGAGTTTGCCGAAGCCATTCAGCGAGATTTCCTCGCCCTTGGCCGCGGCATCCGCGACCGCGATGAATACGGCGTCGACGATCTTGCGCGCGTCGGCTTTGGTAAGGCCGGCATCAGCGGCAATTTCATCTGCGAGGTCACTGTTCATTTGCGGCGCATTGCCGGGGCGCATGTCAGGCTCGCCATTGTCCTCGATGATGAAGTCGCATGACAGGGTTACGCCCCCCGGGGGTACGGTCAGACGGGTCGCGATGTTCCCGAAACCATCCTCGAAATGATAGAGCGGGATATCGGGTTCGGCCAGCAGGCGCTGCGGTGAACGCAGGTCCTGATGGCGAGAGGGATGCAGGCTCAGCATCGCCATCATCGCAGTCTTCGTCTCGGTATCGAAGCGTATGTCATATCCGCAGCGGATCAGCATGAGGGTTACTTTCCTGAGGCGCCGGCAAGGCGGCTGTTGACGGCGCCATGGCCGCTTGAGGGGAACTGATCGGGGTCAGCACGGCGCACGTCGACGGTGACGTCCATGCCCAGAAAGCTCGCCGGAAGTCCGAACCACGTGCCGGACAATGGCAGAACCTGATAGGGATCGCGGGCCACGGCAACGCGGATCAGGCCGCGATTGCCGATGATGCCGTTGGTGGGATCGAACTCCACCCATCCCGAGCCGGGGAGGAATATCCGCACCCAAGCATGGGTATTGCCGCCACCGACCACGCCCTCCGTGCGCGAGGGATTGTACACGTACCCCGAAACGAAGCGGGCCGCGAAACCAAGCGCGCGCACCGCCTCGATCATCAGCACCGCGAAGTCGCGGCAAGTACCCATGCGTTTCTTGAGGGTATCGATCGGAGATTGAGTCCCCTTCTGGTGCCGCGGCACGTAAGTGAAGTCGCGCTTGATGCTGGTCGCCATCTCGGTCAGCAGTCCGATGGTCGTGGTATTGCCGTCATTGCTGACGAAGGCTCGCACCCAATTATCGACAATGCGCTCGGGGTCGAGGTGCTGCCGCTCGATGGAGCGGAGCAGATCGGGCATGTCCTCGGCCGAGTAGGTGAAGGGAAACAGCCTGGCATATGCCTCCACATCAACATGCTTCTGCGAGATCGGGGCGTGTTCCAGCGTCGCTTCACTTATAACCGTGAGCATGGCGGCCCTCCGCTCGAACGATGCGATCGCAACCGAATTGCCGAAGACATCGTGTACCCAGCGCAGTTCTGCCGGATCCGGGTCGATCGTGAGACGGGCGGAGAGCAAACGCTGGTCAAAAGCCTCGCGCGGCCGCATCATGATACGATGTTCACCGAGCGAAACCGGCTGCTGGTAGCTGATCGGCCCCCACCGAGTGGTCCGGCTTGATTGTTAGTGCATGATCGCCTTCGGCGCCATGGTCGCCCGTAGGTGGAGCGAAGCGGAACCGGAGGGCGGCCATGGCGGCGTTGCAGTTTCCGGGGCCGGCGGCCGATAACCCAATGAGCTATGCGGCCTGACTGTATTGTAATGCCGCCGCCAGGCTTCGGTCAGGATTTTCGCCTCGGCCAAGGTATAGAAGATTTCGCCGTTGAGCAGTTCGTCACGCATCGAGCCGTTGAAAGACTCACAATAGCCGTTCTCCCATGGGCTACCGGGGGGTGATGTAGAGCGTCTTTACGCCGATCCTGGCCAACCATTGTTGCACGGCGTTGGCGATAAATTCGCTGCCATAGCACATTGGGAAGCGGCCCCTCGAAGGGGCGCACTGCCTTGATGAAGGCAAGGGCGCGTAGCGCCCGCAGGCTTCATCAAGGCGGTCATGATCGGCCCGCAGGTCTCTAAAGTGAAGTTGTCGACTCAACCCTTTGGAGACAGACCGACCATGACCAAGCGTAGCTCTAATCCCACCGACGCCGTGCTGGTAGCCATCGATATGTCCAAACACCGCCAGGAGGTCCTGATCGAACGTCCAGAAGGCGGACGCCGACGTCGCATGACGGTGATGGCGACAAAGGCAGATTATGATCGCCTGGCCACGGATCTTAGCGACATCGGGCGTCCGATCATCGTCGGCTTCGAGGCTACTGGTAACTACCATCGCACGCTGGCGCATCGCCTGCTGTCCGCCGGCTTCGAGTTGCGCTTGATCTCGTCCGTTGCCTTGGCTCGAACGCGCGAGGCTCTGCACAATGGCTGGGACAAGAACGATTCCAAGGATGCGCAAGTGATCCTGCACATGCTGCGGATTGGCACCACCCAGCGATACGTCGATCCGCTCGCCGCCGGGATCAACGACCTGCAGGAGATGTCGAAAACGCACGAGGCGATCTCCAAGGCTAAGACGCAGACATGGCATCGCATCCTGACCCACTACCTGCCGCTCTATTTCCCGGAGATTGAACGCTTCGCTGGCAACAGCCGATCCGACTGGTTCCTTGCTCTGCTCGAACGATTCCCGACTCCAGCCAGCATGACTGTGCTCGGCCAGGAGACTTTCTCCCGCGAAGCATGGGACTTGGTCGGCCGCAAGGTGTCCAAAGCCCGGCTGATCAACGATATCTACGAGACCGCCTGCGCCTCCGTGGCGCTACCTGTCGATGAGGATTCCGTCTCGATCGCTATGTTCCGCATGGTGATCGCCCAAGCACGCAACCTGATCCGGCAGCGCGACGAGATCGAGCGAACGGCGCATGCCATGCTGGCCGAAAACCGCGATTATCAGCTCCTGCGCATGATCCCCGGCATTGGGCCCATCAATGCGTTGACCATTCTCGCCGAGGCAGGCGATCTACGCCGCTTCAGCCATCACCGTCAGTTCCTGAAGTTCTGCGGTCTTGATCTTGCGACCCGGCAGTCCGGTACATTCCGAGGCCGCACGATGCTGTCCAAGTACGGTAATGCGCGATTGCGGCGGACCTTTTGGATGGCTGCCCAGGTCGCCGCACGTCAGCGCAACAACAGTTTCCGCGACAAGCTCGGACGATACACTGCCGGGCACGCGGATGATGCCGATCGTCGCCGCAAGGCGATGACGGCGCTCACCGCCAAGATGGCGCGCGTTGCCCATGCCGTCATCAAGACGGGGACAGAGTACCGACCGTTCCTTGAACGGTCGGATGCCAGGTGGAAGGACCCCTCTCTGCAAGTGCCGTGAGGGCGCGAAAGCGACCATGTAGATAATGTTCGGGCCTTCCACCTGGGTGCGTATCTCGTTCTAAGGACGGTGAGGACCACGGCCGCTTCGGCGCCGCTGGATCCTGTGTTTGCTATGGCAGGGAGCGATCCCGTTGACGGTGGAAGCCATCTGGCTCAGAATGCATGCCTCGCCGCTCAATGTCGGCGCATAGAGATCTGTTGACCAAATCTCGCTTTCCTTCGTGACCCAGGACGTTATCGGACCTGATATGTGCCGGTGGGCCACGCGTGACGAACAGTTCCGCCAACGCCGCCAGAACGTCTTCGCTGCGCAGCCGCCACGCCACCGGCAGGGCCAAGCACTCTCGGCTGGCCTCGTCGATGATCGACAGGATGCGGAACTTACGCCCGTCGTGGGTGCGGCCCTCGACAAAGTCATACGACCAGACGTGCCCGGGATATTCCGGCCGCAGCCGGATGCACGATCCGTCATTGAGCCACAGACGTCCACGCTTTGGCTGCTTTTGTGGCACCTTTAGCCCCTCCCGCCGCCAGATGCGCTCGACCCGCTTGCGGTTCACGTGCCAGCCCGCGTCACGCAGCAGCGCCGTCACCCGGCGATACCCATAACGACCATATTGCCGGGCCAGCGCAATGATGTCCTCGGTCAGCGCCGCTTCGTCATCGGCGCCGCGTGGCAGCTTGCGCTGCGTCGATCGGTGTTGTCCGAGCACACGGCATACCCGTCGCTCGGACACCGGCATCATTGCCTTGATATGATCGATGCAGCGTCGCCGCCGAGCGGGGCTCAGTAGTTTCCCCGTGCAGCCTCCTGCAGGATAACCTTGTCCAGAGTGAGTTCCGATACTGCCTGCCGCAGCCGGGCATTCTCGCGCTCCAAGTCCTTCATCCGACGTGCCTGATCCACCTTCAGCCCGCCATATTCCTTGCGCCAGCGGTAATAGGTCTGCTCCGTGACACCCAGCCGTCGGCACGCATCCGGCACCGTCCCACCCTGCGCCAGCACGATCTCCGCCTCACGCAACTTACCGATGATCTCCTCCGGCTTGTGCTTCTTGCCCATTTCCAAACTCCTTCGTCGTCCAAAATAACAGAGATTTTGGACCACTCAGAAGGGGGCAGATCACGCAAATCCCCATTGATCGCATCGTCGGCATGACGCATCATATAAATACAATAATTTTTCCAGAAAATTCAATGAAAATAGGATAAAATCGACGACCTCATGCCTCGATTGATGATTCATACATTGAAATATCACTATCATTTCTTACATTTTAGAAATCTCTCGCATGACAAAATAAGCGCCAGGGACTGAGAGACCATAGTGCTCCCGCTTATGACAGGGAGCGATATCATGGATCTCAATCGCCAATATTTCGAGCATCAGTTATCGCTTATGCGCGCCAGTGGCTCGGCGACTCGCCTTGCGAGGACACGGCACCTTGCCGCCGCCGGGGTAACTGCGAATAAAATCAGCAAACACCAGTTGGGGATTGGAGCAGCCGCAGCTAACGGCTGGGTCAGCAGTTCGCAAAACCCTGTCTGGTTCCCTGATCGCAGTCTTGAGGTTGTGTCGTGAGCCGTCTGCTCAACATTGATCTTCCCCAGGCAGATGTGGAGCGACAATGCGCCGAGCACCGGGTATCAATCAGTGCAATCGAGCCTCTCCCGAGCGGCGGCACTCATCTTGTCTGTATAAGACTGGAGGGAGCCGAAGAAATGCGGCAGGTTTTTTCAGACAAACTGATAGTCGGTATTGTCCGGCGATACCCCTTTTATCGCGCGCGAGGTCCGTGGTGATGGTGAGCCGCCTTTCTGGCCTGCGGCAAATGCTTTCCCTTTGTAGGGAGTTGTACTCGCCATGACCCATCCAATATTACGATTTTCCCTGAGTTCCAATGGCGATCAGTGGTATCTGGCTCGTGCAGCCGGTCCCGAAAAGACAACTGTGATTCACGAAGCGAACCGTTCGTCAGGGGGCACCTCCACGAAAGTCTCAATTGAGGACTTCCTGCGTGAAAATCCTCAAGCTCCAGAGCGGCAGGACTTCATGAGATTGATTGCCGACCTGCTTGGCAACGAGCTCGATGCCTGTAACGCGCACAAGGATGTCCTGCTCATACAACTTCGCGATGCCAGCGAGGAAGATGCAGCGAACGCCCTGATCGGCGCCAAAGTGAAATTTCCGCTGACAACGCCTTACGAAGCTCTGGAATTTTTCAACTGCATGGTGGACGTATTGACCGGGCAGCGCGCGATCGAGGAGGGCGAAGACGCCCATCGCATTCGCGCTGGCTTTGGCAGTACTCACGTTTAGACTGGGCAAGCGGAGATAACGGACACCGACGCAGACAGAGGTGACGCAAAGCGTGAGCAGCGTTGCCGCAAATCCCATCCGTTGCAGCCCAAAGTACGAAATCACAAAATATTCGCCGCAGAGACGGACCAAGAGGCGGCCACCTTGGCGCCGAACTCTTAATATCTCTGTCGTTGTGCGCCAAAGTACTGTACGGGCCTGCCATCAGGAGAAGGCGTATCCCGTGTCTTCCCAGGTACAGCGTTCGAAGCGCGCGCCCCTGGGGTGAAGCAGACCTCAACGGGCACCACTCAATTCAGCGCGACTTGATCTATGTTGCGCACGCTTTCACGTTTCGGTGCAATCTTTCGCCGTCCACTAAAGGGACCAGGCGTTGTCAGTGTGCGGGTATCTGGCGATGACGTGGGCGCGATGTGCGACCCTATCGCGCCCATAGTCGTCGCGGCAGCCACATGGGTCGGGGGTATTATGCCGCTTTACACCATTTTGTCGGTTAACCCGGTGCAGGGTCCTATCGAAATTGACGCGATCGACACGGTCGCTGCCTTGACCGCGATCGGAAATGAACGTTTTGGCGTCGTCGATCTTCTCGAAGATGGCCATTATGTGCTTTCTTGCGATGCGACACTGCAATCCGAATGGAAAATCTTCCGTCGTCGCTGGTTATGAAGTCAGATCAGCAACCTGATTTGCGACCTTACCGCCGGCACCATGCGCTGCAGTTGGCGCCCTCAATCGAGAATGCTCAAATGCCCACTGCCGATAGGTTGCGTCAAGTCGCGGAGGGTGAGGTCGCCAAGCTAATCGATATCAACACCAGCCTCATGCCCTTGCCGATATGCGCGTACGACCTGCGTACGACAGTTTGGCCGCAATCCAGCATAAACAGAATCAGGCGATCGTCACGGTTCTTACCGTGCCCCCGCGACCCATTGGCTTGACCAAGACTTGATTGCCCATGCGGTCAAAACCTATGTAAACCCTTGCCGCATCGATGCTGAGCCCCTTATCGCAAGGCTCTGGAGAAAGTATGGCAGGTCTGGCTCATAGGATGATATCTGCGTCCCAGCGACATCGAAGCGTAACTCAAGAATGGACTGAATCAGTGCGAGTCGTATTGCAGTCGATCACCGCCTAAGGGCTGATTATGGTCGCAAAAATATCGTCAATAGTATTATTGCCTATTGCATCTTATTGTATCGATTTATTTAGGCGGCGGTGAAGATAGTTTTCATCAAACCCGGCTATCTGAACGAGTTTTATCGGATCTATAATATTCAGGCTGCCGCGATTTAGCTCCATCGCCCCACGCAGCCGCAATTCCTTCAGCACCCGGTTAATATGGACAGCCGTCATTCCGAGCGCGTCCGCAAGTATCAGCTGGGATAGGGGAAATGCAAAACTGTCGTCGTCAGCCAAGCCGATACTCCTTGCGCGGACATAGAGTTCGCACATCAGGTGCGCCACGCGCTCGATGCTGCTGCGGCGACCCATGCTGACGATCCAGGCCCGCATTGTCGCCTCGTCGATGAGCTGGGCAGCGTACATGGCCCGCGCGATGTTCGGATAATCATCCAGCATTTCCTGCATTTCGGATCGCGAGATGGTTGCTATCAGCGCCGGCGAAATTGCCTGGATGCTATGGTCCATTTCCGCCAGAATATTCACGTGAAGATCGCATGAGTCGCCAGGCATCAGGAATGCCATCACCTGCCGCGTCCCACTGGGCAGAATCTTGTAGCGGCAAGCCCAGCCTTCAAGCAATACGAACACCGGTCCGGGCTTGTCACCTTCGCGGATTACATCCTGCCGAGCGGCATATTTCCGGCTTCGCGCCGTGACCGCTTCCAACATGGAGACATCATCGGGCGCCAGCTCGACCAGTTCACTGAGTTTGTTCACGAACCTGTTCGCCATCCTCATCGCATACACGGACATCCCAAGATTAAACATTGATCAAAGTTATTGTCATTTGTTGATTTATGTGGTGGTATTCACGCCATCGTTTGGTATGCTTGCCCCGTCGTCGAGTATCGAGTCAGGCGCTGGCGGCTGAAAATCGATCTCTCGCCTGGAAGAAAAGGCGTGAGATGTCTGTGGATGATAATAAAAAAGAGCCCTTCGGGTCGCTTCACTCACCGCCTGAGCCGCATGGACAGGCTGCATTGCTCCTTGTTGAGAGCCTTATTCATGGACTTATCGAGCAGGCTGCCCTGACGAACGCCCGTGCCATCGACATCGTGGAGACCGCGTTGGAAGTTCAGGCCAGCATTGCGGAAGTCGCAGGCGCGGAGGAAGGTCAGCTGGGAAAAGCCCACGCGCTACTTACTGCGATAGCGGAGACATTGAAGTGGGATCGCGACCCTTAAAGTGTCGCGCCATCATCACTGACTGCCCAAAAATCGGGACTTCCACCGCAATGGAACGAGCCGCCTCAGCATTCCGTACATTGATTTTTGATTGTGAATGAAATGCGCGATCACGGGTACGATTGCGCATGCGGGTCTTTGGAGGCAAATTGAATAGGGCGCTATGCTGCCGGTATTTGCTGTGGTCCTTCGGGCAAGCGGAACACCGCTCAGAAGATGCATTTGCAGATGCCGCCAGGATTTGTGCCAATCAGTCTTGTAGCCTTACGCCAATCCTCAATTAAATCTCATTGCCGTTCCCGCGGAACGGCAATGCTTTGGGCGACGACCGCCTTTCCGCCCGGCGAAAAGAGCGGCTACCAGCGGATTAGGGCAAATGAATCTCACGCGCGCCGAAAGCGTGCAAACACGCCTGGAGGTTCAATGCGAACAAATTCAATTTCTTGCTCGATTGAAGCCAGTTCGTCCCGGTAACCTGCGATTCGCTCCGGGCCAAGAGCAGCATCCAGATTATCGGCTTCCGATTTCAGTTTCGAAATCGTCCGTCGAACTTCACTTTCTGGTGCCGAGGCCAGCGAGTGCGCGATCAGATCATGGAGCGCGTAAATCGCGCCGTCAGTGCGAAGGACGGCAGCTTCAAGTTGCGCAAGGCGGTCATGTATCGATCGTTGCATCAGACGATCTCCGGCAGGGAAATAGACATTAATTTACATTAATAACATAAGTTGTAATGGATGCACCCCCATTTGCAGATTTCTTATCGCCGAGGCGGAGGCACCCATCCGGGGATCGGTGCGAATGCCACTGGATTTGTTCGGGCTGTGGGACATCTCAAGATCAACGAGATTGAGCCGTCAATACCGGCTCGAAACCTAAGCCGGTGGTTCGATTTTGACCCATTCGTCAACAAGGCGAGCATATTGTCTGGGTCGTGTTCCGCGGGGTTCTCTAATTGCCCGACGCTCTTCCTCAAGAATGCGCAAGACCAGATCCCTGAACGGCAGCTTATTCCGATGGAGCGCTCCGAAGCGGACAGCCCGGAAAGTCGAAGGGTTTCGGGCGCCGTCAGGCGTACGTAAACCCGGACATGTACGACCCGCGGATGGTTCAGAGATGAGCTATGGGGGTTTCAGCTTCGGCGCGGTCTGGAGCCTTCCGGGCATCGTTGTCGGCTCGGGTATTGGGCCGCCATTGATGCAAGGCGATCGTGATCGGTGACGTTCCTGAGGGACTTTTATTCGGCGCCAGGCGACTCTTCTCGCGGCAAGTGGCGGTGGGCGCGAGTGCGCTCGTGTCCCGCAACTCAGGTTTTGCGGGAGGGATGGCAGTCGAGCCATGCCGGGTCATGACACGGTTTCCCGGATCGGTAGAAGCTTTGCCGGTGGCGCGCGCGGTTGCCGCCAGCGTTCAAAGGTCTCGATAATAATCATGCGACCGCCGCAACACGGGCATGGTGGGCGCAGGTCCGCCGGTTCTTGCTCACTGAGATCTTCAGGCTCGGGCGCAACGTTGAGCAGATCGCGAGCAAGGGCCAGGTTGGCCTTTCGGTATGCGCCAGCAAGCATGCCGTAGTGCCGGATGCGGTGATGTAGCGCGACAAATTGGATGATGATCGCGCGTCAATCAGGATGAGAATGTGATTGTCGCGGCGCGTCGATCAGTGCCTGTTTAGATTGTCGCTGGCAAGTTCGTCGTTCTCATCCTGATTGTCGCGGATGGTCTCGAGAACCTTTGGCGTGGTGTATGCGGCAGGCCGCCCGGCACCGGTGCGTCTGGCCTGAGCGGTGCGCCGCCGGTAACTTTCGACGTTCATCTCGAAGATGGTGGCGTGGTGGACGAGCCTGTCGACAGCGGCGAGCGTCATCGCGGGATCGGGGAAGACCCTGTTCCACTCGCCGAAGGGCTGGTTGGCGGTGATCAGCAACGACCGTCGCTCGTAGCGTGCGCTGATCAACTCGAAGAGCACCGATGTCTCGGCTTGGTCGCGCGAGATGTAGGCGAAGTCGCCGAGAACCAGCAGGTGGTATTTGTCGAGCTTGGCCATCGCGGATTCGAGCGCGAG
>NZ_JARVRY010000012.1:0-178927 GCF_030209485.1 Novosphingobium sp. fls2-241-R2A-195
TACAGCTTCAACCTCGACGGCTCGATGATCTACATGACCTTCGCGTCGATGTTCATCGCCCAGGCTTACGGCATCCATGTGCCGATCATGACGCAGATCCTGATGCTGCTGACGCTGATGGTCAGTTCCAAGGGCATCGCCGGCGTGCCGCGCGCCAGCCTCGTGGTGATCGCCGCGACGTTGACGCAGTTCGGCCTGCCGGTCGAAGGCATCGCGCTGCTGCTGGGCGTGGACACTTTCCTCGACATGGGCCGCTCGGCCACCAACGTGGTGGGCAACGCAGTGGCGACGGCGGTGATCACCCGCTCGGAAGGCATGCTGCAGCCGCTGATGGACCCCGATGCGGAAGTGCTGCACTCACCCTCGCACACCGTCGCCGACGGGCGGCGCGGGCTCAACATCGATCCCGAGCAGTACGAGGGGTAATAACCACCCTTCGTCATTGCGAGCGTAGCGAAGCAATCCAAGGCGGTTTCATGCTGCCCTGGATTGCTTCGCTACGCTCGCAATGACGAATCAGCGGGCCAGCTTCACCGGCACGAACGGTCCCATGCCGCAGCCGCCCATGCGCTGCCACTGGTTGCCGATCTGTTGCAGCGGATAGATGATGTCCTGTCGGCACAGCTGCGAGAGCGACGTCTCATACGTAAACGTGCCCGCCGACTTTAGCCCGCTGCACCGGTTGGGCAGCGTCACCCGCCAGACTTGCCCGCCCGCACCGCCGATGAAGTCGATCGTGTGATCGTCGCGAATGCGGGTGGTATTGAAACGCGTCACCGACAGGCAATCGACGGCGGCCCCGGTCGTCTCGGCGGCAGGCTCGGGCGGCGGCGTCTCACCCGGACCTTCCTGCGAACAGGCGGCGAGGGCAACGGTGGCAAGCAGCAGGGCAACGGGAGTTCTCATCGGCTCATCCTCTCGCTGGGCGAACGTCCGGCAAGCCCCATTGGCTCCCCGAATGCCGCCTTCGTCAAGAGGACGTAGGCCTCAGGCCGCAGCCTTCCTCGCACCCCGGTCGAGCACCTTGTCCTTGAAGGCGCACAAGTCCACCTCAGGGCATCGCCAGCACTCGGGCGTGCGCGCCTTGCAGATGTAGCGGCCGTGAAGGATCAGCCAGTGATGCGCGCCGACCCGGAACGGCTGCGGCACCTTCTTCTCGAGCTGCTTCTCCACCGCCAGCGGCGTCTTGCCCTTGGCGAGCCCCGTGCGGTTGCCGACGCGGAAGATATGGGTATCGACCGCGAAGGTCTCGGCCCCGAAGGCGCAGTTCATCACCACGTTGGCAGTCTTGCGCCCGACGCCGGGCAACTCGACCATGGCGTCGCGATCCGCCGGAACCTCGCCGCCGTGCCGGTCCACCAGAATCTGCGAGAGGGCGATGACGTTCTTCGCCTTGGTGTTGAACAGGCCGATCGTCTTGATGTGCTGCTTGAGGCCCTCTTCGCCGAGGTCCACCATCTGCTGCGGCGTCTTCACATACTCGAACAGCGCCCGCGTCGCCTTGTTGACGCCCACGTCGGTCGCCTGCGCCGAGAGCGTAACCGCCACCAGCAACTGGTAGGTGTTGCCGAATTCCAGCTCGGTCTCGGGCGCGGGATTGGCCTCCGCCAGACGCCGGAAGAACTCGAAGACGTCCGCCTTCTTCAAAGGCCCAGCACCTGCGGCATCGTGTAGCGGCCCGGCCCCTGCGCCAGCAGCCACTGCGCCGCCTTCACCGCTCCACGCGCGAAGATGCCCCGGTTCTCGGCGAGGTGCGAGAGCGAAAGACGCTCGTTGTCGGCGAGGAAATGAACGGTGTGATCGCCCGCGACGGTGCCGCCGCGCAAGGCCGCGAAGCCGATGGTGCCCGCCTCGCGCTTGCCGGTGATGCCGTCGCGGCCACGTACCGCGCTGTTCGCCAGCCCGACGCCGCGTCCGTCGGCGGCTGCCTCACCCAGAAGCAGCGCGGTGCCGGAGGGAGCGTCCACCTTCATGCGGTGATGCGTCTCGACGATCTCGATGTCCCAGTCCTCTCCCAGCCGCGTCGCCGCCTCGCGCACCAGATACGCGAGCAGCGTGACGCCGAGCGAGGTGTTGCCGGTCTGCAGGACGGGAATGTGCTCGGCCGCCGAATCGATCAGCCAGTGGTGGCGCTCCTCCAGCCCGGTGGTGCCGATGACGATCGGCAGCCTGGCGGCGATGGCGGCATCGAGGTTGCCTTCGAGCGCCGAGGGGCTGGAGAAATCGATCAGGATGTCGGCGTTGGCTGCAACGGCCGAGGTGTCACCGTCCTTGTCGACGCCGCCCGCCAGATCCTCGCCCGCATCGGCAATGGCGGCCGCGATCGCCTGGCCCATGCGCCCCTGGCTGCCGATGATTCCGATTCGTGCCACGCTGCTGTCTCCGTCCGGGCGTAAAGTCCTGTCACGGCCGCATGGCGCAAACGCGCCGGTTCGACAAGCGCCGCGCGCACGCTAAGGTGAGCCATGAGCAGCATCCGCAACATCGTCATTCTCACCGGCGCGGGCGTTTCGGCCGAGAGCGGCATCGACACCTTCCGCGACGGCGGCGGTCTCTGGGAGCAGCACCGCGTCGAGGACGTCGCCACGCCCGAGGCCTTCGCGCGCGACCCCGACCTCGTCCTGCGCTTCTACGACATGCGCCGCGAAGCGATCCAGACCAAGCAGCCCAACGCTGCCCACCGCGCGCTGGCAAAGCTGGACGCGGAATGGGAAGGCGACCTGCTGATCGTCACTCAAAACGTGGACGACCTGCACGAACGCGCCGGAGCGAAACGCGTACTCCATATGCACGGCGAGCACCTGAACGCCTGGTGCATGGCCTGCGACGAACGCCCGCGCCGGACCGGCCCACTGATCGACCGCCCCGCCTGCCCCGAATGCGGAGAAGCGGCGCTGCGTCCCGACATCGTGTGGTTCGGGGAAATGCCCTATCGCATGGACGAGATCTTCGCGGCGCTGGAGCAGGCGGACCTGTTCGTCTCGATCGGGACGTCCGGCGCGGTCTATCCGGCGGCGGGCTTCGTGCGCAATGCGCGGGAACTGGGCGTCGAGACGCTGGAACTCAATCTCGAACCCTCGCAAGGCACCGGATGGTTCGACGAGGCGCGGCATGGACCGGCAAGCGCACTGGTGCCTGCGTGGGTGGAGGAGGTTCTGTCACGGTAAGGCGCCCTGCCGCACGGGGCTTCGACAGGCTCAGCCTGAGCGGAATTGGGAAACTTGCACTACCTCCGCTCACCCTGAGCTTGTCGAAGGGTCAAGCACAGCTTGTCGAAGCCCCATGCGCATTACAGCCCCGGCACGCCGGATCCTTGGCGATCCTGAGCGGCCGCATCGACGGTGCAAGTCCGTCGATCAGATGCAAGGTCCCGAACTGCGGCTCCCCAAGCGCCGTGTGTCCCGCCAGCAGCACCCGCATCGCGTGCATCGACGCGAACGTGCCGACCATGCCGACCATCGCCCCGAGCACGCCGTCGGCGGCGCAGGTATCACAGTCCACCGCGTCGAAGGCATCGCCCACGAAGCAGCGGTAGCAGGCGTGCCCCGCCAAGTGACCGGCGAAGTTCGCGACCTGCCCCTGGAACCGCCCGATCGCCGCCGTCGTGAGCGGAATGCCCAGTTTTACGCACGTATCTGACACGAGGAGCCGAGTCGCGAAGTTGTCACAGCCGTCCAGTACGAGGTCCGCGCCGGAAAGGACGTCACGCGTGTTGTCATCCCCCAGCCGCGCAACGACGGGATCGACCTTCAGGCCAAGATCAAAACGCCGCACCCATTCGGCCGCCGCTTCCGCCTTGGGCCTGCCGATATCCGATGGCGTATAAATCGTCTGGCGCTGCAAGTTGCTGACGTCGACCACGTCATCATCGACCAGCGTGAGACGGCCTATGCCGGCTGCGGCGAGATACTGCAGGACAGGACTGCCAATCCCGCCGCAGCCGACCAGCACCACATGCGCCTCGCTCAGCGCGACCTGTCCGGCCCCGCCGACTTCGGGCAGGACAATATGCCGCGCGAAGCGGCCGAGACGATCGGCGGTGAGCGTCATTTCGCCTGTTCGTCTCCGGGCGCTTCAGGCACGGCCGCTTCCACAAGCCGCTCCTTCACGAACCCGTGCATGCCGAACCACCACTGCACCGCGATGACGCCACCCTTGGCGGGCTGGAGCATGCCGATCATCATCGCGATGGCCAGCGGCACCAGGATCGTGAACATCGCCATCGGCCCCAGGTCGTAGTCCACCGAAAGCGCTATGATCAGCGGCGCCATCAGGTGGCCGGTGACGATCATGGAGATGTATGCCGGAAAGTCGTCCGCACGCTGGGGCGTCAGGTCCATGGTGCAGACCGGGCAACGCTCGCGCGGCTTGAGCCACTTGTAAAACAGACTGCCCTCGCCGCAACGCGGGCAACGGCTGCGAAGGCCGCGAAGCAGGGCCTGCGAGAACGTGGCGGGAATCATGTCCAAGCGCCTACATCATACGGGCAGGACGGTGAAGCAGATTGCGCTGGCGGCAAAAGGGTCAGGGCCTGAGCACGTGGACGCGGTTGCGCCCGCCGTGCTTGGCCGCATAGAGCGCCGCGTCCGCATGCTTCGTGGCATCTTCCAGCAGCGCGAAGTCCCGCACCGACGCCAGCCCGCAAGAGAAGGTGACGGCGCGGTCCTCGACGCCCAGATTGGTATCGAGCGCAACCGTCGCCCGCAGCCTCTCCATGACGAGGCGGGCCTCGTCGAGCGTGGTGTCGGGCAGGAGCACGGCGAATTCCTCGCCGCCCCAGCGCGCGGCGACATCGCTGCGGCGCACGTGGTCCTCGATGCGGCGGGCCAGCGCCTTGAGCACGAGGTCGCCGACATCGTGGCCGCACTCGTCGTTGATGCGCTTAAAATGATCGATGTCGATCAGCGCCAGCACTGCATTGGAGCGCCCGCGCAGTACCTGCTTGGCCGAATCAAGGAACCCGCGGCGGTTGCGGATGCCGGTCAGCGGATCACGCTCGGCCGCATCGACAAGGCGCTCGATGCGCGCCGCGTTTTCATGCGCAGCAGTCGTCACGCCGCGCAGCAGGCGGCCGACGAGGTCGTCGGCGCCTTGCGGGATGGCCGCGATCCGCTCGCCCATCTGGATCGACTGGAGCATCGTCGTCGCCTGCGCGATCGGGGCGAGCAGCGCATGAATCGCCGCAAGCCCCAGGCCCGTGCCCACCAACGTGGCGAGGAGGAGCGTGAGCAGGGTATCGAGTTGCCAGTGCCCGGTCGTCGCCTGCAGCACGATGCAGGCGATCAGAGGCACGTGAACGGCGCCGAAGCATACGAAAAGAATCCGCCGCTCATAACTGCGGGGGAACAGGAAAGTCGTGGCCTGGTAGAAGCGCATGGGGGGAATGCCTCTTCTGCTGAAGCTGAGAATGAAACGCGATTGCGCCGCCTCCCGCTTACGGAGCCGAATCTTATGCAAACGTTAAATTACGTGATGAAACGGGCGGTTAACCTTTGACGGCGCCCAAACGAAAAGGCCGAGGAACACGTCCTCGGCCCCTGTGGACAAATGCGCGGACAAGTCCGTGCAAAAGGCGTTCATATCCCGGCATGGCGCCGGGACAAGCCTCAGCTTTCGAGCTGGCGCAGCAGCGAGCGTACGTCGCCGTCCATGTCGGCATCGCGCGTGCGCAATTCCTCGATCAGGCGCACCGCATGGATCACCGTCGAGTGATCGCGGCCACCGAACTTGCGGCCGATCTCCGGATAGGAACGCGGCGTCAGCACCTTGGCGAGGTACATCGCCACCTGACGCGGGCGCACGACGGCGCGCGCGCGGCGCTTGCTGCTCATCTCGGTGCGGTCGATGCGGTAGAACTGGCAGACCGTGCGCTGGATCTCGTCGATGGTGATCCGGCGGCGATTGGCCGAGAGAATGTCCGTCAGCTGCTCTTCGGCGAGCTGGAGCGAAACGGCCTGCCCGGTCAGCTGCGCATAAGCGATCAGCTTGTTGAGGCCGCCGACCAGTTCACGAACGTTGCGGTTGATGGTGCGCGCCAGGAACTCGATGACGTCGGCAGGCACTTCGACCGAGGCGAAACGGCCGAGGCGATTCTCGAGGATCGAGCGGCGCAGTTCGATGTCGGCGGGCTGGATATCGGCAACGAGGCCCATCGACAGGCGCGAGAGCAGGCGGGGCTCGACGCCGTCGAGCGCCTGGGGCGCACGGTCCGCGGCGAAGACCAGGCGCTTGCCTTCCTGCAGCAGCGCATCGATCGTGTAGAGCAGTTCTTCCTGCGCCGATGCCTTGCCGATGATGAACTGGATGTCGTCGACCAGCAGCAGGTCGAAGCCGCGCAGGCGCGACTTGAATTCGATCATCTGGTTCTGCCGCAGCGCCTGCACGAACTCGACCATGAAACGCTCGGCCGAGCAGTAGAAGATTCGCGCATGGGGGTGCGCTGCAAGATAGGCGTGACCGATCGCGTGCAGAAGGTGCGTCTTGCCCTGACCCGTGGCGGCCTTGAGGTAGAGCGGCGAGAACTGCGGCTGTTCGGTGGCGGCCATACGCTGCGCGGCGTTGCAGGCCAGCACGTTGGACGTGCCGGTGACGAAGCTGGTGAAGGTCTGCGAGGCATCGATGCCCGCCGGGCCCTGGCCGAGCGAGGCGAACGATTCGCCTGCAAGCGCAACCGACAGCGGGTCCGCGACGCCGGCGGCCGAATCGTTGGCCGGGGCGCTGGCGGGACGGCCACCGCCGCCACCCAGACGCAGTTCGGGCAACTGGCGACGGCCGGGATGCACGAGGATGCGCACGTGACGCACGTCGGGCCGCGCGATCTTCCATGCCAGCGACAGGCGATCGGCAAAGCGGTCGTTGACCCAGTTCGCCGAGAACTCCGTCGGCAGATACAGATCGAGCGTACCGGTTTCCTTGCACCAGTTGCCCGGCTGGATCGGCTTGATCCACTGGCTGTGTGCCTGATGCCCAAGATCCTTGCGCAGGCCCTGGCTGATGTCCGCCCAGTCCGCCGCCAGGTTTACGGCTTCCTGATCCTCTTCCATCGCCACTCGCACCGCCTTCGACTTCCTATTCAAGTTCGTACCTTCGACCATCGCGGTCACTGGGGGATTCACCGAGGGGTGTCCTGCTGATGTATTCGACATCGTTTCGAACCCCCTTGTTCGCGTGTGTTGGCGTGATCCCGCCGGTGACGCGAAACAGAGCGACCAGCGCATCCAAAGTAAAAACTTCCCCTCACCGCGAACGCTTGTCCGCGGCGGTTGTTCCACTGTGAATCGCTGTATCCCCGGCCCGTTCCGCAACGGCCGGGGACCCTTTTAGGAACCGGTTTGCAGCGCAGGCAAGACGGCGATCCCCAAATAAAAAAAATTATGAAGGTTGACTCACGTGGGAGTGCCCAAAATCCGTAGCCAAACTGTAATACGCTTAAAAATCAGCGCGTTGCGCATTGCAGCACTCCGAATCGCAGTGTTTCCGGGGCTTTGCTTTGCCCCATGCTGCGATGCCGCAAAAACGAGAACGGAGCCGAGGTCAGGCGACCCCGGCTCCGTTCTTGTTTCGTCCTGAGACAGGTAGCTAGCAACCTATCCTAGTCGGCGAATCACCCTCTCGAATCGGAGAGGGTGGCTCGAATCAGAGAGCGGCGACGCGCTTCGTCAGACGCGACATCTTGCGTGCTGCGGTGTTCTTGTGGAGCACGCCGCGTGCAACGCCGCGAGCCAGCTCGGGCTGCGCTTCCTTGAGGGCGGCAACAGCCGCGTCCTTGTCGCCACCGGCCAGAGCGCCTTCGACCTTCTTCAGGAAGGTGCGGATGCGGCTCACGCGGTTGGTGTTGATCTCTGCACGGCGATCGTTGCGACGGATGCGCTTGCGAGCTTGCGGCGTATTGGCCATCGATATTCCTCTGTCTGGGCGGCCAACACGGTGAGCGGCCCCAATTGCCTAACGAATCTATTCGGCGAACGGACTCGCCGGAAAGCGCGCCCCTTACAGTTCGGGCGGGGTTCCGTCAAGCCGAGGCGGCGGCGCGAAACCGCCTATTTCTGGCGTTCGTGGCCGCAAGCGGCCACGCTCAGACGCCGCGCGGGCTCAGGCGCTACCGCTGGCAGCGCCGGCACCAGAAGGTGCTCCGCCCGCCCTGCACGAAGCGCAGGACCGGTGCACCGCAACCGCAAGGATCGCCCTCACGCCCATAGACCTGCCACGATGCCGCAAAGTAGCCGAGTTCGCCGTTCGGCTGCGCGTAGTCCTTGATGGTCGAGCCCCCCGCCGCGATCGATTCGCCCAGCACCTGCTTGATCGCGGGCACCAGCCGGGCCAGCGCGGGCAGGCTGACGCGCCCCGCCTCCTTGTCCGGCCGTACCCCGGCACGGAACAGCGCCTCGCACACGTAGATGTTGCCGAGCCCCGCCACGATGGTCTGGTCGAGCAGCATCTGCTTGATCGGCGCGATTCGCCCCGCGAAGGCCGCGCGCAGATGCGCCGGAGTCAGGCCGTCGCCCAGCGGCTCCGGCCCGAGCGAAGCGAACGCGCCCCAGGCGTCGAGCGTCGCGGTCGGAGCCAGATCGACCGAACCGAAGCGCCGCGCATCGTTGAGCGCCAATACGTGACCGGAGCCCGTCTCCAGCACGAGGTGGTCGTGCTTGTCGGGCGTCTCCGGCTCGATCCGCCAGCGACCGGACATGCCGAGGTGGAACACCATGGTCTGTTCGCGGTCGGTATGGATCAGCCCGTACTTTGCCCGGCGTCCCATGCCAGTGACCCGCGCGCCAGTGAGCACCTGCACCAGATCGGGCGGGAACGGGCGGCGCAAGTCCGCGCGGTTCAGCGTGACGCGGGCGATCCGCTCACCGTCGAGGAAGCGCTCGAGGCCACGCACGGTGGTTTCGACTTCAGGAAGTTCAGGCATCGGAGGGTAGATAGGGTGTGGCGTTCAACTCGCCAATCCCACCCCCGTCGTCATTGCGAGCGCAGCGAAGCAATCCGGGGCAGTATAATGCCACCCTGGATTGCTTCGCTGCGCTCGCAATGACGAAAGTGGGAGCAGGCGCTCAGAGAATATGCCCCGTCCGATCGCGCTTGGTTTCGAGATAGCGCGCGTTGTGCGGGTTGGGCGGCAACTGGTGCGGCACCCGCTCCACTACCTCGACGCCGACGCCTTTCAGCGCCGCGACCTTGGCCGGGTTGTTGGTCATCAGTCGGATCGCCCGCACCCCCAGCAGGTGCAGCATCCGCGCCGCCACCGGGAAGTCGCGCGCCTCCGTCGGCAGGCCGAGGCGGTTGTTGGCGTCCACCGTGTCGTAGCCCGCATCCTGCAGCGCATAGGCACGCAGCTTGTTGACGAGGCCGATGCCGCGCCCCTCCTGCCGCAAGTACAGCAGCACGCCCCAGCCCCCCTCTCCGGCCTCCGCCGACATTGCCCGCAGCGCTGCGTTCAGCTGCGGCCCGCAGTCGCACTTGAGGCTGCCAAGAATGTCGCCGGTCAGGCATTCGGAATGGAGGCGCACCAGCGGCGGCCGGTCGCCGTCCTGCGTGCCGATGACGAGCGCGACGTGCTCACGCAAGTCGTCGAGCGCGCGGAAGGCGACGATCTCGGCATTCTCCGCCGCCTCGACGGGCAGCTTGGCGCGCGAGGCTATCGCGAGGTGCGCGGTGTCTTTCCACGCGGCGAGGTCGGCACTGGAAACGTCCTGCGCCTCGCCATCCTGATTCGGCGCGACGAGGAAGGCGGGCAGGATACCGGCAAGCCGCGCCAGTTCCATCGCGGTGCGCGCCGCATCGCCATCCTCGATATGCTCGGCCGCGAAGGGACCTTTCATCGGGTAGGCGAGGTCGAGCGCAGGATCGGCCACCGCGCGCGCGGTGTCGAGGTCGAAGGGCTCGGCGGCGCGAATCAGGACCGGCGCTTCGGGCACGGCGGCCTCGCGCTGGTTGGCGAGCTTCAGCGTCGCCGCGCGGGCGGCCGAAATCAGCATGCGCGGGGCGGTGACGCCGGGCGCGAAGGCCGTCTCGGCGGGAAGCAGCACCGCGCTGGCCACCCGCACCGGCCAGCCATGCCGCAGCGCGTCGAGCGCCAGCGCCACGCGGCGCGTCGAGGCGGCCTCCTCGCTCAGAGTTCGAACTCGGTGACGAGCGGGATGTGGTCACTCGGCTGGTCCCAGCGGCGCGTTTCCTCGACGAAGTGGTGCCCGCGCGCCTGCGGGGCGAGGTCGGGCGAGGCCCACATGTGATCGAGGCGGCGGCCCTGGTCCTTCTGGCGCCAGTAGCTGCGGTAGGACCACCAGGAATAGTTGCGTTCCGGCGCCGGGATGAAGCGGCGGCCGAGATCATCGAAGCCCGCCGCGTCCTGCAGGCGCTTCAGCGTCTCGACCTCGATGGGCGTGTGGCTGACGACCTTGAGCAGCGCCTTGTGATCGTAGACGTCCGATTCGAGCGGGGCGATGTTGAAGTCGCCGACGATCAGGGTCGGGCGGTCGATCTTGTCGGCCCAGCGGGTCATGCGTTCGAGGAAGTCGAGCTTCTGGCCGAACTTGGGGTTCACCTCGCGGTCGGCGACGTCGCCTCCTGCCGGGATATAGACGTTCTCCAGCACCATGCCCTGCCCGGGGCCGAGCAGTTCGACGCCGATGTGCCGGGCCTCGCCGTTGTCCTGCCAGTCGTGCTTCGAGAAGTCGCGGAACGGCACTTTCGAGACAGTCGCGACGCCGTGATAGCCCTTCTGGCCGTGGATGGCGCGGTGGGTGTAGCCGAGGCGCTCGAACATCTCGTGGGGGAACAGGGGCTCCGCCACCTTGATCTCCTGCAGGCACAGCACGTCGGGGGCCTGCTCGGTGAGGAAACGTTCGACCTGGTCGATGCGCAGGCGGACGGAGTTGATGTTCCAGGTGGCGATCTTCATGCGCGTGGCTTTAGGCATCGCCTGCGGGAATTGCCAGTCCCCGACCTCGCGTAAACCGAGGGTGCCCCTCCACCATCCTGCGGATGGTCCCCCTCCCCGTTCCGGGGAGGATGCGTGTGCTTTTCTTGGGTCAGGATTGGCTCAGGCCGGAGCGAGAACGGTGCCGTTCGCAGCCCGGCATGGGCCAATCCTGACCCAAGAAAACAGAAAACCCTCGAGCCGGGGGCAGAGGCTCGAGGGTTCCTGTAAGCGTTCGTCACGCTAGTATCAGAGCGGTCACTCAGGAGGCGCGGGCAACAGGGGGGAAACCCGCCTCACAACCGTTCTGACAAGACCTATATGGGGCGCCGCTCCTGACTGCCAAGTGAACGAAGTTAAGAAAACTGTCGCCGTTTGTCGCTAGAGCCGCACATTCGGCGATAAAACGCCTTCCGTCATCGACGATCAGGGGTTGGTCACTTAACGACGATTGCGCGGGCGTGGGTCGTTCCAGCGGAAGTCGTTGTCGGTCACCGGGACGCCATAGCGCTGGTTGGACAGGCTGATGGTGGTGCGCTTGTTCTGCGAATCGAGCGAGACCCAGTAGGTCAGTTCCAGCCCGCCCGGGGCCGACGCCTTGCGCGTGAAGATCAGGGTGATCACCCCGTACTCGGGGTGCGAGCGATCGCGCACCTCGATGCTGACGACGCCCGGATTGCCGGTCTGGATCAGCTTGCCGAACTTCGCGACGTCGCGGCTGGGATCGAGCAGCGCGCCGAGCGGGCTGTTCTTGATCGGCCAGCGCTGCACCTGGCGCACTTCATAGTCGATGAAGTTCAGCGCCCTGCCGTCGCCGACGATCAGCATCTTGGCGCTCGGCTGATACTGGAAGCGGATCTTGCCGGGGCTCTTCATCGTCAGCACGCCGCTGACGGTCTGCCCCGAGCGGTCGGTCTGGACGAAGTCCGCCTTCAACGTGCCGATGCCGCGCAAGGCCGCGACGGCCTGCTCGACTTGTTTCGCGTCATCGGGCGCGGCTGCGACAGCCTGCGCGGGGACGAGAGCGGCGGACACGGAAAGCGCGGCCAAAGCGGCCGCGCTCACACAGGATCGAAAGGTTTTTGTCACGTGGTTCATGGCTTTCCCGTTGGGTCCACAGCCTTGAACCGACCGTGAACCTTACTTGATCTTGGCTTCCTTGAACTCGACGTGCTTGCGCACGACGGGATCGTACTTCTTGAAGCTGAACTTCTCGGTCGTGTTCCGCGGATTCTTCTTGGTCACGTAGAAAAAGCCGGTGTCGGCGGTCGAGACAAGACGGATCTTGACGGTTGCGGGCTTCGCCATGGCGGTATCCTGTACTTTCTAAGTTGCAGCCGCCCTGGCAGGCCGGCGTTACGAAAAACTATAAAGGGGCGACACCGAGGCGCCGCCCTTCAAGGTTGCGCCCCTTGCTGGATTGGCCTCGCAAAGTCAAGGGCGCGGCACCGATTCGCGTGATGCTCAGGAGAGCGGAAACGGCTTTATCGGCTCCAGGACGCCGAATTTCTCGCGCTTCGGTTCGGCATCGAGTGGCGGCAGGTCGAGTTCGGGCGCTTCCACTTTCGTATCGGGCAGCCGCGCCAGCAGATCGCGAATCAGGGTCAGACGGCCGAGCCGCTGGTCGTTGAAGTCCACCAGCGTCCACGGCGCATGATCGGTATGCGTGGCCTTGAGCATCGCCTCGCGCGCCTTGGTATATTCGCCGTACTTGTCGCGCGCGGCGATATCGACCGGCGACAGCTTCCAGCGCTTGAGCGGGTCGTCCAGCCGTTCGTGGAGGCGCTCCTCCTGCTTGTCCTGATCGCAGGAGAGCCAGTATTTGAACAGCAGGATACCGTCGTCGATCAGCATCTTCTCGAAGGTGGGCGCGTGGCGCAGGAACGCATCGACCTCGTCCCCGGTGGCATAGCCCATCACCTTCTCGACCCCGGCGCGGTTGTACCACGAGCGGTCGAACAGGACGATCTCGCCCTTCGCCGGCAGATGGTCGACGTAGCGCTGGAAGTACCACTGGCCCTGCTCGCGCTCGCTCGGCGCGGCCAGCGCCACGGTGCGACACTGGCGGGGGTTGAGTTGGCCGGAGACGGCCTTGATCGCGCCGCCCTTGCCCGCCGTATCGCGCCCTTCGAACAGGATGACGATGCGCGCGCCCTTCTTCTGCGCCCAGCGCGCCATGCCGACGAGTTCCTCCTCCATCGGCTCGAGGAGCTTCTCGTAATCCTTGCGGCCGAGTTTCTCCTCTTTGCTCATGTCTTCAGATCCTCGACAGCAGGAACAGCGCCAGTGCGCCAGCGACGATACGATACCACGCGAAGGGTGCGAAGCCGGATTTGCTGACGAAGGCCATGAACGCCTTGATCACCACCAGCGCGACGATGAACGAGACGACGAAGCCGACCGCGATCTCGTTCCAGCCCACTGGCCCCGCGCCCGCCATCAGTTCCTTGTGGTGCTTGAGAAGTTCCAGAGTCGTGGCGCCGACCATGGTGGGCACGGCGAGGAAGAAGCTGAACTCGGCGGCTGTGCGGCGCTCGATGCCCATCGACAGCGCGCCCATGATCGTCGCGCCCGAGCGGCTGACGCCCGGCACCATGGCGAGGCACTGCGCGAAACCGACGCCGATGCACTTGACTGCGGGCAGTTCCGAAACGCCGGTAAGCGGGCCGGGCTTGGCGACCTTCTCGATGCCGAGGATCGCGATGCCACCGATGATGAGCGCCCAGGCGACCACCGCGGGCTCACCCAACAGGCCCTCGATATAATTGTTGAACAGCAGGCCCAGCACCGCCGAAGGGATGAAGGCCAGCAGCACGTTGCGCACGAAGCGGATCGAGGTGGGGTTGAGCTTGAGCAGCCCCATGCCCACGGCCCAGAAGGTGCGCCAGAACTGCACGATCACGGCCAGGATCGCACCCAGCTGGATGACGATGTTGAAGGTCGCCCACTGGCTCGAATCATAGCCGAACAGGCGGGTGGCAAGGATGAGATGGCCAGTCGAGGAGACGGGCAGGAACTCGGTGAGGCCCTCGACAATGCCGAGGAGGATCGCGGTTAGGGTCAGGTCCATAAGCTGGAGGTCATGCCGCACCGGGCGGGCAAGTCAACCGGGGACGTGCTGCATTGCAGAAATGTGAGGTGGAAGACCCTGTTCGTCATTGCGAGCGAAGCGAAGCAATCCAGGGGCGGCGTGGTGCTGCCCTGGATTGCTTCGCTTCGCTCGCAATGACGAAGGGTGGGTGAAAGCCCCAATTCTGCTGCCCTTTCAGGCGGCAGAATTGGGGCCTTGCTTAGCTCACCAGATCCGCACGCGGTCCTTGGGCGCAAGGTACAGCTTGTCGCCCGGCTTCACGCCGAACGCCTTGTACCATTCGTCGAAGTTGCGCACGATGCCGTTGACCCGGTACTGCGGCGGCGAGTGCGGGTCGGTGACGAGGAACTGGCGCGCCTGTGCCTCGCGCACTTTCGAACGCCAGACCTGCGCCCAGCCCATGAAGAAGCGCTGGTCGCCGGTGACGCCGTCGATCACCGGCGCTTCCTTGCCGTTCAGCGAGAGCTTGTAGGCGCGGTAGGCGAGACTGAGGCCGCCGAGATCGCCGATGTTCTCGCCCATCGTCAGCTTGCCGTTGACGCAGGCCTTGCCATCCTTGCCGTCGTCGAACGGGCAGAAGGCATCGTACTGCGCCGCCAGCGCCGCCTGCAGCTTCTGGAACGCAGCGAGATCCTGCGGCGTCCACCAGTCGCGCAAGTTGCCGGTGCCGTCGTACTTGGCGCCCTGGTCGTCGAAGCCGTGGCTCATCTCGTGGCCGATGACCGCGCCGATGCCGCCGTAATTGACCGCCGGATCGGCCGAGAGGTTGAAGAACGGCGGCTGCAGGATCGCCGCCGGGAATACGATCTCGTTCATCGCCGGGTTGTAGTAGGCGTTCACCGTCTCGGGCAGCATGCCCCATTCAGTGCGATCGACCGGACCGCCGATGCGGTTCATGTCGAAGGCGGTCTGCCACTTGCCCGCGGCCATGGTGTTGCCCAGCGGGTCGGTGGCCGAGAAGGTCAGGCCCTCATAGGTCTTGAACACGTCCGGCTGGCCGATCTTGGGGGTGAAGGCGTCGAGCTTCTCCTCGGCCTTTACCCGCGTGACCGGGCTCATCCACTTGAGGTCCTTGAGATTGGCAGCCATCGCCTTGCGCAAGTTGGCGACGAGGTCGGCCATCGCCGCTTTCTGCGCGGGCGGGAAATACTTCGCCGCGTAGAGCTTGCCGACGAGTTCTCCCGCCATGCCCTCGACCGCCGCGATGCCGCGCTTCCAGCGGGGGCGCTGCTCGGGCTGGCCGCTCAGGGTCTTGCCGTAGAAATCGAAGGTGGCGGCATCGATGTCGCTGGGCAGGACCGAGGCGTTGTCGCGCAGGAAGTGCGCGGCGAGGTAGGCCTGCCAGGTGGCGATCGGGGTGGTCTCGATCAGCTTGACGACGGCGGGCATGCCGGGGCCGAACTGATCGCCCGCCTTGGCCGGGTCGATCCCTGCAGCCTTGAACTCCTCGGCCGTCGGCGGCATCTCGCCGATAAGCACGTAGCTGGCCTTGTCCGCGCCCACGGCCGACAGGAACGCCTTGACGACGCCGGGCGAGCCCATTGCTTCGAATTCGGCGAGCGGCACCTTGTTGTACGTGAGGTCCGGGTTGCGGGCGGCGGCACGGTCCCAGTCGGCCTTGGCGAGCTGCGTTTCCAGCGCCAGCACCGAAGCGGCGGCGGCCGGGGCATCGGCGTAGCCCGCCTTGCCGAGCACGAACGTCAGGTAGGCCTTGTACTTGTCGCGCAGTTCCACCGAGCGGGCTTCGGTCTTCAGGTAGTAGTCGCGGTCGGGCAGGCCCATGCCGGAGATATTGGCATTGAGCGCGTAGATGTCGCTCTGCTTGTCGTCGGCGCCGACATAGAGGCCGATCGGCGAGGCATAGCCGGGCTTGCCGAACAGCGTGGCGATGTCGGTGGGGGTCTTCGCCGCCTTGATCGCGGCGAGGTAGGGCTGCGCCGGGGCAAAGCCCGCCTTGTTGATCGCATCGACGTCCATGAACGCCTTGTAGGCCGCCGCGATACGCGCCGCGTCGCTGCCGGGCGCCGGGTTGGCGGCAAGCAGATCGTCGAGGATGCCGTGGACGCGGTTTTCCGAAAGGTCGCTCAGTTCGATGAACGAGCCCCAGCGGGTGCGGTCGGCGGGAAGCACCGCCGTCTTGTTCCAAACGCCGTTGACGTAGGCGTCGAAGTCGTCGCCCGGCTTGGCCCCAGTGTCGATCCACTGGGTCTGGACGCCGAACTTGCCCCAGTCGGCCGAGGGCGCGAGCGCGGGCTTGGCTGCGGGCGCAGCGTCCTGCGCGAAGACGGGAGCGGAGAAGGCGAGAACGGAAAGCGCGGCGCTCGCAAGGAGCGCCTTGCCGGCATAACGAAGCATGTCGTGACCTTTCGGACGGGGGCGACAGGATATTTCGGCCGGATCAGGACGACCGGCGATGGCGCGTAACTTAGTTACACGCGCGCGCAACGCCAGTGAAAAAGCAGCAGTGATGGAGGTAAATTGAAGGCCGTGCCGCTGGTTGCGAAGGCGAGGCCAATCTCGCTTCGTCATTGCGAGCGCAGCGAAGCAATCCAGGGCGGTGTAACGCTGCCCTGGATTGCTTCGCTGCGCTCGCAATGACGAAAGGGGCGCCTCAGCCCAGCGGCGCGATCGGCTGCCCCGAGACGACAGCGTCGAACTGTAGCGAGGCCAGCCGCGCATAGAGGCCGCCCTGCCCGGTGAGGCTCTCGTGCGTGCCCTGCTCGACGATACGGCCGCCGTCCATCACGACGATGCGGTCCGCCTTGCGCACGGTGGCGAGGCGGTGAGCGATGACCAGCGTGGTGCGCTGCGCCATCAGCGTCTCGACCGCGTCCTGCACCAGCCGCTCGCTCTCGGCGTCGAGCGCGCTGGTGGCTTCGTCGAGCAGCAGGATCGGCGCGTCGCGCAGCAGCGCGCGGGCGATGGCGATGCGCTGGCGCTGGCCGCCCGAAAGGCGCGCACCGTCTTCGCCGAGGAACGTGTCGAGGCCCTGCGGCAGCGCGCGCAGGAAACCTTCGGCGTTGGCCGCGCGGGCCGCCTGCCAGATCGCCTCGTCATCGGCGTGCCAATTGCCGTAGCGCAGATTGTCACGCGCGGAGGCGGCGAACAGCACGCCTTCCTGCGGGACCAGAGCGATGCGCGCGCGAATCTCGGCCGGGTCGGCGGAGGCGAGCGGCACGCCGTCGATCTTGATGGCGCCGCCCTGCGGATCGTAGAACCGCTCGGCCAGCTGGAACAGCGTCGACTTGCCCGCGCCCGAGGGGCCGACGATAGCGACGGTCTCGCCCGGCTCGATGGTCAGATTGAAGTCGTGCAGCGCCGGAAGTTCGGGCCGCGAGGGGTAGCGGAAGGTCACGCGCTCGAACGCCAGCTTGCCGCGCGCCGGGCTCGGCAGCACCAGAGCGCGCGCCGGAGGGGCGATCGTCGGATGCTCGCTCAGCAGCTCGGCGAGGCGGCTGGCCGCGCCCGCGCCGCGCACGAGATCGCCGTAGACCTCGGTGAGCGAGCCGAACGCGCCCGCGACGATGCCCGCCGTTACCACGAAGGCGGCGATGGTGCCGCCGGTGATGGAGCCCTCGGCCACGCCGATCGCGCCGCGCCACATGATCATGGTGATCGAGCCGAAGATCAGGAACATGATCACCGCGGTTATGATCGCGCGGATCATGATGCGGTGACGGCCGGTATCGAACGTGCGCTCCACAGCGGCGGCGAAGCGGCCCTGCTCGCGGCCTTCCTGGTTGAACGCCTGCACGACCTTCAATGCGCCCAGCACTTCGGCAGTCAGCGCGCCGATGTCTGCCACGCGGTCCTGGCTGGATCGCGAGACGGCGCGCAGCTTGCGACCGAAAGCGGCGATCGGCAGGATCACCACCGGAATGGCGATGACCAGCCAAGCCGTCAGCCCCGGCTCCAGCGCGAAGAGATAGATCACCCCGCCCAGCGCCATGATCGCGTTACGCAGCGCGACCGAGACGGTGGTGCCCACGATCTGCTCGATGATCGCGGTGTCGGCGGTCATGCGCGAGGAGATTTCCTTGGGGCTGTTCTCCTCGAAGAAGCTCGGCGCCAAAGTCAGCAGGTGGCGCTGCACGCGCAGGCGAATGTCGCCGACGACGCGCTCGCCCAGCCACGAGACCGAGTAGAACCGGATCGCCGTCGCGACGGCGAGCACCACGACCACGCCCATCAGCATCAGGAACCACGAGCGGATCGCATTCGGGTCGGCGCCTTGCGCGAAGCCCTTGTCGATGATCTGCCGGAAGCCATAGGGGATCGCCAGCGTCGAGGTCGCCGTCGTGATCAGCGCCGCGCCCGCCGTGGCCATCCGGCCCGGATACTTGAGCATCTCGCGCCAGACCATGCGCAGCGGGCCGAGACTGCGGCGGGGCCGCTTCGGCTCTTCGATCATGGTCTCTTGCCCCGGGGCATTGCCTTGCGTCCCATCCATGGCGCCGCGCCTTACAGCGTCGCGAAGCGGAGGAAAAGGCTTCCTTCTAGCGATGGACAACCTGTCCGATTCGCGGCGAAACGTGTCTCTCTTGCGAAGATCACCTGCCTGAAATCGGAATTGCCGCGTTGCAACGGTAACCTCTAGTTCCCTAATCATGAGGTAAGACCCCCGCACACAGGCCGCGTTCGCCCCCGAAACGGCCAGGAGAATCGACTTGCTCTACAATGCCTACGAGTTGCAGCGCGCCATGATGAGCAGCGCTGCCGCATGGGCGTCGGTTGGCGCCGAACTGCTGACCAACCCCTCGCTCCCATTCGGTTATTCGGGTCTCGGCCCAGTCATGGCCTCCGCACTGGACGTCTTCGCGCACGCCGCTTCCCCCCGCGGAAAACCCTCCTTCGACATCGAGACCGTGACCGTCGACGGCAAGATCCAGCCGGTCACCGAATCGATCGTGCTCCACAAGCCGTTCGGCAACCTGCTGCGATTCGAGCATCCCGGACTCGGCAAGGACGCGCCCAAGCTCCTTATCGTCGCACCGATGAGCGGCCACTATGCCACCCTGCTGCGCGGCACCGTCGCGCGCATGGTGGAAAGCGCCGAAGTCTACATTACCGACTGGGCCGACGCGAAGCTGGTGCCGATGAGCGCCGGGCGCTTCGATCTCGACGACTACATCGATTACGTCATTTCTTTCCTCGAATACATCGGCCCCGGCACCCACGTCCTCGCGGTATGCCAGCCCTCGGTTCCGGCCTACGCCGCCGCTGCGATCATGGGCGCCAAGGAGCACCCCTGCCGTCCCGCCACTCTCACCATGATGGGCGGCCCGATCGACACGCGCGAGGCGCCCACCAGCGTCAACGACGTGGCGATGCAGCAGCCGCTTTCGTGGTTCCAGCAGAACGTCATCGCCACCGTTCCGGCGACCTATCCGGGCGGCGGCCGCCGCGTCTATCCGGGCTTCCTGCAGCTTGCCGGGTTCATGGCGATGAACCTCGGCAGCCACATGATGAGCCACTACGGCATGTTCAAGCACATGGTCGCGGGCGACGGTGACAGCGCCGATGCCACCAAGGCCTTCTACGACGAATATCGCGCGGTCTGCGACATGACCTCGGAATTCTACCTGCAGACGATCGAACACGTATTCCAGAACCACTCGCTGCCCAAGGGCGAGTTCGTCCATCGCGGCGAGCGGATCGACCTGTCCGGCATCCGCGACACGGCGCTGCTGGCGATCGAGGGCGAGAGGGACGACATCTCCGGCATCGGCCAGACCCGCGCCGCGCTGCACCTTGCCAGCCACCTGCCCGAGAAGCGCAAGAAGTACTACCTCGCCGCCGAGGTGGGCCACTACGGCATCTTCAACGGCAGCAAGTGGCGGACGCGAATCGCCCCGGTGCTGGAGGACTGGATCGCCCAGCACCAACGCAAGCCGCTCAAGGTGGTAGCCTGATGTTTGTGGTGGGGTCGCGCCTAAGTCGCGGCCCCGCCAAACGTTTTTTGCGGCGGAATGCTCCCGCACAGCGCCGATCGCGCGACGAGATGGTGGATCACCGGGACCGATTGTGGTATTACCGCCACTATGGATCGCGCACATAGTCGAAGGAAAATACTGAAGGGCGGGCTTGTCGCCGGCATCGGTCTGGCTTTGCCCGCGCGGGCTTTCGCCTCCGAAGGTGTCCTTCCCGATTCGACCGCGCCCGGTGAGGCTCTCGCGCCGCTCGCCGGTGCCTTTCCAAGCAGCCTGACATCGGTTCCCGCATCGCCCACCGGACTATCGCTTTACGAGCGCCGCGTACTCGACGTCGCGTCGAAGCAGGCCGGGCGCGTGCGCAATCATCTGTGGCGCGCCGACGTGGTCGGCATCGTCGATTTTGCGCAGCCTTCGTGGAAACCGCGCCTCCACTTCGCCAATCTGGAAAACGGGACGATGCGCTCGTTCCTCGTCGCGCACGGGCGCGGTTCCGACCCGGCGCACAGCGGCTGGCTGCAGAGCTTTTCCAACGTTCCCGGCTCGGAAGCGACCTCGCGCGGGGCTTACCTCACCGCCGAGTGGTACAAGGGCAAGTACGGCACCTCGATCCGCCTGATGGGTCTGGACAACGACAATTCGATGGCGCTGCCGCGCGCGATCGTCATGCATCCGGCCTGGTACGTCGGCTCCTCGATGATCGACAAGTGGGGCAAGCTCGGTCGCAGCGAGGGCTGCTTCGCCATGAGCGACAACGATTTCAACGAAGCGCTCTGGCACCTTTCCGGCGGTCGCCTGCTGTTCGCGGATCGCATCGGCGAAGGGTGATATTCAACGCCGCGTTGCGGCCGGTTCACGGCTGCTGCGGTTAGACACGCCTCCGTCGCAATGATACGCATCGTATCATGGACACCAGCCTGAACGGCCTCAAGCGCGAGGCTCCCACCGATGCACGACAGGTCCGCTCGCGGCAGGCGCTGACCTCGGCGCTGCTGGCGCTGCTTGAAATCAAGCCGTTCGACCAACTGACGATCCGCGAGATCAGCGCGCGCGCCGGAACCGGGTACGCCACTTTCTTCCGGCACTACCCGACCAAGGAAGCGCTGCTGGCCGACGTCGCCGCGCACGAGATCGAGGATCTGCTCGGCCGCACGATCCCCATCCTCTACGCCGCCAACAGCTACGAATCGACGCTGGAAGTCTGCCGCCATGTCCACGAGCACGCGATGCTGTGGTCGGCGCTGCTGACCGGCGGCGCAGCGGGCATCGTGCGCGAGGAGTTCATCCGGCAGGCGCTCGGCCTCGCGGAAAGCGCGCAGTCGCGCCATTCGTGGTTGCCTTCGGATCTCGGCACCATCCACGGCACCGGCGCGACCATCGACATCCTTGCATGGTGGTTGGCGCAGGGCGGGGACAAGCCCGCCTCCACCCGCAGCCCCGAGGAAGTGGCGACGATCCTGCACCGTCTGGTCATCGCCCCACTGGTCGGCGACACGATGGAGCGCCAAGCGGCGCGCGCGTGATGACGCTGACCGACGCCCCCGTTCTTGGCGGCATGATCGAGGACGCGGACTGGCCCGAGTTCGGCTGGATCGACGACGTGCGCCCCGCCTTGCGCGCGGCCCTCACGGCAGGCCGTCCGGCGGCGCTGGCGACACTCTACAAGGTCGCGGGCAGCGCGCCGCGCGGTCCCGGCGCGCAAATGCTGTTCGCCGCAGGGTCCGACGGCCAGATCGCCGCGAGCGGCTATTTCTCGGGCGACTGCATCGAGGGCGACGTCGCCAACCACGCCGCGCAAGTGCTCGCCGACGGCAAGCCGAAGCGGTTGCATTACGGCATGGGCAGCCCCTGGATCGACCTTCGCCTGCGCTGCGGCGGCGCGCTGCATGTGCTGCTGGAGCGGATCGCGCCGGATTCGCCCGCCGCCGCCGCGCTGCTGCACCACGCCGCCGAGCGCCGCACCTGCCTCTGGGCGAGCGACGGCGAAACGCAAGAGGCGCGCGAGGAGGACGGCCCGTTGCTGGACTTTCGCGAGGACCCGTTCCGCATCGCCCGCCGGTACGATCCGCCGCGCCGCCTGATCGTCTCGGGCGGCGATCCCGGCGCGCTCGCCGCCGCGAAGCTCGGGGCGATGGCGCAGTTCGAGACGATCCTGCTGCGCCCCGGCGGCCCGCATGCGCCGCCGCCCTTCCCCGTCTCGCGCTACTTGCGCGAGGAGCCTGCGGACGCCCTCGCCCACCTGAAAGTCGATCGCTGGACCGCCTACCTTGGCGCCACGCATGAGGATCACCACGACCTCGGCGGCTGCCTTGCCGCCTTGCGGGGCGGGGCGGGCTATGTCGGCATGATCGGCGCCAGATCGCGCGCCGCCCAACGCCTCGGCGCGCTGGAAGCGGCGGGCGCGAGCGCGGAGGAACTGGCGCGGCTGCAGCTTTCGCCGGGCGTGCCCGGGCTGGGCAAGTCGCCCTGGGAAGTCGCCACCGGCATTATCGCCGAAATCATGCAGGCGCTGAACCCGGCGCGGGAACGGGCTTGAGCGCGGTCGCACTGGTGCTCGCAGCCGGGCGCTCGACCCGATTCGGCAGCGACAAGCTCTCCGCCTGGCTCGATGGCGAGCCCCTGCTCCATCACGCGATCCGCACCGCCCGCGCCGCACCGGTAGAGCGGGTGATCGTCGTCGCGCGGCCCGGGCTCGATACGGGCGAATGGCCCGGCACGCCTGCGGTGGAGACACTGCGGCTGGAGAGCTATGCCTTGTCCGAGACGCTGAAGGCCGGCATCGCGGCGGCCGGAGAGGCAAAGGCCGCCTTCGTTTTCCTCGGCGACATGCCGCGCATTCCTGCCGAGGTCGCACCGACACTCGCCGCCGCGATCGGCGATGCCTATGCCGCGATGCCCTGTCACGGGGGCAAGCCCGGCCATCCGGTCCTGCTGTCCGCCGCGGCCTTCCCCGCCATCGCCGCGCTCACCGGCGACGAGGGCGCGGGACGCCTGCTGCGCAGCCGCGATGACGTGGTGAGAGTCGAGGTCTCCTCGCCCGCGATCCACTTCGACGTGGACCGCCCGGGCGACCTCGAAAATCTCCCATGACATCGTCATTGCGAGCGTAGCGAAGCAATCCAGGGCGGCCCAAGACTGCCCTGGATTGCTTCGCTACGCTCGCAATGACGAAGGGAGGATGAACTTAAGCCCGCCCCGTCTCGTTCGAAAGCAGCGCGGGATCGATCCCTTCCGCCCGCCATGTCGCGGACCAGCGCCCCTCCGGCGGCGTTTCGAACAGGACTTCGCGGTGGCCTTCGGCGGCATACCATCCGTGGTGCCGCATCTCGCCCTCCAGTTGGCCCGCGCCCCATCCGGCGTAGCCCAGCGCCATGATCCACTGCGACGGCCCCTGCCCCGCCGCGATCGCGCGCAGCACGTCCATCGAGGCGGACAGCCCGCAAAGCGGCGCGACCTCGATAGTGTCGCTGCCGCCCCAGTCGGTCGAGTGCAGAATGAAGCCGCGCCCCGGTTCGACCGGGCCGCCGTGCATGATCTCGCGGTTGGGCGAGACGCCGGGGTCTAGCCCCAGTTCCTCCAGCACGTCGTGGAAACGCACGCCTTCACGCACATGGCCGATGCCGACGCCGAGCGCGCCGTCCTCGTCATGCACGCATAATACGTTGACCGAGCGCTCGAAGCGCGGGTCGAACATCCCCGGCATTGCCAATAGGATGCGGCCTGCAAGATACTGCTGCGTCGTCACCCGCCCACTCTATGCCCCCTTGCGCCGACTACAACCCCCGTATCCGAGAGAGCGCTTTCCCGATGCGACGGAGCGGCCTATGCCCCGGCACAAAGGAGAACCCAGCCCCGTGACCCTGCTTTTCGACCTTCCCGTCGCCCCCGCCGTGCCCGTCGTCGGCGAAGCGGCCGCCTATCCGGTGCGCCGCATCTTCTGCGTCGGGCGCAATTACGCCGCGCACGCGCTGGAACTGGGCAACGCGGTCGACCGCGAGGCGCCGATCTGGTTCAACAAGGCGCCCGCAGCGCTGTGCCTCGACGGCGGGGCGATCCCCTATCCGCCGGGCACCGAAAACTGCCACTACGAGATGGAACTGGTCGTCGCCATCGGCGCCCCCGCGTTCCGGATCGCCCCCGAGGCGGCAATGGAGGTGGTCTACGGCTATGCCTGCGGCCTCGACATGACCCGGCGCGACCTGCAGAACGCATCCAAGGCCAAGGGTTATCCCTGGGACACCGGCAAGGACTTCGAGAATGGCGCGGTTATCGCGCCGATCACGCCCGCCGCTGCGTTCACGCCTGAAGGCCAGCGCATCGCACTGACGCAGGGCGGCGCAGTCAGGCAGGACGGCGTGCTCTCGGACATGATCTGGTCGATCCCCGAACTGATCGCCGACCTCTCGCGCCTCTACCACCTCGCGCCCGGCGACCTGATCTATACCGGCACCCCGGCCGGCGTCGGGCCAGTGGCGGTGGGCGACGTGCTGGAAGGCACGATCGAGGGCCTCACCCCGCTGCGGCTCGAAATCGGCGCAGCGGAATGACATTCCTCCCCCGACGGGGGAGGGGGACCATGCGAAGCATGGTGGAGGGGCGCCCTCGGGATCGCGTGAGCTTTCGCGGGCGGGGGAACCTGCCTGTGCACCTCCACCACCCTGCGGGTGGTCCCCCTCCCCGTCCCGGGGAGGAGTTATCCCTTGGGTCGCCTACCCTTTGCCCGCCTTGTCAGTCGCAGCGCTTTGCTGGACACACCGGGGCGGAGAACGATGCCTGAAAACCGGAAAACCATGACAACGATTCGACGCCGTACCACCTGTGCCCTGCTCGCCCTGCCCCTCGTCGCGCTCGCGCATCCCGCGCTGGCCGAGGACGATGACGCCGCCCCGCGCGAGCCCATCGTCGTCACCGGGCGCGGGCTTTCGGAAGGTCCGGCGACGCCCGCCTACGACGTCCAGACGATCGCCCGCGACAAGCTGGTTTCCAGCGCCTCGGGCCGGATCGAGGATGTGCTGGCCTCTGTCGCCGGATTCCAGCAGTTCCGCCGCTCCGACAGCCGATCGTCCAACCCCTCGAACCAGGGCGTGACCCTGCGCGCGCTGGGCGGCAATGCATCGAGCCGCGCGCAAGTGCTGCTGGACGGCGTGCCGGTGGCGAACCCGTTCTTCGGCTATATTCCGCTGAGCGCCCTCACCCCCGACCGCCTCGGCTCCGTGCGGGTGACGCGCGGCGGCGGTATGGGCGCGTTCGGCACGGGCGCGGTCTCCGGCACGATCGAGATGGAAAGCGCGAGCCCTGACGAACTCGGCCCGGTAAGCGCGGAGGCGCTGGTCAACAACCGGGGCGAGACGCAAGGCTCGCTCACGGTGGCGCCGCGCCTTGGCGAAGGCTTCGTCGTGGCGGGCGTGCAGTGGGATCGCGGCCAGGGCTTCTGGACCACGCCGAAGGACCAGCGCGTCGCCGCCACCGCGCGCGCGAAGTATGAAAGCCTGTCGGGCTCGCTGCGCGCCGTCGCGCCGCTGACCGACACCATCGAGGTTCAGGCATCGGGCCTCGTCTATGACGATGCGCGCACGCTGCGCTTCAAGGGCGCGGATTCGACGTCCTCGGGTCAGCAGGGCTCGCTGCGCTTCGTGGGCCGGGGCGACTGGCAGTTCGACGTGCTGGGCTTCGTGCAGGCGCAGGACTTCTCGAACATCGTCATCAGCTCGACGAGCTACAAGAAGACGCTCGATCAGGCCAAGACCCCGACGCTGGCGGTCGGCGGCAAGGCCGAACTGCGCCCGCCGGTGGGCGAAAACCACGTGCTGCGCATCGGCACCGACGTGAAGCTCTCGCGCGGGAACCTCGTGGAAGCGCCCTATAGCGCCGTCACCGGCCTCGCCACCGCGTTCCGCAAGGCGGGCGGGCGGCAGTCCGACCTCGGCTTCTACATCGAGGACGACTGGACCATCGGCCAGTTCGTGCTGACCGCTGGCGGCCGCCTCGACCGCTGGACCATCACCGACGGCTACTACCATCAGGTGAACGCCGCGGGCGTGGTGACGCAGGACACCCGCTACGCCGACCGCGACGGCTGGAACGCCAACGGACTTGGCGGCCTAGTGTGGAACGCCGGCACCGCCGTGTCGCTGCGCGCCGCCGCCTATACCGGGCTGCGCCTGCCGACGCTGAACGAATTGTACCGGCCCTTCGTGGTGTTCCCGATCACCACCAATGCCAATGCCGGCCTCAAGCCCGAACGCCTGCGCGGCTACGAGGCAGGCGTGGACTTCCACCCCTCCGAGGCGCTGAACCTGTCGCTCACGGCCTTCGACAACTACCTCAAGGACGCCATCGCCAACGTCACTTTGTCCTCCACCGTGCGCGAGCGGCAGAACGTCGATTCGATCCACGCGCGCGGGATCGAGGCAAGCGCCGACCTCAAGCTGGGCAAGGTCGATCTGTCCGGCTCGCTGTCGTGGACCGATGCCAAGGTGAAGGCGACCGCTGCGCAGATCGCGCTCGACGGCATGCGCCCGGCGCAGGTGCCCAAGCTCGCGGCCAGCGGGACGGTGGCATGGGTGCCCGCCGACGGCTGGCGCCTGGCCGCCACCCTGCGCCGCACCGGTGCGCAGTACGAGGACGACCTTCAGGTCGACACCCTGCCCGCCGCGACGACGCTGGACCTCTATGCGCAAGTGCCGATCACGCGCTTCGCCTCACTGGTCCTGCGCGCCGAGAACCTGACCGACGAGACGATCGTGACGCGCAATGCGGGCGGCTCGATGGATCTGGGCCAGCCGCGCACCTTGTGGGCGGGGTTCAAGCTGGGCCTGAACTGACTGGGCCTGAACTGACTGGGGTTGCGCTGATCGGCAAGGCGGGGCATCGCGAGGGCATGGCCATCGCGGTGATCTCCGACATTCACGGCAACCTCGGCGCGCTCGATACGGTGCTGGCGGATGCCGCCGCGCGCGGGGTGCGCCGGGTCGTCAACCTCGGCGACATCCTCAGCGGCCCGCTCGACAGCGTGGGCACGGCGGATCGGCTGATGGCACTCGGGCTTGAGACGATCCGGGGCAACCACGAGCGCCAGCTGCTCGAACAATCGCGCGCCGAGATGAACCTTTCCGACGCCGCCACCGATGCCGTGCTGCAGCCGCGCCACCGCGAATGGCTGGCCTCGCTGCCGGTGGACATGTGGCTGGAGAGCGACCTCTACGCCTGCCACGGCTCCCCGCGCGGCGATCTGGAATTCCTGCTGGAAACGGTCGAGCCCACCGGCTGCCGCGCCGCCACCCCAAAAGAGATCGCCGAGCGGCTGGGCGGGATCGACGCCCCGCTGGTGCTCTGCGGCCACTCGCACAAGCAGCGGGCGGTGCGCCTCGATGACGGGCGGCTGGTGGTGAACCCCGGTTCGGTCGGCCTGCCCGCCTTCGCCGACGACCAACCGCATCCCTACGTCATCGAATCGGGTTCGCCCGAAGCGCGCTATGCCGTGGTCGAGCGCGGGCCGGATGGCTGGGAAGCGGAGCTGCTCGCCGTCGCTTACGACTGGACCGCCGCCGCCCGCCGCGCCGCCGAGGGCGGGCGCGAGGACTGGGCGCGCGCGCTGGCCACGGGATACGCCTGAGATGACCCGCTTCACCGTCAACGACCGCCCCGTCCAGTTCGAGATGGACCCGCGCACGCCGCTGCTGTGGGCGCTGCGCGATGCGGCCAACCTCACCGGCACCAAGTATGGCTGCGGTGTGGGCGATTGCCATGCCTGCACCGTCATGGTCGATGGCGCCGCGCTGCGATCGTGCCTCATCACGCTTGCCGAGTGCGAGGGCCGCTTCGTCGTCACCGTCGAGGGCCTGTCGCGCGACCGCTCGCATCCGGTGCAGCAGGCGATGGTGGCCGAGCAGGCGGTTCAGTGCGGCTTCTGCACGCCCGGCATCGTGATGAGCGCCGCCGCCCTCCTCGCGCGCAACGCCAATCCGAGCGAGGCCGAGGTCAAGGCGGCGATCCCGAACTTGTGCCGCTGCGGCGTCCAGCCCCGGCTCGTGCGCGCCATCCAGCGCGCCGCCGCCGTCGCCCGCCGCGAAGAGAAGATCGACGCCGCGCCGGTCCCCGGCGGCTCCGGCAGAATTCCGGCGATGGTCCCGGACACGAAAGGACAGACCCCATGAGAGCCACCATCTGGCACAACCCCAAGTGCGGCACCTCGCGCAAGACGCTGGCGATCCTCGAGGAAACGCCGGGCGTCGAGGTTACGGTGATCGAATACCTCAAGACCCCGCCGAGCGCCGAAAAGCTCGCCCAGCTCTACCGCGACGCCGGAATCACTCCGCAGCAGGGCCTGCGCATCCGCGGCACCGATGCCGAGGAGCGGGGCCTGCCGCAAGCAGACGACGCCGCCGTCCTCGCCGCGATGGCCGCCGACCCGATCCTGATCGAGCGCCCGCTGGTCGAGACCGACAAGGGCGTGCGGCTTTGTCGCCCACAGGAAACGGTTCACCAGATTCTCTGACCCGGTTTCCCCATCCGGCGCGTTCCGGCAACGCGCCATCGCCTTGCATTGGCAGGGACAATCTGCCACCGCATGGCAAATCCGTGACATGACAATATTGCGAGAGCCTTCCTCAGCATGACCAGCACCGAGCTTGCCCGACAGCCTTTGGCCCACCGGATCAGGCAGAAGATCAAGCAGGGCATGGGGCCTTGGGGCGTGTTCCTCGAAGGTTTCATCCGCAACCCGGTGATGGTCGGCTCGATCGTCCCGTCCTCGCGCTTCACCATCAACCGCATGCTGTCGAAGGTGGACTGGGCGAACACGAAGCTGTTCGTCGAGTACGGCCCCGGCGTCGGCACTTTCTGCCAGCCGGTGCTCGACCGCCTGCCGCGCGACGGCATGCTGATCGTCATCGACACCAACCCGATGTTCATCGACTACCTGCGCCGCACGATCAGCGACAGCCGCTTCGTCGCGGTCAACGGCTCGGCGGCGGACGTCGAGGAGATCGTGCGCGCGCACGGGCACGAGAAGGCGGATTACGTCCTGTCGGGCCTGCCGTTCTCCACCCTGCCCAAGGGCGTGGCGCCCGCCATCGCCTCTGCCACCTACCGCGTGATCCGCAAGGGCGGCGCGTTCCTGGTCTACCAGTTCCGCCCCAAGGCGCGCAGCTACATGGCCCCGCACTTCAAGCGCATCGACGACGCGATCGAACCGATCAACGTGCCGCCCTGCTTCATGTGGTGGGGCTGGAAGGACGAGGACTGACCTGAAAATCCTCCCTGTCGCGCAGCGATGGGGAGGGGGACCGCCGACGCAGTCGGTGGTGGAGGGGAGAAGCCCCATCCGTCAGCCCTGACGGGCTGCCACCTCCCCATCGCTGCGCGACAGGGAGGATAAGGCGCTTACCCGAAGAGGTCCGCCTGCGCTTCCGCCGAAGGCCCTGCCAGCTGGCGATGAACCTGCGCGATCACCGCCACGAAATAGACCGCCATCACCGTCGCCAGCACCGCCTCCACCGCCGCCGCGACGAAGCGTGCGACTTCGGCCGGAGCGAGCAGCGTGATCGGTATCGTCAGAACGTTGCCGAAGATCAGCAGCACGATCATGGCCGCCGCGAGCAGCGCGTAGAAGCCCAGCAGCCGCGCGGTATTGCCCTTGGTCAGCTTCCACGAGCGCACCAGTGCCGCGACCGGGTTGAACACGTTCTCCACCGCGATCACCGGCGCCGCCACCGACAGGCGCACGCCCACGACGATGGCGAAGAGCAGCACGATGGCCAGCCCGATCACCCCGCCGACGACGCCTCCGACGACGCCCAGCAGCCCCGCAACCACGAGCGCGATCAGCGCCAGCGCCATGCCGGTGAGGATCTGCGCGAGCAGATAAGGCACCACGCCCTTCAGCCCGTCGCGGATCGCCCCGCCCACGGTCGGTCGCCGGTCGCTGTCGAGCAGGCACAGGAGCGAAAGCGAGCCCAGCGCCTGGAACAGCGCCATCGGGATCAGCACCGGCGCAACCGAGAGATAATAGGTCCGCAGCATGGTCATCATCTGCGTCTCGTTCATCCCCGCGCCCGTCTCCGGCGGCGGGAAAAAGATCGAAAACATCAGCTGCGGCAGGAGAAAGAACACCCCGGCCAGCGCCAGCACGACCTCGCGGTTGGCGGAAACGGCCTGGGATGCCTGGCTCCAGGCCCGGCTGCTGTCGAACTTCATCAAGGGTTCCATGATCTCGCCATAGACGCCGGTTGGCGCGTTTGCACTTGATAACCGCATGGAATGACGCCACGCAACGCGGCATGACTTCGCTACCCGGTGATATCGAACTGCGCATCTCCGCCGATCCGGTGCCCTACCGCGAGGCACTGGAGGAGATGACCGCCCGCAACGCAGCCATCGCCGCCGGAGAGGCGCGCGAACTGGTCTGGCTGCTGGAGCATCCGCCGGTCTACACCGCCGGCACCAGCGCCGCCGTCGCCGAACTGCTCGACCCTCGCTTTGAGGTGGTCGAGGCCGGACGCGGCGGGCGCTATACCTACCACGGCCCCGGCCAGCGCATCGGCTATGTCCTGCTCGACCTCAAGAAGCGCGCCCGCGACGCGCGCGGCTTCGTTCACGGCCTCGAAGGCTGGGTGATCGAGACCTTGCGCGATTTCGGCGTCGAGACCTTCCGCTCCGAAGGTCGCATCGGCATCTGGACCACCGACGTCGATGGGCGCGAGGCGAAGATCGGCGCGATCGGCGTTCGCATCCGCAAGTGGGTGACGATGCACGGCTTCTCGGTGAACGTCGCGCCCGACCTTTCGCATTTCACCGGCATCGTGCCTTGCGGCATCGAGGAATTCGGCGTCACCAGCCTCAAGCGACTCGGCAAGGACGTGGACCTCGCCGCCTTCGACGCCGCGCTGATCGCACGCGCCCCGGCTTTCCTCGCCTCACTGGAAAGCCCCTGCCCGCCTTCCGCACCGGAGACCGCAGCATGAAGTCCGTGCACCTGATCCTGCCCGTTGCCCTGACGGCGCTGGCGCTCGGCGGCTGCAGCAAGAAGGCGGACGACCAGCCCAAGGCGGCGGCGGGCGGCGAACTGCTGCCGCGCTCGGTCAGCGACGACATGCTGCCTTACGATACGGTGAAGTCGCAGGCCTCGCTTACCGACCCGAACGCCGGGCTCGGCCTTCCGCGCGCGGGAGGGCCTGCGGTGGTGCCGTCGGAAGTGGCGGATGATGTGGTCGAGGGCGACGAGCCCGCGACGGTGATCGAAGCCCCGCCGCCTCCGGCACCTTCCGCGACGCCGACGCAGCCTTAGGCAAAATCCTCCCTGTTGCGAAGCAATGGGGAGGTGGCAGCCCGCAGGGCTGACGGAGGGGTTTCGACCCCCTCCACCACTCGCTCCGCGAGCGGTCCCCCTCCCCATCGCTTCGCGACGGGGAGGATGCCCCCCTTGCGCCCCAATCCCCATCAGGCGCATCATCGCTCCCAAACCGGAGCCACCCGCGATGCTGCCCACCCTCACCGTCTTCGAAACCTCGCCCGACCACGGCCGCGGTCTTGCGCGGGACATGCCGGTCCGCTGGGCGCTGGAGGAAGTGGCACAGCCTTACACCGTACGCCTCGTCTCGTTCCCGGCGATGAAGGAAGCCGCACACCGCGCCCGCAACCCTTTCGGCCAGATCCCGACGTATGAGGAAGGCGGCCTCGTGCTGTTCGAATCGGGCGCCATCGTGCTGCACCTCGCGCAGAGCCATACCGGGCTGCTGCCGGAGCACCCGGAAGCTCGCACCCGCGCGGTCACATGGATGTTCGCCGCGCTCTCCACGCTGGAGCCGCCGATCGTCGAACGCTCGATGGCCGCCCTGTTCGAGAGCGACAAGCCCTGGCACGAGGAGCGCCTGACCATGCTCGACGCCCGGGTGCACACGCGCCTCGGAGACCTCGCCGCGCGGCTGGGCGATACGGAATGGCTGGACGGCGCCTTCAGCGCGGGCGACCTGATGACGATCTCGGTACTGCGCCGCCTCGCAAGCTCGGGGCTGCTGGAGAACTTCCCTGCGATCCGCGCCTACGTCGCACGCGGCGAGGCCCGCCCCGCCTTCCAGCGCGCTTTCGCGGCGCAGCTGGCGGTGTTCGAGCAGGCCGGGCGGTAAGCGATCGAATCCGCAGCTCTGAGCAGTAAAGACAATGGATCGCCCCTCCCTTCGTCATTGCGAGCGCAGCGAAGCAATCCAGGGCGGTTTGCGCGGCTCTGGATTGCTTCGCTGCGCTCGCAATGACGATTCAAGGTGAAGCTCGAAACCGTTTTCCTACAGCGTCAGCACGGCGGTATTCTCGCCCGATGCGCCCCCTGCCCGGCCTTCTCCCCGCACAATGTGCAGCCGGTCCATCGCGCAAGGTTACACTTTTCACGCACAAGGTGACACATCACGCCTGCAAGGTGACACTTTCAGCGCGCAAAGTGACACTCTCCAACGGAAAGGTGTCACCTTACAGGGCCGATGTGTCACCTTGCGAAATTCCGATCCCGATCGAATCCGCAGAAATCCGCCACTCACCCTCGCAAGCAGCGGCCTGGCAGTTCCCCCTGGACCGTGTAAACCGTGTAAACCTCCGGCACTCAGAGCGCCTTGTCGTAAATCGCGTACTCGCGGTTGACGGTGCTCTCGATGGCATCGGCGATGGCGACCATCCCCTGATTGTCCTCGAGCACCCAGCCGATCTCACCGCGCTTGGCCCCGAATTTGGCAACGGCAGCGCGGCGGATGTACTCGATCATCATGAAGGCCAGCTGGCTGGCGAGCCGCGAGGACTGCAGCTTCTTGCGCACGCCCATCAGCGGAACGCGCATGTCGGCGGGCTTGGGTTTCCTCAGCCACAGCAGCAGCTTGAGCAGGCCGAGGATGGACGGCTTGCCGGTACGCTTGTTGACCTTCATCTGGATGCCGTTGAGGTCCGGCAGCGTCATCATGAACGCCACCGGCTCGCCCTCGTACTCGGCGATCATGATCAGTTCGGGATGCACCAGCGGCTTGAACGCCTTGCCCGCGTACTCGATTTCCTTGTCGGTGAAGGGAACGAAGCCCCAGTTGTCCGACCAGGCATCGTTCAGGATTTCGCAGATGATCGCGGCTTCGCGGTCAAAATGCTTGAGGCTGGCCTTGCGCACGACGATCTTGGCGTTCTTCTCGCCCGACGAGACGATGCGCTGGATCAGTGGCGGAAACTGCTTCGTGACGTCGAGTTCGTAGGTCTTGACGGTCTTGACGACTGCGTAGCCCTGGCTCTCGATCCAGCCCTGATAAGCCGCATTGTGATGCGCCATCATCACCATCGGCGGATGATCGTGGCCTACCGTCTGGATGCCCGGCTCTTCCCATACCGACAAGTTCATCGGCGCCAGCACGCGGGTCATGCCTTGCTCGCGCAGCCACTGCTCGGCGCGGGCGATGAGGGCGTGAGCGACCTCGGCGTCCTCCGCCTCGATCGCGCCCCAGTTACCGGTGCCCGGCCCCATCCCTTGCTTGACCGGCTGTTTCAGCGCCAGTTCATCGATGTGCGCCGATATGCGCCCGACGATCCTGCCGTCGCGCTTCGCCAGGAACAGCTGGCAGCGGGCATGCTCGAAGAACGGGTTCTTGCCGGGGGTGAACTTGGAGATTTCCTCCGAGCGCAGATTCGGCACCCAGTTTTGATCTGACGCATTGAGTCGATAAGCGAGATCGACAAAAGCGGCGATGTCGGCCTTGCTGGAGATCGGAGTGATGACTAGTTCGGCCACGATGCTGCCTTTGTTCTGGCGTAACGGAATATGAGGGCGACGTGCTGCCGATGGCGGCAGGTTGTCAAGTCGGACCGCACGGCGAATTGCGGTGGAGCGCGGACCGGGCGGCCTTATGCCCGGAAACACTTTGGAAATCTTGCACGATGAATGCCCAGAATGCGATCGACCTGCCCCCCGCCGATGCGCGTAATTCCGCGCAGGGATCGACGTGGCACTCGCAGATGCCCGACGACAAGGCGATGCTGCGCGCCGCCGTCGAACTGACGCGCGACATCGCGGCGGCCCGCCCCGGCATCTACTGGCCCGACATGCTGGGGAGCGCCGCGCTCGGCTATGCCGCGCTTGCAGGCGCGATTCTGGCAGGCAATCCGGTGGTCGCGGTGCTGCTGGGCGTGGCCGCATCGCTGGCGCTCTACCGCGCGCTGCTGTTCATCCATGAACTGACGCACATCCACAAGGATGCCCTCCCGGGCTTCCGCTTCGGCTGGAACCTGCTGGTCGGCGTGCCGATGCTGATCCCCTCTTTCATGTACGAGGGCGTGCACACCCAGCACCACGCCCGCACCCGCTACGGCACGGTCGAGGACCCGGAATACCTGCCGCTGGCGCTGATGAAGCCGTGGAGTCTGCCGGTCTTCGCGCTCACCGCGATACTGTTGCCGCCCGCTCTGCTGATCCGCTCGGCGGTGCTCGTGCCGCTGGGCGCAATCGTGCCGCCGCTGCGCACGCTGGTGTGGGAGCGCGTCTCGGCGCTCGCCATCAACCCGCAGTACAAGCGCCGCAAGCCGGAGGGCGACTTCGCCCGCATGGTGTTCTGGCAGGAACTCGCCTGTTCGGCCTGGGCCATCGGCCTCGTCGCCGCGAGCTTCGTCTGGGGCTGGAGGCCGCTTCTGATCGCGCTGTGCATCGTCTCGTTCACCGCGCTGCTCAACCAGGTCCGCACCCTCGTCGCACACCTGTGGGAGAACGACGGCGAAGCGATGACCGTCACCGCGCAGTATCTCGATTCGGTGAACGTGCCACCGCCCGGCTTCGTCGCGGCGATGTGGGCACCGGTGGGCCTGCGCTATCATGCGCTGCACCACCTGCTGCCTTCGATGCCCTACCACTCGCTGGCAGAGGCGCACCGCCGCCTGACCACTCATCTGGAAGACGGTTCGACTTACGGCAAGGCCAACTATTCCGGCCTTGCCCCGCTGCTCGGAAGGCTCGCGCGCAGCACGATGAAGGTCAGGTAAAGAAGGCTTCTCGCCCTTATTCCTCGGTGCGGATCAGCACGGTCTCGCCGATGAGCGCGAAGAGCAGGAAAGGCGCCCAAGCCGCAATCAGCGGCGGGTAGCCACCGAAATTGCCCATCGCCAGCGCTGCATTGTCGAACACGAAGTAGGCGAAGCCCAGCGCCATACCAGTAACCGCGCGGATCAGCAGCGCGCCGGAGCGGGCAAGTCCGAACGCCGCCACGGCGCCCAGCAGCGGCATCAGCGCCGAGGACAAAGGCCCCGACAGCTTGTGCCACCATGCGGCGTCGAGCTCGCTGGTACGCCGCCCCGCCTCGCGCACTGCCTGGATCGAATCGGTAAGCGTGAAGATATCCTCCGCATCCGCATCGACCTTTGACACGAAAATCTTGGCCGGGGTGATCCCCGGCGCGACGGTGGCGGTAACCAGCTTCGTTGTGGTGGTGTTAGCGACATGGAATCGGGTCGGCTTGTCGAGCTTCCAGCCTGGATTTGCGTAAGTCGCGGTCCCGGCACGCATCATCTCGACGATCATGTCGTTGGTATCGCGGCGATAGTACGTGACCCCATGCAAGGTCATCGCATTACCCTCGCCCGAGAGCGACTGCGCCAACAGCAGGTCGCTGCCATCAGCGAGATAAAGGTTGGCTTTGGGGCTCGCATCCTTCGGGACAGGCCCGTAATCGACCGCCTGCCATGCATCCAGCGTACGAGCCGCGCGGGTGACGACGCGCTCGTTGAAGGCAAAACTGAACCCGGAAATCACCAGCGCAGTCAGAATCAGCGGTGCAAGCACCTGATGCGCCGACAGGCCCGCCGCCTTCATAGAGATGACCTCGCTGTTCTGGTTCAGCGTGGCGAGCGTGATGATCGTGGCAAGGAGCACCGAATAAGGCAGAAACCGTGCGACCAACTGAGGGACACGCAGTGAAACGTAGTAGAGCAGTTGCACCTGCCCGTTGCCTTTATAGGCAAGAATGTCACCGCTCTCACCCAGCAGGTCGAGCACCTGCAGCACCAGCACCAGCATGATCAGCACGGCAACGATGCGCGTCAGGAACAGCCGCGAGAGATAGAGCGTCAGAGTACGCGACGGGAAAAATTCGAGGTTCATGGGTCAGCTCTGATCCGCTGGCATCGGCAGGATAGGCCCGCGCCGGTTACGGCGCAGCAGCGACTTGAGGCGCTTGACCACCTTGTCGGACGCTGTCTCGAGCCAGCCGATCGCCTGCCCGCCAGGCACGTAAGCCACGCGCCAGTACATCCACAGGATGATTGCGGCGAAGACGAAGAACGGCCCCCATAGCCCGAGGATCGGGCTGATCTTGCCAAGCGAGGCCACGTCATTCGCATACTGGTTGACCTTGTGATAGGCCACCACCATCACGATCGAAACGAACAGGCCGAGGGCCGAAGTCGAGCGCTTGGGCGGGATCGCCAGCGCCACGCCGAGAAGCGGCAGCAGCAGCATCATCACGACTTCGACCATGCGATAGTTGAAGTTCGCCTGGCTGGAGACGCGCTCCTCGCTCGGCGCATCCTTGTCCCAACCCAGCTTAAGCAGTTCGGGTAGCAAGTATTCGCGCTCCTGCCCGCCGCGCTGACGGAACTTCTCGATCGCGGGGAGTTCGATCGGCAGGTCATGACGGGTAAAGGTCAGCACTCGCGAAGGCTGGCCAGGTTCATCCTGGATGATCTGGCCCTGTTCGAGCCGGAAGATGATCGTGTCGGGATTATCCTTGAGCGCGAGGAAACGCCCCTCGCGCGCAGAAATCGAAAGCACCTGCCCCTTGTCGTTCGACAGTCGCGCGAAGATGCCGATCAGCTTGCGCCCGTCGTCCCGGCTCTCATCGATGCGCAGGGCGATGCGATCCTTGAGCGCCGTGAACTCACCGACCTTGATCGAGGCGCCCAGCGCACCCGACTTGAGTTCGTAATTGAGCTCTTCGTAATAATAGCGCGACAAAGGCTGAAGGTAGCCGACGATCGCGAAGTTGGCGATGACCAGCACGATCGTGATCATGTAAGGGACGCGAAGCATGCGGGTGTAGCTAAGGCCCACGGCACGCATGACGTCGAGTTCGCTGCTCGTCGCCAGCTTGCGGAATGCCAGCAGGATGCCGAGCATCAGGCCAAGCGGAATGGCGAGGCTTGCATATTCCGGCATCATGTTCGCCAGCATCTTGAAGACGACGCCAATCGGCCCGCCTTCCGTCGCGACGAAATCAAAAAGCCGGAGCATCTTGTCGAGCACGAGCAACGAGGCAGCGAGCAGAAATATGCCCAGCATCGGCATCAGCACGAGGCGAAAGATGTAGCGGTCCAGGGCGCTGATGAACTTCACTTAGGCGTCGTCACTCAACCGTTCTCCCCCGCCCTTAACCGCTCGCGCCGGAAGGGCAAAGCGATTTGTAGCAGGCCGGAAACCTTCTCGCTCCGGCAACGTCATCAACGCGCCGGCCCAGCCGATCAACGTCACCGAAGCCTTAAGGTTTCCCGTCCGGAAGAGAATGTGATCAGGCCTTTTCCAGCGTGCACTGGAGAGGGTGCTGGTTCTGCCTGGCGAAGTCCATCACCTGGTTCACCTTGGTCTCGGCGATCTCGTAAGGGAAGATGCCACAGACGCCCACGCCCTTCTGGTGAACATGAAGCATCACACGCGTGGCCTGTTCGAGGTCCATGTGGAAGAAGCGCTTGAGGACCAGCACCACGAATTCCATCGGGGTGTAGTCGTCATTGAGCATCAGCACCTTGAACTGGCTAGGCTTCTTCGGCTTGGCACGGGTCTTAGTGGCGATGCCGACCTGATGATCATCGCCAGTACCATGATCGGAATCGTCACCGTCCGCCATCGTGCCCCGAAAAGGCACGAGCGGAAAAAGCGACAGGTCAGAATCAGCGATCAGGGGAATCATGGTGCCCAGAATATCGTACCGAGGCGTCCGATAACAAGATGCCCCGGCCCATATTCTCGGTCAGGAGGCTCAATCGGCCGGATAACAGCGTCACCCGGCCGGTCGAACCTGCCTGAAATCAGAACGGAGCGGCCGAGCGCGCCTTTTCGACGGCGATGCTCACGCGGCCGGAAATTGGCGCGAAAGTGTCGCTGAACAGCTTGAGCATGGCTTCGCTGTTCTTCGAGCTGTAGGCCACGGCTGTGTCGAAGTTCTTGCGGACAAGGTCGCTCTGCAGCTTGAAGAAGTCGGTCGGCGACTTAGCAGCGGCGAGTTCCTTGATGTCACCCGACATCTTCTCGAACGCAGCGCGGCTCTCCGACACGAATTCCGAACCAAGGGTCTGCACGCCCTCGGCGTAGATCTTGCCAGATTCGACGGCAGCTTCGACGTTGCCCTTTGCGAAGTCGCTGACTTCGCCGAGCACGCTGGTGCTCTTTTCGAAAGCGGCCTTGGCCTTGGCCTGCGCCTCGGTGATGGCATCCTGGAAGCCGGTGAAGTTAGCGCTCATGTCCATAGTTGTTTCCTCGAGCATGAAATTGGAGAACAGTCCTGCGAAGACGGGCTTGCCCGAAATGGGCTTCGGTGCGGTCTTTGGCGCCGCCGTTTTTGTGGCCGCCTTCGGAACCGGAACGGCAGCGACCGTTTCCTTCACGTCCTTGGCAACCGTAGTGGCCGGCTTGGTCTCGACGACCTTGGCCGGAACAACTGGTACGACCGGCTTCAGCTTCGCGGTAGCGGCCGGCGCAGTTTTGATCTTCGGCTTGGGCCTTACAGCCTTGACCTCCGCCTTCTCGGCAAGAGGTGCCTTTGCTACAGGCGCCTTGATTGGCGCCGCCTTTACGACCGGCTTCTTGACGGAAGCATCAACCTTCGCCGAGGTTTCCGGCTTAGCAGAGACTGGTGCGGTAGACCGCACTGGCTCAGGCACCTTCAGCGCAGCCGAAACGAGCTTGGGCTCTCCCACCTTAGGCGTTTCCGGTACGCTTGAAACGGATTTGACCGGCGCAGCCACTTCGGCCTCTACGGGCTTGGGAGGCGCTACCGGAGCGACATTGGTCTTCGGGTCTTCACTATCGGCCATCTGAGCATCCAGCCTTTTTTGAAAACTTCGATTAAGAGCCGGGCGTCACCCCGGTGAAATCCGTGCGATCAACGAGTCGCACAAACCGTTGCTGCGTTGCAAAATAGGTTTTTGCAGGCGCGAAGTCAACACATCTATGCTGCGATGCACAATTTATGCTGCATCGCACAAATTTACCTTGCTTTTCAGGTCTGCGCAAAGTGTCCGGCGTAGATTACAGGCGTGTGTCAGCACGCCCGCAGGCTCGGGTCACGCGATTAAGATGCCGAAATGGACCTTGTTCAGCGCGCGGAGACGTAGCGTCCTGGCGCGTCTTCGATGACCTTGTCACCGCGTACACCTGGCTTGCGCTTTCCTCGCGAGGGAATTTCGGCAGGGTCGAGATCGCGTAGCCATTCGGCCCAATGCGGCCACCAGGACCCGGGATGCTCGGCCGCCCCCTCGACAAATTCCGCCAGAGTCTCGGGTGAGCCGCCGTTCGTCCAGTACTGATACTTGCCGGCGGACGGCGGATTGACGACCCCCGCGATGTGGCCGGAGCCGGCGAGCAGGAACGTCCAGTCCCCGGCAAGATAGCGGGTCAGCTTCCAGACGCTGGTGGCGGGAGCAATGTGATCTTCGCGCCCAGCCTGGATATAACAGGGCGTCGCGATGCGGTGCAGGTCTATCGGCGCTCCGCAGGCGGACAGCGAATCGGCTACGGCCAGCCGGTTGTCGCGATAGAGGTCGCGCAAGTAATTGCGGTGCCAGCGCGCCGGGAGGTTGGTGACGTCACCGTTCCAGTGCAACAAGTCGAACGCAGGGTAATCCTCGCCCTTGAGATAATTGCGTTCGACGTAGTTCCAGATAAGATCATTGCCACGCAGAATGTTGAAGGTCGCGGCAAGATAGCGTCCATCGAGATAACCCTCGGGCGACAAGCGGCCTACCGTCTCGATCTGCTGGTCGTCGATGAAGTTCTTGAGATCGCCCGCATCCTCGAAATCCACCTGCGCGGTGAAGAAGGTGGCGCTGGCGACTTTGTCCGCTTCACCTTTCCGCGCGAGCACAGCCAGCGTGGCGGCCAGCGTCGTGCCGGCCACGCAATAGCCGATCGTGTGCACCGAAGGCACGCCGAGACGATTGCGGGCGAAGTCCACCGCCTCGATCTGCGCGGCGATGTAGTCGTCCCAAAGAAGGTCCGCCATCGAGGCGTCGGCCGACTTCCACGAAACCATGAACACCGTCACGCCTTGCTCGACCGCCCAACGCACGAAGCTTTTCCGGGCATTGAGGTCGAGGATGTAGAAACGGTTGATCCATGGCGGGAAGATCACCAAGGGAGTTTTCAGGACCCTGTCGGTCGTCGGGGTATACTGGATGAGCTGGTAAAGCGGCGTCTCGAAGACGACTTTTCCTGGCGTCACGGCGATGTTCTCGCCTAGCACGAAGGCGCCAGGTCGCGTATGCGTGAGCTGGCCCTTGCGCATGTCATCAAGCAAATTCTCGAAACCGCGCACGAGGCTCTCACCACGGGTTTCGGTAGCTTTCGCCAAGGCGACAGGGTTGGTCAGCGGGAAATTCGCCGGGCTCAGGGCATCCACTATGGTGCGCGTCGCGAAAAGCAGCTGCGCCTTTCGCGCAGGCTCCATGCCTTCGACTGCCTCCGCAAGACCGGTGACCTGCTCGCTCATCAGCAGATAGAGCTGATGCAGCACCGCGAAGAACGGTTGGCGGCGCCATTCCGGATCGGAGAAACGATGGTCACGACGCGGCAACTCGGCCTCCGGTTGAGCCTGCTCGCCGCGTGGGCCGAGGCCGTACTGCCCGAATACCGCGTTCACCAGCGCCAATCCCTCGTTCCAGAACTTCTGCTGGACTTCGGGGTTGGCGAACGGAAGTTGCCGGAACACGCCCTCAGCCGTGGCAATCCACTTCATGGGATCGGCATAGTGAGGCGGCTTTTCGGCCGATGCCTTGTTCAGTTGCTCGACTTGGAATTCGGTCCAGATCGAATGCAGCCGCCCTGCCACCTCGGCCCATTGCACCGTGGCCTCAGCCTCGGGCGTCCCCTCGGCAGGGATTATCTGGCCGAACAGTGTCGTAAGGCTCTGGACCTGGTACTTCATGACGTCGCTGATGAGGTCGGCGTCGGTAGCCATCGGCAATCGCTCTCCTTGGGATTCGCATGCAGGTTGGCCGCGTCGCGGACTCCTGTCGAGCCCCCTTCTCACGCTTCGGCGTGACATTTCCTGCAATTATCTTTCACGAGTCCCCATTTGCGCAGGCTTGCGAATCCCCTACAGGGGCCGAGCGGCGATCCTGCCGCCAACGCTACTGGATACCAGAGGTCATGGAAGACGAGTTCTACCGCATCAAGCGACTGCCGCCCTATGTCATCGCCGAAGTGAACGCGATGAGGCACGCAGCCCGCCAGGCCGGTAAGGACATCATCGACCTCGGCATGGGTAACCCCGACCTGCCTCCGCCGCAGCACGTGCTCGATAAGCTGTGCGAAGTGGCGCAAAAGCCCGACGCCCACGGTTATTCGCAATCGAAGGGTATCCCCGGCCTGCGCCGCGCTCAGGCGAACTATTACGCCAACCGCTTCGACGTGGAACTGGACCCCGAGCGCGAGGTCGTCGTCACGATGGGCTCGAAGGAGGGCCTCGCCAGCCTCGCCACCGCAATCACGACGCCCGGCGACGTGGTGCTGGCCCCCAACCCCAGCTACCCGATCCACACCTTCGGCTTTATCATCGCCGGCGCGACGATCCGCTCGGTGCCGACGACGCCTGACGAGAACTACTGGCGCTCGCTCGACCGCGCGATGGCCTTCACGGTGCCGCGCCCGTCGATCCTGATCGTCAACTACCCGTCGAACCCGACCGCCGAAACGGTGGACCTTGCATTCTACGAGCGCCTCGTCGCTTGGGCAAAAGAGAACAAGGTCTGGATTCTGTCCGACCTCGCCTATTCCGAGCTCTATTACGACGGCAATCCAACCCGCTCGATCCTCGAGGTACCGGGAGCCAAGGACGTCGCGGTCGAGTTCACCTCAATGAGCAAGACCTACTCGATGGCTGGCTGGCGCATCGGCTTCGCGGTGGGCAACCAGAAGCTGATCTCCGCGCTTACTCGCGTGAAGTCCTACCTTGACTACGGCGCCTTCACGCCGATTCAGGCTGCTGCCTGCGCCGCGCTCAACGGCCCGCAGGACATCGTCCAGCGCAACCGCGATCTTTACCAGAAGCGCCGAGACGTGATGGTCGAAGCATTCGGCCGAGCCGGGTGGGAAATCCCTGCCCCCAAGGCCTCCATGTTCGCTTGGGCACCCCTACCGCCGGCCCTCAAAGAGATGGGAAGCCTGGAGTTCTCCAAACAGCTTCTGACTCATGCCGAAGTCGCAGTCGCCCCCGGCGTTGGTTACGGCGAGGATGGCGAAGGCTTCGTCAGAATCGCCATGGTCGAAAACGAACAACGCCTTCGCCAAGCCGCTCGCAACGTAAAGCGCTACCTGACTTCGATGGGCGTTAATACTCCTTCATCGTGACACAAAAACCCCGCAGAATCCTAGGAATTCTGCGGGGTTTTAAAGTTAATGATTGCTCCATACTGTAATAAAATACGTGTTGTCCCGTATGGCAAAAATGCGCCATCTCGCCACCCATCTGATTGGAACAGTAGGCTATTTGGGGGGCAGATGGCGGTTTTTCTTTCACGGCGGGAGTCGCCGTATCATTTTCGATGGCTGAGCTCCGACAGGATTCCTATTGGGTTCGATCTCAGAGTTTGCGGCTGGGCGCTGGATTTCGGTGGAGAGCCTTCGTGCGACTGCATAGGGGTAGTGCATGCAGGGAACCTGAACAGCGCAGATTGGGATAGATTGTTGGCGGTCCGCAACGAGGTTCGCCGCTTCGTCCTGGTGATCGGTGCCGCCAGCGCCGCAGAACGTGCTGAACTTCTGCAGGTCGGTTTCGGCGAAGCCGTGTCCGACACGATCGAACCTGGGGAATTCGAAGCTAGGGCATCCCGGCTGGCAGAACTTACCTACTGGCTTCCACGGCATCGCCGTCTCGGTGACCTTGAGTTGGATCTCTTGGCCCGAGAAGCGTTTGGTCAAGGAAAATCGCTCAACCTCAATCCGCGCGAATTCGCGCTGATCTGGCGCCTTGCGGACACGCCTGGCGAGCCCGTGAGCAAGCAGGATCTTATCCAGGACGTTTGGCGCATGGGTTTCGTACCAGAAACCAACAGCATCGCCGTCCACATGTCCCGGCTGCGTCGTAAGCTGGGGTTTGTCGGCATGTCCGGCATCATCGCCACAGCTTCCGCCGGTGGGTACTGCCTCATGCCACAAAGCGAGGAGCAACTAAAACCAGCTTTTCTGCCGACAAGCACGACGCACGCCAATCCGAACCAAGCCGTCGCGTGCCAGGTTTAGACTTGTTTTAGGGCGACGATTGACCGGCAGCTTCAGCGAGGTCGGCTGGCGTGTTGATGTTGGGTATCGGCACGGCGATCTTGACCGGTCTCGCGCCGAGAAGTTCCGCAAAGCGGCGCATCGAATGGCGCTCGTCGCTCTCCAGCAGGGCGTCGAGTTGCGCAGCGGCGGCGGCCGGCCACAAACCAATGACCGGCTGAGAAGCAAGATAGGACGGCGCCGGCTCCAACGCCTGATGTAAGTCCTCGGGCAACAGCCCGGCATCGACACCGCAACTCAGTACGACCTCGTAGCCCTCGTCGTGGGCATAATGCAAGGCGGCCGCCAGACCGCCGAGCGGCCCCATGCCTGCCCTCGGCCAATCGGGGAGCGTGGGTGCCGGAGCGACTTTCCTTCCCGTGACAACGACATGCTCGCACCAGCCCGACAATGCGTCGACCGTCAGCGAAATCAGCGTGCGGCCTCCGATCTGCGCCAGCGCCTTGTCGCTGCCGAAGCGGCTGGAGAGACCTCCCGCCAGGACCGCTCCTAGAATCATACCGAGCCCTTTCCTGTGACGAAAGGCTACTAAAGCGCGCCATCAATCCATACGGCAAGCAGAGAAACTCCCTGCCTCGACTCCTTCTCGCCGGCAAACGCAAAGAAAATGCGGAAACTTGCGCGAATCCCGTTGCACTACCTCCAATCGATTGGTAGGCGCGCACTCCTCCACACGGATGGCCCGATGGCGGAGTGGTGACGCAGAGGACTGCAAATCCTTGCACGCCGGTTCGATTCCGGCTCGGGCCTCCATTACCATATGGATAATCGTGTGTTTTTCGTCGTTTAGGCGATTTTGGCGTCCAGCCTCAAATCAAGATTAGACATTTCCCCTGTGTAACCTTGTGGATCGCGCCCTTTGCGAGACGCGCACTGTTAGTCGCGGCGACGTACCGCGCGCGCGTTGTCAGTGCCGGTCCATGGCGGCTGCCTGCCAGGCTTCTTAATCCGCTGGAGCGCCTTGAGCACCATGGGAGCTCCCTTGCCTGTAAGCTTACCGCTCCGCGTATCCGTTCTCCCCATACCCGTGACAGCTCACATGGTATCTCATGCCAGCCCCAGCTGGAAAGGAACAAAAATGGGACTTTATCAGGCAACCTGTAGCGGACAGAGCGCACGAAATCAGCCCCTTGAGGACATTTCCGGACTGATCTGGATAGGCTTGGCGGAGCGGGAGGGATTCGAACCCTCGATACGCTTTTGGCGTATACTCACTTTCCAGGCGAGCGCCTTCGACCACTCGGCCACCGCTCCGCATGCACTGGTAAGGAGGCGGCCACTAGCGAGTCGCGCGGGGTTTCGCAAGCGGTGTGGTGATGGCATGAAGCCTTCATGCGCACTTTCTTTTCCGTCATCGCACTTGCCGCCCTCGCCACGCCTTCGCTGGCGGCCGGGGACAAGCCGATCACGCCCAATGACGTCGTCGATGCCGCTCCCGCTTCCGACTGGCAGCGCATCGCCCCCGGCGACCTGCTGGTCATGGACCTGACGCCCGGCGCCAAGGGCAAGCCGCGCCGCGTGGTGATTCAACTGATGCCCGCGCCGTTCTCGCAAGGGTGGGTCGGGAACATCCGCAAGCTGGTGGCCGCGCACTGGTTCGACGGGATCGCAGTCGTGCGAGTGCAGGACAACTATGTCGTGCAGTGGGGCGATCCCGATGGCGAGACGCCGGGCAACGCAAAGGCTTTGCCTGCGGGATTGGCGAAGCCAACCGAGAAGGGCTACGTAACGCCGCTCGACGAAAGGTTGCGATCGAGCTTCATGCAGCGCAGCGCGCAAGAGGCCGGACAAACTGCGACGATCCCAACCAATCCGGATTCCTATCTGCGCAACGGCCTGACGCTGTTCGATCATGGCTGGCCCATCGCGGCAGATGGCCGCACAGGCTGGCCCGTCCACTGCTACGGCATGGTCGGCGTTGGCCGCAATCTCTCACCCGATACCGGCACCGGCGCCGAACTCTACACCGTGATCGGACAAGCGCCGCGCCAGCTGGACCGCAACATCGCGCTCGTCGGGCGGATTATCGCGGGGATGGAGCACCTGTCGTCGCTACCGCGCGGGACGGGTGCGCTGGGCTTCTATGAAACGCCTGAAGAGCGCACGCCGATCGTCTCCGTGCGGATGGGCAGCGACGTGGCGGACCTGCCTGCCTACGAATACCTCTCCACCGAAAGCGCCAGCTTCGCCGCCTACATCGACAAGCGCGCGAACCGGAAGGACAGCTTCTACATCCAGCCCGCGGGCGGAGTGGACATCTGCAATGCACCCGTGCCGATCCGGCCCGTGAAGCAGGACGCGGCGAAGCCATGAGCGCACACGGCGAGCACCTGCAGCACACCGGCCGTCTGTGGCGCTGGACCGGAGGGGCGAACAACGGCACCTGGCACTTCCTCACCATCGACGGCGCGGCGGGCGAGGCGCTGTCCGGCACCGCGATCATGCGCAAGCTGGAAGGCACCGCGCGCGGGTTCGGCTCGCTCAAGGTCAAGGCGCGGATCGGCGGGACCGACTTCGCGACATCGGTGTTCCCGAGCAAGTCCGACGGCGGCTGGCTGCTGCCGGTCAAGGCCGCCGTGCGCAAGGCCGAGGGGATCGGCGAAGGCGACGACGTCGAGGTTTCGCTGACGTTCTGAGGGAGTAGCCCCCTCCACCAACCGCTACGCGGGCGGTCCCCCTACCCGAGCAAGCTCGGGGAGGAATTTGGTCAGATGCGTTCAGCGTCGGCCACCGCTTCGCTGGCGCGCAGGGCGCCGACGATGCGGGTGAGGTGCGCGAGGTCGGAAACCTCGAGGTCCACCTCGTAAGTGCCGAAGGGCTCGTCGCGCTGGGTCATCTGCAGGTTGGTGACATTGGCGCGGTTGCTGGCGAGGATCTGCGTGACTTCGGCGAGCGTACCCGGGCGGTTGTAGAGGATCAGCTGCAGGCGCCCGACGGCGCCGGTGGTCCGCTCGCCCCATGACAGGTCGAGCCAGTCGGCATCGACGCCGCTCGCCAGCGTCATGCAGTCGATCGCGTGGACTTCCACCTTGTGATCCGGGCGACGCAGGCCGACGATGCGGTCGCCGGGGACCGGGTGGCAGCATTCCGCCAGCTCGAAGCCGACCCCCGCCGTGAGACCACGGATCGAGATCGCGCGTTCGGTGCGGGTCCATTCGGGGTCCTCGGGCAGTTCGGCGGTGCTGCCGGGGACCAATGCCTCCATGACCTGACGGTCCGACAGGCGGCCCGAGCCGATCGCGAACATCAGGTCTTCCTCGTCGCGCAAGTCGAGGCGTTCGACCGCGTGGGCAAGCGCCTTCTTGCCGAGGCGCTGCGGCAGGCGGCCGGCGATCTCGTCGTAGAGCTTGCCGCCGATCTCGGCGACTTCGGCACGTTCCTTGGCGCGGACGGCGCGGCGGATGGCGGCGCGGGCCTTGCCGGTAACGACGAAGCCCAGCCACGAGAGCTGCGGCTCCGAGGTGGTGCTCTTGATGATCTCCACCACGTCGCCGTTCGCCAGCTGCGTGCGCATCGGCACGTGCCGGTTGTTGATCTTCACGCCGACCGCTGCGTTGCCGAGATTGGTGTGCACCGCATACGCGAAGTCCACCGCCGTCGAACCCTTGGGCAGCTGGAACAGCGCGCCCTTGGGGGTGAAGGCAAAGATGCGATCCTGGTAGATCGCCATCTTGGTGTTCTCGAGCAGTTCCTCGGCGTCGTGGCTGGCGTCGACGATCTCGATCAGGTCGCGCAGCCACCCGACCTGCCCATCGGGCCGCGCGCCGCCCTGCTTGTAGGCCCAGTGCGCGGCGAGGCCAAATTCGTTGAGGCGGTGCATCTCGCGCGTGCGGATCTGCACCTCGATGCGCATGGAACGCTGGAATATCAGCGCCGTGTGCAGCGACTGGTAGCCGTTCGACTTGGGTGTCGAGATGTAGTCCTTGAAACGGCCGGGGATCATCTGCCAGGCCTGATGCAGCACGCCGAGCGCGCGGTAACAGTCGTCCACGCTGTCCGTCAGAACGCGGAAGGCCATGATGTCGGTGATCTGCTCGAAGTTGACATGGCGCTCGGCCATCTTGCGCCAGATCGAATAGGGGTGCTTCTCGCGGCCGGAAACCTCGACGTTGAGGCCCGCCTCGGCCAGCACCTGCTTGATCGACAGCGCCAGTTCGTCGACCTGCCCGCCCTCTTCGCTGCGGATCTGCGCAAGGCGGCCGGTGATCGTCGCGTAACCTTCCGGCTCCAGCTGCTCGAAGGCGAGCAATTGCATCTCGCGCATGTATTCGTACATGCCCACGCGCTCGGCGAGCGGGGCGTAGATATCCATGGTCTCGCGGGCGATGCGGCGGCGCTTGTCCTCCTTCTTGATGTAATGGAGGGTGCGCATGTTGTGCAGGCGATCGGCCAGCTTGACGAGAAGAACGCGCAAGTCCTCGCTCATCGCCAGCAGGAACTTGCGCAGGTTTTCCGCCGCGCGTTCGCTCTCGGTCATCACCTCGATCTTGGAGAGCTTGGTGACGCCGTCGACCAGCCGCGCGACGTCGGGGCCGAACAGCTTGTCGATCTCCTCGATCGTGGCGAGGGTGTCTTCGACGGTGTCGTGGAGCAACGCGGTGATGATGGTCTGCTGATCGAGCTTCAGCTCGGTCATCAGCCCCGCCACTTCGACCGGATGGCTGAAATAGGGGTCGCCACTGGCGCGTTTCTGGGTGCCGTGCTTCTGCACGGTATAGACGTAGGCACGGTTCAGGAGGGCCTCATCGGCCTCCGGGGCGTATTCCTTGACGCGTTCGACGAGTTCGTACTGGCGGAGCATGCTGGCCTGTCATGTCAGGTTTTATTGCACCGCGACAAGAGGGCGGCGACCAAAATGCAGATTTTGCAACGGGAGAACCCGGAACAGACCGGCACCTAAAGATACCATAACGACACCCAAAGCGTCCACAAAGGGCAATTCAATCGTTTTCACAGGGCAAGTTACGTAAGGGATTTGTTAACCATCCGGGAACTGTGCGGCTGCACAATAAACGCGAACCGGCTGGCGCATCGTTCTCACCCCCCACCGCAGCGCCGCCGGTTCGACCGCGCCTGATTTTGCAACGGGCCGGACCATGCACCGGGGACACAAATGCGAAGAGGTAGCCGATCCCATGGCGGACATCGATGATTTCGCGAGCAGCGAGCGACCCGAGTGGCTGAAAGCGCTGGCGCGGCGTGCTTCCGTCTCGTCAGAAGCTGCCGCCGGCCAGGGCGCGCAACAGCAGCGCGCGCCGCGTGTGCGGACGCTGATCAAGGCCGTCATCGGCGGCGAGGGGCGAACGGGCGAGGACGTCATCGTGCGCAACGTCTCGCCCGGCGGCATGTGCATTGCTTCGCGCACCTTGCAGCCGAGCACCGGCGAGATGCTGCGCGTCTCGCTGCCCGGACAGGCTGACCTGCAGGCGCAAGTGCGCTGGGTCGGCAAGGGCGAGTTCGGCGTGCTGCTGACCGGCGGCAGCGGGCTCGACCTCGATCGCATCCAGTCCTCCAACCGCCAGCGCAACGCCGGTTTCGCAGCGGCGCTGGAGCGCTTGCTGGGCGTCAGGCCGCAGGAGCCGCGTCCCTCGGCGGTGTGAGGGCCGCCTGAACATTGCCCGCTCACCCCAGTCATCCCCGCGCAGGCGGGGACCCATCTGATGCCCGTGCAGCCGGAACCGTCATCAGATGGGTTCCCGCCTTCGCGGGAATGACGAAATTGTTTCGATCGAACAGGGCGAGCGATCCGAAATCACGATCCCAAACAGCCACCTTGACCACCCCGGACCTGTGCTCAATAGTATCGGGGTGAGCGAGATCATCGTCGACCCGTCCCCCGGTTCCCCCTCCTCCGCAGTGCTTCCTGCGCGGCCCGAGGCCATCCGGCTCGATCCGGCGACAACCGCCGTCATCGTCGTCGACATGCAGAACGCTTATGCCTCCAAAGGCGGCTACGTGGACGAGGCGGGCTTCGAAGTCGGGCCCGCCGCCGCCACTATCGGCCATATCGCCGAAGTGCTCGACACCGCCCGCGCGGCCGGGATGACGGTGGTGTTCCTGCAGAACGGCTGGGACGCCGACTATGTCGAGGCAGGCACGCCGCTCTCGCCCAACTTCCACAAGTCCAACGCGCTCAAGACCATGCGCAGGCGCCCCGAACTCTCGGGCAAGTTCCTCGCGCGCGGCGGCTGGGACTACGAACTGGTCGATGCGCTGACACCGAAGGAAGGCGACCTTCGCGTCCACAAGCCGCGCTATTCGGCCTTCTTCAACTCGCAGCTCGATTCCGTCCTGCGCGCGCGCGGCATCCGCACGCTGGTGTTCACCGGCATCGCCACCAACGTCTGCGTCGAATCGACCCTGCGCGACGGCTTCCACCTCGAATACTTCGGCGTGCTGCTGGAGGATGCGACGCATCACCTCGGCCCCGACTTCATCAAGGAGGCCACCGTCTACAACGTCGAGAAGTTCTTCGGCTGGGTCAGCACGGTCGCCGATTTCCGCACTGCCGTGAGCCAGCTTCCACCAAAGGAGTGACGATGCCCTTCGAAGCCGTGAACCCGTCCGAGTTCCCCACCCCGATCGCGCCCTATTCGGCCGGGGCGAAAGCGGGTAACGTGCTCTACGTCTCGGGCATGCTGGCGCTGGGCGAAGGCGGCACTGTCCTGCATGTCGGCGATGCGGCGGCGCAGACCCGCCACGTGCTGGAGGCGATCCGGATCACCGTGGAGGCCGCGGGCGGCACCATGGCCGACGTCGCCATGAACCACATCTTCCTCAAGGACATGGCCGACTACGCCGCGTTCAACGCCGTCTATGCCGAGTACTTTCCCGGCGACAAGCCTGCGCGCTACTGCATCAAGACCGACCTCGTGAAGCCCGACTGCCTCGTCGAGATCGCGTCGGTGGCGCATCTGGCATGACCCTTCGACAGGCTCAGGGTGAGCGGGAACAGCGCAGGCTACCACAGCCTGACGACTGTACCTTGAATCGTCATTGCGAGCGTAGCGAAGCAATCCAGAGCGGCGCAAGACTGCCCTGGATTGCTTCGCTGCGCTCGCAATGACGAGGGAGCGGTTCGGGTCAATGGCATCGCCCCCAACCCCGCTCAGGCTGAGTGCTGAGCCTGTCGAAGCATCGAAGCTCCATCGCGAATGAGCACCGCCGCCGGCCTCCACTACGAGTTCCACGGTCCCGAAGGCGCGCCCACGCTGATCCTGTCGAGCGGGCTCGGCGGCAGCGGCGCCTACTGGCAGCCGAACCTTGCCGCACTTTCCGCGAACCACCGCGTCCTGACCTACGACCAGCGCGGCACCGGCCGCAGCGATCGCGCGCTGCCGGAAACGACCTCGATCGAGGACATGGCCGCAGACGTCATCGCGCTGATGGATACGCTTTGCATCGCGCGGGCGCACTTCATCGGCCACGCGCTGGGCGGGATGATCGGGATCGAGACCGCCCTCGCCTCCGGCCGGATCGACAAGCTGGTGGTGATCAACGGCTGGCGCACCCTCTCCCCGCACACCCGCCGCTGCTTCGAGGCCCGCCTCGCCCTGCTGCGTCATGCGGGGACCGAGCCGTTCCTGCGCGCGCAGCCGCTGTTCCTCTACCCGCCCGACTGGATCGCCGCCAACGACGCGCTGCTCGAGGCTGACCTTGCGCACCACATCGCGGGCTTCCCCGGTGCGGAGACGATGGAAAAGCGCATCGCCGCCGTCAGCGCCTATGCCCCTTCGGCCGAGCGGCTGGCCAGGCTGGGCGAAACCCTCGTCATCGCCACGCGCGACGATTTCCTCGTACCTTGCGCGGCCTCACTGAACCTTGCTGGACCGATCCCCGCGGCCGACGTCGCCACGTTCGGATGGGGCGGCCATGCCTGCAACGTCACCGATCCCGCGGGTTTCAACCGCCTCGTCGTCAAGTTTCTGGAGAGCTAGTCCATGCAAGTCGGCGTCTTCGTGCCCATCAACAACAACGGCTGGCTGATCAGCACGACTTCGCCCCAGTACATGCCCAGCTTCGATCTCAACAAGGAGATCGCGATCCGGGCCGAGAAGCACGGGCTCGACTTCCTGCTCTCGATGATCAAGCTGCGCGGCTTCGGCGGCAAGTCGGAGTTCTGGGAATACGGGCTGGAGAGCTTCACCCTCATGTCCGGCCTCGCCGCCGTGACCGAGAAGATCAAGATCTTCGCCACCTGCCCGACGCTGATCATCCCGCCCGCCTTCGCGGCGCGGATGTGCAACACCATCGATTCGATCAGCCACGGCCGCTTCGGCCTCAACCTGATCACCGGCTGGCAGCCGCCCGAGTACACCCAGATGGGCCTTTGGCCGGGCGAGGAGCATTTCCGCAACCGCTATCAGGTGCTCGACGAATACGCCCATATCCTGCGCGAGTTGTGGGAGACCGGCCGCTCCGACTTCAAGGGGGAGCATTACACGATGGACGACTGCCTCGTGCGGCCGACCCCGCAGGGTGACATGAAGATCATCTGCGCGGGCTCGTCGGACGCGGGGCTGGCCTTCTCGGCCAAGTGGGCGGACTATGCCTTCTGTCTCGGCAAGGGCGTGAACACGCCGACCGCCTTCGCCTTCAACAACGAGCGGCTGGCGAAGTTCACCGCCGAAACCGGGCGCGACGTGCAGGTCTTCGTCCTCGTCATGGTGATCGCCGCCGAGACCGACGAGGAAGCGCAGGCGAAGTGGAAGCTCTACAACGAAGGCGTCGACATCGACGCGATTTCGTGGCTGGCAGACCAGGGCGCCAAGGACACCGTCAACACCGATACCAATGTGCGCCAGCTGGCAGCGCCCGAGGGGGCGGTGAACATCAACATGGGCACCCTCGTCGGCAGCTACGAGACCGTGGCGCGGATGCTGGACGAGATGGCCGAAGTGCCCGGAACCGGCGGCGTCCTGCTGACCTTCGACGACTTCGTGGAAGGGGTGGAGAACTTCGGCAACCGTATCCAGCCGCTCATGAAGAGCCGCGCGCACATATCCGGCTGAAGCGTGGAAATCCATCTGACGGCCGTGCAACACGATATGTCGCAAGGTGGGTTTCCGGGCTCCCGGGAATCACGTCAAAGTGTGGCCACCCCCACAAAGAAAGCCCGGGACCTGCAAGCAGGTCCCGGGTAGTTTGGTAAAGGATCGCATTGGAAATTCCGATCCTTCGGGTCGCATCTACGCAGATGCCCGAATTGGCGATTCGCCACATACCATGATCGTGGTATGCCCTCCTCGGTCTGCCCCGTTTTACATGGGCTTGCGTAAAGTTGACGCGCAGTTCACATTGTCCTCTGGTCGCAGTCGGGGGGCAGGACCATACGAATCGAGGAACTGGGGGCGCTCTTTTCGCGCGCTCCGTTTGAAGAAGCCGGCTGGGACGGCGCACTGAAGGCTCTGGCCAGCGCGACGGGTTCGGCGCGCGCGCAGCTTATCGCCATCGGTGAAAGCCACACGCTCTTCAACTGGGTCACCGACATTTCCGAAGGCTATACCGAGGATTTCCTCGCGATCGGCGGGCATCGGCCCGACGTCAACTACCGTGTCGCTGCGGGCCGCGGACCGGGTGAAGTCGTGTGGGAGCATCACTACGATGCAATTCGCGCCGCCGCGCCCAACGAAGCCTACAACCAACACGTCCAGCGCTGGGATGCCGAACATGGCGCGCAGCTGGTGCTGGCGGATGACCCCGGCGCCTTCTTCGGGCTCGCCGCGCTCCATTCCGCCAGCGACGGACGCACGACCGAAGTGCAGCGGCAGGCCCTCCAGGACGCCGCCCCCCATGTCATGGCCGCGATCCGCCTGCAGGCCGCCATCGAGCATCAGGGCGCGGACATGCTGCGCGGCTCGCTCGACGCAATGCGCACGGCGGCGGTCCTGCTGGATGCGACGGGGCGGGTTCGCTCGGTGACGCAGGCGGCCGAGCGGCTGCTGTCACCCGACACCCTGCAGGTGCGTGCGGGAGGGCTCAGGGCCGTGCGGCCGGACCTCGACCGCGTGCTGCAGATACGGATCGGCGTCGCCCTCGCCAGCCGTCAGGCGATGCCGTCCGAATTGTGGATGCAGTCGGTGCACGGCCCGCTGCTGATCGAGATCTGCGCCCTGCCCCGGCAGCACTGGAATTTCGGCTTCGCGCCCAGCGTGATCGTCACGCTCAAGGCGCCGCTCGGCTTCACCAGCGATCAGGGCGGCCGCCTCTCCGCCGCGCTCGAGTTGACGCGGGCCGAGGGTGAGATCGTCGCCCTGCTGGCACAGGGTCATTCGCGGCAGGAGATCGCCCGGATGCGCGGCGTCAGCGCGCAGACGGTGTCGAGCCAGCTGCGCACGATCTTCCAGAAGGCCGGCGTCAACCGCGAGGCCGAACTCGTCTCGATCGCCCGCGCCGTGATCGAGATGGGGAGCCGTTAGTCCCCCGTTCCGTCATTGCGAGCACGGCGAAGCAATCCAGGGCAGTCTTGAGCCGTCCTGGATTGCTTCGCTGCGCTCGCAATGACGAGGTTTTACAGCTTCCCGAACTGTGCCTCGTAAGCGCCGGTATCGCCGCTCGACAACAACCGCGCCTGCTCCACCCAGCTGTCGCGGCGCGGGCGGCCCGCGAAGGCCCCGAGCTTGGTGTCGAGGTCGTCGAGGTCGGCATCGCTCCATGCCGCGATCTGGGCGTAGCTCGTTACGCCCAGCGCATGGAGCAATGTCAGCATCTTGGGGCCGAGCCCCTTGATCTTGCGCAGGTCGTCCGCCGCGACTTCACCCTCAGCCGTCTCCACGACCGGCGGGGCCGGAGGAGCGGGCGTCGGATCGGGCTCGGCGGCGATGGTCTGGGGGGGCTCGTGCGCCGCATCGTTGTGGCGCGCCTCGTCGGCCTCTTCCTGCGCGGCGACGGCGATGACTTCGCCGATGCCCGCCATCGTCCCGGCCATCGCCGGCGGGTCGATGTGGTACTGCGAGGCGGGCGGCGCGTCGTCTATCAGCGCCTGGTTGCGCTGCGCGGGCGCCGCGCCCTCGTCGAGCACGTCGGGGCGATGCTCGCGCCGCGCCGGCTTCGAGCCGTGGATGAAGACCCAGTAGGCCACCACGATGCCCACGAGCAGCGCGACGATGAAGACCAGCCAGTTCGCCTGAACCATTTCCAGCACGTCAGTTCACCTTCCTGCGATTCCATATTGCGGCGCCGATGCCGAAACCGATCCCGTAGGACAGCAGCACCGAGACGGCCATTTCCAGCCATAGCGGCAAGGCAGCGTCCTTTCCTAGTCCCTCAAGTCCATCATTCAGGCCCCGGCGTATCGATCGGCGTCGGCTTGACCGGCGCGGTGTAGAGCACCGAGAACTCGATGCGCCGATTGGCCGGGTCGAGCGGGTCCAGCCCTTCCACCGGCCGCGCCGAGCCGAGGCCTGCCGCACGCAGGTTCGTCGCCGGGATGCCGCGCGCGATCAGCGCCGAACGCACCGCCTCCGCCCGCGCCTGCGAGAGCGCGACATTGACCTTCTGGTTGCCCGAGGCGTCGGTATGCCCGGTCACCGCGATGATGCTGCCCACGCAAGGCCGCAGCGAGCGCGCCACTTCGCCCAGCAGCCGCTCGCTCGACGGTTCGAGGCGCGTGCTGGCCTCGCCGAAACGGATGGTGCGGGTTTCGAGGATGCGCTCGACGTCGTCCTGACAGTGGGCCAGTACCGCGCGCTCGTCGCCGCCCCGCGCCCAACTCACCCCGGCGATCCCCGGCACCGCGGCGATGGCGGCGGCGACGCTCTTGCGGGTCTCGGGCGAAAGATCCCGGCCGCCGGAGAGCACCGGATGGCGGGTCAGCCAGCCGTAGCGGTCGCGGAAATTCAGCGTCACGCCCTTCCCGCCCACAGCATCGCGCGCGGCCGAAGCCTGCCGGTCGAGGTCGCCGATGAACGCAAGCCCCCGCGCCCGGGTGACGGCGAAGGACATGACCAGGCACAGCGCGGCTCCGGCGACGATCAGCGATGCGCGGCGGGGATTCATGGAGGCAACCTAGAGAACCGAAGCCGGGCTGTCAGCCGGGCAGTTGCTCGCCAAGCGGAGTTTCGACCTTCTTCGCCTTCTGGAACAGGCGGCGATCCTCCGGACCGAACGCCTTCTTCCAGATCACGAGGAAGTAGGAACCGAGGATCGCCGGGATGCCGAAGGCCAGCGCCGCCCATTCGGGCAGGAAGCGGACCGCGAGGAAACCGATGACCACGGCCGGAGCGGCGGCCCAGACCAGCGCCCAGCGCCAGTTGTTGATCGGCTCCTTGAGGATGCGCGCCAGCATCACCGACTTGACGATCGAGGACAGCCCCAGTGCCAGCATCAGCGCGCAGGCGGCAGCGGCGGCTTGGAACAGCGGATTGAAGCCGAGCCGCTGCATCAGCAGGATGCCGAAGAGCGTCAGCACCGCCTGCAGCGCGATGGTGCCGATCGAGACCCACAAGTTGCGCAGCCGCGCGACGTAGATCAGCGCCGCCTCGCTCACTACGGCGGTCGCGGCAACCACTTCGGCGGCGAGCAGGAAGGCCAGCGCGCCGGTGCCGCCGACGAACTCGCGTCCGACGAGGCCCATCACGCCGTTGCCGGGAATGCCCAGCGCCAGTGCGATCCCGGCTTGCGAGGCGGTGATCCAGAACCCCACCTGACAGACCTGCCGGGCGATGGCGGCATAGTCCTTTTCCTTCAGGTTGCGCGTGATCACCGGGCCGAGCACCGGCTCGAAGCTGGTCTTGAGCTTCTGCGGCAGGCTCGCGACCTGCTGCGCCGCGTAATAGACGCCGACCGCCGAAGCCGGGGCAAGGAAGCCGAGCAGGAAGATGTCGACGCGCCGGGTGCCCCACTCGATGGCGTCGGCCAGCGCGATCGGCAGCGAGCGCAAGGCCAGCTTGCGCATCGCGCCGGGCCGGGGCTTCCACCCGCGCGGCAGGCCGTATTCGCGGAAGAACGGGATCGCCGCCGTCAGCGCGGCGGCATAGATCGAGGCGATATAGGCGATGGACAGCCCGCTCTCGGGCGCCAGCCAGATCATCGCGCCCGCCATGATCGAGATCGTCCACGGCTCCACGATCGCGCGCGACCACACCGTCGGCGTCACCCGCAGACGATAGGCGAGCGCGGCCAGCCAGATCTCGGTCATCGTGAAGGGCGGCAGCGCGATCACCATCAAGCGGTCGATCTGCGTGTAATGGCCACCCGGGAACAGCACGCCCGGCACGAACCAGAAAAGCAGGGCGGCGGTGCAACTGGCGATGATCGCGAGGATCGAGCCGTCGGCGATGACGTTGGCGGGCCGCACCTGCCCCTCGGTCTCCGACAGCCGCTGCGCCAGCCCGCGCTTCTCGCCCATCGTGCAGAGCATCGAGGTCAGTTCGATCAGCACCAGCGCCGAGGCGAAGCGGCCCAGCGCGGCCGGTCCGTAGGACGCGGCGCGCCCGGCGATGAACAGGAACGGGATGCGCGCGGCGAGCCGCAGGAAGAATCCGAACAGGTTGGTGCGCCCGCCTTTGGCGAGAGCGGCGATGTCGTCGCGCTCCTTGTCGCCTTGCGGTGCGTGGGCGGGATCGCCGTATGGCGTGCTCAAGAAAGCGGCTCCTGCTCGTCGCGCAGCGGGCGCGACAGGAGATCGCTCACGACCGCGCTCGCCGGAGCCTCGCCCTTCAGCAGCCGCTCGACCGCCTCGACGATGGGCATCTGGATGCCGTCGCGGCGGGCGAGGTCGGCGAGCACCGGAGCGGTCGCCGCGCCTTCAGCCACGCTGTTCTTGCCCGACAGCGCCTCGGCGGCGGTCAGCCCCTTGCCCAGCGCAAGGCCGAGCGAGAAGTTGCGGCTGGAGGTGGAGGAGCAGGTCAGCACCAGATCGCCAAGGCCGCACAGGCCCGACAGTGTCTCCGCGCGGGCGCCCCTCGCCAGCCCGAAGCGCAGCATTTCGGCATAGCCGCGCGCGATCAGCGCCGCGCGGGCGTTCTGGCCGAGGTTCAAACCCTCGACCACACCGCAGGCAATGGCGAGCACGTTCTTGACCGCACCGCCGATCTCGGCGCCGACGACGTCATCGGAATAATAAGGCCGCAGCGCCGGGCGGGCGAGCAGCGGCGCCAGCCGGTCCCACTGCGCACGCCCGCCACCGCAGGCGAGCGTCACGGCGGTCGGCAGCCCGGCGGCGACTTCATGCGCAAACGTGGGGCCGGAGAGCACTGCCAGCCGCTCGGGCGCGCAGGCTCTCGCGGCGACGTCGGCCATCAGGCGGCCGGTTCCGGCCTCGATGCCCTTGGCGCAAAGCACGAGATCCCGGTCGCCTGCAGGCAGGCCCGCGATCACCGAGGCGAGGAACTGCGCGGGCACGACCACCAGCAGCGCCGGAAGTGCGGCGAATTCGCCCAGGTCGCTGGTGGCGCGGATGGTGGACGCCAGCGCGGCGCTCGGCAGGTAGAGGCCGTTGCGGCGGTCGCGGTTGATCTCCTCGACCAGCTCCGCCTCGCGCGCCCAGAGCAGCACGTCGCTGCCATCGCTGGCGAATGCCTGCGCCAGCGCCGTGCCCCATGCGCCTGCGCCGATAACACCGATCTTCGCGTTCATGCCTTCACTCCCGCACCGCGTACCGCCTCGGCCTCCGGATCGAGCGGCCAGCGCGGGCGCGCCGCCACGTCGAGCGGGTCGGACTGCCCGCGTTCGAACCGCTCCACACCGGCCCAGGCGATCATCGCCGCATTGTCCGTACACAGGCTAAGCGGCGGTGCGATGAAAGGCAGCGAATGGCTTGCCGCCAGCGCTTCCAGCGCGCCGCGGATCGCCTTGTTCGCCGCGACGCCGCCCGCGACGACGAGCGCGTTCACCGGCCCGCACTTGGCGAGCGCCCGGCGGGTGCGGTCGATCAGGCAGTCGATCGCGGCCTGCTGGAACGAGGCGGCGATGTCGGCATCGGTGTACTCGCCCGACTGCTTCGCCCGCAGCACCGCGCTCTTGAGCCCGGCGAAGGAGAAGTGCGGCTCGGCCGAACCCTTGAGCGGGCGCGGCAGCGGCACTTTCTTCGCATCGCCCTGAAGCGCCAGCCGCTCCAGCGCCGGGCCGCCGGGATAGCCGAGGCCGAGGACCTTGGCGGACTTGTCGAAAGCCTCGCCCAGCGCGTCGTCGATGGTTGTGCCGAGGCGGCGGAACCGGCCCACGTCCTCGACCAGCAGAATCTGGCAGTGCCCGCCCGAGACCAGCAGCAGCAGATAGGGATATTCCAGGCTGGCATCGGCGAGGCGGGGCGACAGGGCGTGCCCTTCGAGATGGTTGACCGCGATCAGCGGCTTGTCGGCGGCCATCGCCAGCGCCTTGGCGGTGACGAGGCCGACCATGACCCCGCCGATCAGCCCAGGCCCGGCGGTCGCGGCGATCGCGTCCACCTGATCGAGCGTCATCCCGGCATCGGCCAGCGTCGCCTCGATCAGCGGGGCAAGCCGCTCGGCATGGGCGCGCGCGGCGATCTCCGGCACGACGCCGCCGAAGGGGCGGTGCTCTTCGTCCTGCGAGGCGATGCGCTGGGCGAGGATCACCCTGCCGTCGGTGACCAGCGCCGCCGCCGTCTCGTCGCACGAGGATTCAATGCCGAGAACTATGCTCATCCGGCCTTCCCCTGAACGACAATGCCCGGTAGCACAAGCCGCCGATGACCAACGATAAACAAGACCAGACCTTCCGCCCTGAGCGTTACAAATTGGGCACACGCCGTTCGCCGCTGGCGATGGCGCAGGCCCATGAGGCGCGAGACCGGCTCGCCCAGGCGCACGGAATCGATCCGGCGCATATAGAGATCGTTGCCGTCACCGCCAGCGGCGATCGCATCCAGGACCGCGCGCTCGCCGAAATCGGCGGCAAGGCGCTGTGGACCAAGGAACTCGACGCCTGGCTGGCGAGCGGCGAGATCGACTTCGCGGTCCACTCGGCCAAGGATGTCGAGACGATCCGCCCCGGGGCCTTCACGATCGGCGCCATCCTCCCGCGTGAGGACGTGCGCGACGTGCTGGTCGGCGCGGAAAGCATCGCCGCGTTGCCGCCCGGCGCCGTCGTCGGCACCAGCGCCCCGCGCCGCGCCGCACAGCTCCTCCACGCCCGGCCGGACTGCAAGGTGGTGACCTTCCGCGGCAACGTCGCCACCCGCCTAGCCAAGCTGGCGGCGGGGGAGGCCGACGCGACGTTCCTGGCGCGGGCGGGCCTCGTGCGGCTCGGCGAGACCGGCACCGGCCACCCCCTCGACGCCGAGGACTGGCTGCCCGCCCCGGCGCAGGCCGCGATCATGATCGAGTGCCGCGCCGACGACGAACGCACCCGCGCTTTCCTCGCCGCCGTGGACGACGCGCCCAGCCGCGCGCAAGTGCTCGCCGAGCGGGCGCTGCTGGCGGGCCTCGGCGGCAACTGCCACAGCCCGATCGCGGTGCTGACCCGCAACGAGGGCGGCCATCTCGTCATGCGCGCCGCGCTCTACAGCCCCGATGGCGCCGAGCACGTTACGGGTGAGGCCCGCTTCCCCGCCGCCGACGCGGAAGGTCCGGGCCGCCTCGCCGCCGACCTGCTCGCCCGCGCGGTTCCCGCCATCACGGTGCATTTTGCCGGAGCGTGAGCCTTTCGTCGTCCCGGACTTGATCCGGGACCGGTGGCCGGGACCCGCCCACCTTGCAGCGCGCGCGGCGAGTTCGCGGCTAAAGACTGCCAGCGGTCCCGGATCAAGTCCGGGACGACGAAGGCGATGATCCTGATCCTCCGCCCCGAGCCCGGTGCCTCGGCCACGCTGGCAGCAGCGCGTGAACGCGGGCTGGAGGCACTGGCCTTCCCGCTGTTCGCAGTGCGCCCCCTCGCATGGGAGCCGGTCGCGCGCGACGCCATCGACGCGCTCCTGCTCGGCAGCGCCAATGCGCTGCGCCATGGTGGGCCTCAGCTGGCGGCCTATCGCGGCCTGCCCGCCTACTGCGTCGGCGAAACCACGGCTCAAGCCGCGCGAGAGGCGGGCATGGAGGTCGCAGCGACCGGCCACGGTGGCCTGCAGAACCTGCTCGGCGTACTCCAGCCCGGACACCGCCGCCTGCTGCGCCTCGCCGGGCGGGAACGCACCGCCGTCGATGTGCCAGATGACATCGCGATCGTCACACGCGAGGTCTACGCCAGCGAGGCCCTGCCCGCTTCGCCCGCGCTGATCGCAGCATTGGCCAGCCCCGCCCTCGCCCTGCTCCACTCCGGAGAGGCGGCCCTGCGGTTCGCACAAGTCTGCAACGATGCGGGAATCCCACGCGGGCGAATTCGCCTCGCCGCGATCGGCCCGAGGGTCGCCGCGCGCGCCGGGGAAGGCTGGGCGCAAGTGCGCAGCGCCGCCCGGCCTGACGACGCCGCATTGCTGGCCTTGGCGCAGCAGATGTGCCAAGACACCGGCCCACGGACAGCAACCGCGACGACAAGGACTTGATGCAGGACATCCCTTCCGCCCCTCCCGGCGTTCCTCCGCAGCGCCGCTCGGCGGGCATGACGCTTTTCGTTGCGCTCATTGCCTTCGTGATCGGCGCCGGCCTCGTCGCCTGGCTGGCGACGCGTGGCTACCTGCCGACCCTGCTCCAAGCCGCGAACACCTCTACCCTGACGGCCACGCCCGCGCCTGGCCCCCGGCCCGCCGCCGCGCCGCCCGCCGCCCAAATGTCGCAGATCGCCACCGTCGAGGGGCGCCTCGCCATGATCGAGGACCGCATGTCGCGCATCGACCTGCAGACCAGCGCCGCCGCCGGCAACGCCGGGCGCGCCGAGGGCCTGCTGATCGCCTTCGCCGCCCGCCGCATGGTCGATCGCGGCGAGCCGCTCGGCTATCTTGCGGACCAGCTGCGCCTGCGCTTCATGAACGCCCAGCCGCGCGCGGTGCAGACACTGGTGGATTTCGCCGCCAACCCGGTGACCATCGACGCGCTGAGCGCCCGGCTGGAAGCGCTGTCGCCGGAACTGACGGTCAGCACCGCCAACCGCAGCCTGTGGGAGCGGACACGGCAGGAGATCACCTCGCTCTTCGTGGTACGCCGCGATTCGGCCGCGCTCGCCAATCCAACCGCCCGGATCGAACGCGCCCGCCTGATGCTCACCGCCAAGCGCATCGATTCGGCCATCGGCGAGGTCGAGCGGCTTCCCGGCGCCGAAGCGGCCGATAACTGGATCGCCGATGCGCGCCGCTACGAAGCCGCGCAGAAGGCGCTCGACCTGCTGGAGACGACGGCGATGCTGGAGCCGAACAGGCTGCAGGATTCGACCGGGCATTCGGTCGACCAGCCCAGCCCGCTCGCGCCGACCGCGCCTGCGGAAGAACCGGCGCCGGAGGCTTCGGAGGGGGCTTGACCCTTCGACAAGCTCAGGGTGAGCGGAGAGAGTGCAAACCTCCCGACCCCAATCTTCGTCATTGCGAGCGTAGCGAAGCAATCCAGGGCGGCGTTAAACTGCCCTGGATTGCTTCGCTACGCTCGCAATGACGAAAGGGGGTATGTCAGTTCTTGACCTGACAGCTCATCCCTGCGGCCTTCATACCCGAGCACAAGGCCCGCGCCGCCGCACCGTCGCCGGGGACGGCCTGTAGGCGGTAGACGGTGCCGATGTCCGCCTGGCCCTGAACCACGCGGTGACTCATGCTGCCGAGCGGTTCGTACTGCGTCTTGAGCGTGTTCCACCCGGCCTCCGCCGCCTCCTTAGAGGCATAGGCGCCGACCTGCACACCGACACCGCTGACCACCGGAGCGGCCGCGGAAGCCTTGTCGGTCGGCTTGGGTTCGGCAGGCTCGGCAGTCGTGCGGAAGCCCGGCGCGGGCATATCGTCGCTCTTGTCGATCTGGACCGGGCGTGACTGACCCTCGGCCACCGCGAAGCTGGTGTCGCCGGTGCCCTCGACGACTTCGCCGCCGGGGTTGTCGGGCTTGACCTTGTAGGGGGCCTTGGGCGCGGCGATCACGCCGCCGTCTGCGACCAGCGGCTGCTCGGGACGGCTCTTGATCGCCCAGACCACACCGCCCCCGATGACCACCAGCGCGACGAGGCCGAGCGCGCCCAGCAGCACACCCTGCCCGATGCCGGAGCGCTCTTCCTCATAACCCTCGTCGTCGCCTTCCAGCCAAGGGAGGCGCACGTCCTCCTCCAGCTGCAACTGCTGCGCGGTGGCGCCGAACGCGGCCGAGGCGGAGGCATCGCCGTCCTCCTCGAAGTAGGGGCTGCCCTGTTTGCCCGAACCGAACACCGGGTTCTTCTTCTCAGGTTTCGGGAAATAGCCGTCGTCAGCGCCTGCCATGGATCACATTTCCTCCACCGCCTCGACCCCGAGCAGAGCCAGGCCGTTGCGGACAAGTTGCCCGATCTGCGCCGCCAGGAAAAGCCGCGCACCCGTCAGCTTTGCATCCTGCGCGTTAACAAACCGCTTTTCCACCCTGTCGTTGCCGAGGTTCCAGTAGCCATGGAACGCCGCCGCGACGTCACCGAGGTAGAAGGCGATGCGGTGCGGTTCGCGCGCTGCTGCCGCCGCCTCGACGATGCGGGGGAACTGCGCGGCCAGCTTGACCAGTTCCAGCTCCTCTTCGCCCAGCAGTTCGACGTGCTCGCCCGAGGGGGTGAAGCCGCCCTCGGCCAGCCCCTTGCGCAGCGTCGAGTGGACGCGGGCATTGGCGTACTGGACGTAGAAGACGGGGTTGTCCTTGCTGGCTTCGACGACCTTGGCGAAGTCGAAGTCCATCTGCGCCTCGGGCTTGCGGGTCAGCATGGTGAAGCGCACCACGTCCTTGCCCACTTCGGTGACGACTTCGGCCAGCGTGACGAAGTTGCCCGAACGCTTGGACATCTTCACCGGCTCGCCGTCGCGCAGCAGCTGGACCATCTGGACCAGCTTGATCTCGAACGGGGTTGGTTCGCCATCGGCGCCGGTCATGGCGGCGACGGCGGCCTTGATGCGCTTGACGGTGCCCGCATGATCCGCGCCCCAGATATCGACGAGGGCGTCGGCGCTCTGGGCCTTCTGGAAGTGATAGGCGAGGTCGGCACCGAAGTACGTCCAGGTGCCGTCCGACTTCTTGATAGGGCGGTCCTGATCGTCGCCGAACGCGGTGGACTTGAACAGCGGCAGTTCGACCGCTTCCCAGTCCTCCAGCGTCTTGCCCTTGGGCGCTTCGAGCACGCCGTCGTAGACGAGGCCCTTGGCGCGCAGCCAGGCTTCGGCCTCGTCGGGCTTGCCGCTGGCCTGCAGTTCCGCCTCCGACGAGAACAGGTCGTGGTGGATGCCGAGGAGCGCGAGGTCGTCCTTGATCATCACCAGCATCGCGGCGACGGCCTTCTTCTGGAACAGCGCCAGCCATTCCGATTCAGGCGCGTCAGCATACGTCTCGCCGAACTCGGCGGCGAGTTGCTGGCCGACCGGGATCAGGTATTCACCCGGATACAGACCTTCCGGAATCGCGCCGACATCCTGGCCCAGCGCCTCGCGGTAGCGCACGTGCGCCGAGCGGGCGAGCACCTGCACCTGCCCGCCGGCATCGTTGACGTAGTATTCCTTGGTGACCTTGTGGCCCGCGAACTCCAGCAGCGTCGCCAGCGCATCGCCGACGACCGCGCCGCGGCAGTGGCCCATGTGCATCGGGCCGGTCGGGTTGGCCGAGACGTATTCGACGTTCACCGTCGTCCCGCCGCCCATCGTCGAGCGGCCGTAATCCGCGCCGAGATCGGCGATCGCCCGCAGTTCGGCCAGCCACGTGGCGGAAGAGAGGCGCAGGTTGATGAAGCCCGGCCCTGCGATCTCGGCAGACGTCACCGAATCGAGCTTCGACAGCTCCGCCACCAGCGCCTCGGCGAGATCGCGCGGCTTCAGGCCGGCGGGCTTGGCCAGCACCATCGCGGCGTTGGTCGAGAGGTCGCCGTGCGAGGGATCGCGCGGCGGCTCGACGGTGATCGCGCCTCGCTTGAGGCCGCCCGGCAGCGTGCCCGCTGCTTCCAGCGCATCGAGCGCGGCGGAAAGGTGGCCTGCGAAGGCGGCGTAAAGGGTCTGCGTAGTGCTCATGACGCGCGCGGATAGCCCAAGTATGGAAGAAGGGAAACAGGGCGCTGCAAGGTGACAGGTTTACACCGTTGACACGGTCCAGAGGGGAAAGGTGTCACCTTGGGCCGGAAAGTGTCACCTTGCGGAGGTAAGGTGACACATTTTGCGGAGGATGTGTCACCTTGTGAGCGGGATGTGTCACCTTGTGGTGTAACCTTGTGCGGCGGGGAAGGTTCGAGCGGGGCATGGGCGCAATGTATCGGAGCGGGCGGTCTGTAGGAAAGCCGGCGGTCCGTAAGCGCCCCTTTGTTGCCGTTCCGGCTTGATCTTCAAGAAATTGAGAGAGGACGTTGTTGCCTTATTCGGAAGCACTGTAATTCCGCTTTCAGCGGCAAGACTTAGGTGGAACTATCGGAGTCGCGCCTGAATTGGATCGGGCAAATATCACCTGATCCGGTTTCGGTAACTGCTCCAATATAGCGATACTGTTATCTGGATAGTGCGTCATTGATTCAGCTTGAGCTTGTGCACGGGCTCGCATCGCCAGCACCATCCTATCCATATCATATGGTTCTGCGTAAGCCGCATCGGCTAGCTCTTTGTTCGTCGCTTGGATTGCAGCGACATGAGGCCGAACGGTCATCCTCGCGCGACGGGTGCTGTCGATGATGATTTTGATAGCCTTCTCCGAATAGCATTGTGTGCGGTAGCGTTCGGCCATTCGGCTTAGTTCGCTTTCCAATGCCGCTCCCCCTGTAGATGGGGCTGGAGGCACTGGAGGCATCTGGTACTGGGTAATCGCCGCAAGCAATAAAAGAGACATCATGATCGGTGGCCTAAACTAGAACACTTGCTAGGGGACTCATCTGACGGAAAAAGATGAACGTCTTCTTCATTCACTGCTTGGCTGACAGCCGACAGTCAGCTCACCACCCTTTACGGCTACCCCCGGTTCGTCATTGCGAGCGTAGCGAAGCAATCCAGGGCGGCTCAAGACAGCCCTGGATTGCTTCGCTACGCTCGCAATGACGAAATTGGTAAATGAGCGGTAGATGGCCGCTCCCCACCCCTCATTGTCATTCCCGCGAAGGCGGGAACCCATCTCCTGACGGCTCGTGTTGCACCAGCATCAGATGGCCCCCGCCTTCGCGGCGATGACGGGCTATTTCCGCACCATCGCTCTCCACCCCGGAGCAGTCCCCCTGTCCAAACCCACCCTTTTGCGCTAACGGCGCGCGATGCAAACGACTGCGACTCCCCGGACCTACCGCGTCAAGAGCTTCGGCTGCCAGATGAACGTCTATGACGGCGACCGCATGGCCGAACTGCTCGCCGAACAGGGCATCACCGCCGCGCCGGAAGGCGAGGAGGCGGACCTTGTCGTGCTGAACACCTGCCACATCCGCGAGAAGGCGGCGGAGAAGGTCTATTCCGACATCGGCCGCCTCGTGAAGAACTGGGACCGCGAGGACGGATCGGCACCGATGATCGCCGTCGCCGGCTGCGTCGCGCAGGCCGAGGGCGAGGAGATCATGGCCCGCGCGCCCGCCGTGACGATGGTCGTCGGCCCGCAAGCCTACCACCGCCTGCCCGAGATGGTCCGCGCCGCCAGCGCGGGCGAGCGCGTCACCGACACCGACATGCCCGCCGAGACCAAGTTCGACGCCCTGCCCCGGCGCAAGCGGTCCGGCCCCACGGCGTTCCTGACCGTGCAGGAAGGCTGCGACAAGTTCTGCACCTATTGCGTGGTGCCCTATACCCGCGGCGCCGAAGTCTCGCGCCCTTATGCCGCGCTGATCGACGAGGCGAAGCTGCTGGTCGAGGCCGGCGCGCGCGAGATCACGCTGCTCGGCCAGAACGTCAATGCCTGGACCGGCGAGAACGCCAAGGGGCAGACGGTCGGCCTCGACGGTCTGGCGCGCGAGCTGGCGGCGATCCCGGAGCTGGCGCGCATCCGCTACACCACCAGCCATCCCAACGACATGACGCAGGGCCTGATCGACGCCCACGGCGAGAACGCCAAGCTGATGCCGTTCCTCCACCTGCCGGTGCAGGCGGGCAACGACCGCGTGCTCAAGGCGATGAACCGCAGCCACACGGTCGAGAGCTACCTGAAGATCCTCGACCGGGTGCGCGCGGTGCGGCCGGACATCGCGTTGTCGGGCGACTTCATCGTCGGCTTCCCCGGCGAGACCGACGCCGAATTCGAGGATACGCTGGGGCTCGTCGACACGGTCGGCTATGCGCAGTGCTTCAGCTTCAAGTATTCGCCCCGCCCCGGCACGCCTGCCGCGACGATGGGCGACCAGGTCTCCGCCGCCGTGATGGACGAGCGGCTGCAACGCCTCCAGTCCGCACTCAACCGCGACCAGCTGGCGTTCAACGCCGCGACGGTCGGCAAGACCTGCGACGTGCTGGTGGAGCGCAAGGGCAAGCATGCCGGACAGTGGCTCGGCAAGTCGCCGTGGCTGCAGTCGGTTCACTTCACCGGAGAGGCAGAGGTCGGCCAGATCGTGCGCGTCGAGGTCACCAGCGCCGGGCCGAACAGCCTCGGTGCGGTGCCGCTGACCGCAGAGGTGGCGTGAACGCTGTAAATTCGGGCCGCCAGCCACTCGTCCTCATCCCCGGCCTGACTTGCGACGCGGAGGTCTTCCGCGCCCAGACTGCCGCGCTGGCGGACGTGGCGGACATGACCGTCGCCGATACGCTCAGCGACGGCTCGATCGCCGCCATGGCCGAGCGGCTGCTCGACGATGCGCCCGATACCTTCGCGCTCGCGGGGTTCTCGATGGGCGGCTACGTGGCGATGGAAGTGATCGCCCGCGCGCCGGAGCGGGTCACGCGGCTCGCTCTGCTCGACACCAGCGCCACGGCTGATGCGCCCGACTATGCCGCCGTCCGCCGCGCCGCCGTCAGGACCGCGCGGGAACGCGGCTTCGAAAAGGTGCTGCGCGGCAGTCTCGGGCTGCTGGTCCATCCGCAGGCGAATCCGGCGATCGGCGATGCGGTGGTGGCGATGGCCCTGCGGGTCGGGATCGAGGCGTTCGAGCGCCAGCAGGGCGCGATCATCGCCCGCGCCGATCCGCTGCCGGGCCTCGCCGCGATCTCGGTGCCGACGCTGGTGCTGGTCGGCGAGGACGACCGCACCACGCCGCCGCACTATTCGCGCACGATCGCGCAGGCCGTGCCGGGTGCGACCTTGGTGACGATCCCCGAATGCGGCCACATGGCGCCGATGGAGCGGCCGGAAGCGGTGAACGCGGCGCTGCGTGAGTGGCTTTCGGCGTAGTCGAGCCTGTCCGCCAACGGCGAGTCAAGATCACACAGGTTCGTCATTGCGAGCGCAGCGAAGCAATCCAGGGCAGCGCAAACCGCCTTGGATTGCTTCGCTGCGCTCGCAATGACGAAAGGCGGGCATCCACGAAAAAGCCCCGGAACTCGCGCTCCGGGGCTCTTCCTGCAAGGGGGTGTGCTTCTTACCAGAAGAAGCCGTTGTGCGCGGTGACCACGCGGCCGGTGCGGGTGTTCACCATGACCACGTCGTTGTTGTAGCGGACCCAGCGATGGCCGGCGCGCGGGGCGGGCAGGCGGTAGCGGGCATAGTCACGCACCCAGTAGCGGTCACCGTAGTAGGCGGGCTGGAAGCGGTAGCCGACCGCCACCGGGCGATAGCGATAGCCGCGCGGGCCGACGTAGGCCGGGCGGCGGTAGTCGTTGCGATGCGACTGGCGATAGTCGCGCCAGTCCTCGCGCAGTTCCTGGCGGGAGTCGCGCACATCGCGGCGGGCATCGCGGACGTCGCGGCGGTCACCGTAGCGCTGGGCCTGGCGCAAGTCGCGCTCGTCGCGGCGAACCTCGCGGGCGCTGTCACGGACTTCGCGGGCGCTCTGTGCCGAGGCCATGCTCGGGACCGCGACGGTCGGCAGGGCTACACCGGCAGCCAGGGCAATCATGAAGAACTTGCGCACCTGTATTCTCCTTCTTCTCAAGAGCCGTATCCGGCCTTCTGATTGGAAACTGCCCGCGCGCTCCTGAACGATCCGGGAATGCGGCGTGCAGCGTGGGGACATAAGTGTCGCACCCTTGCGACAGTTGCATGCCGGAGCGCCGAAACGCGCAGTTATCCCCGACGAAACGCAGGAAATTTTGCAGAAACCTCCTTGCGGGGCGCGCCCTGTGGAGCCATCTTCACGGTAGAACGAGACATCAATCTCGCATGAAAGGAGCACATGGCCCGCAAAGCAGCCCGTGCCGTCGATCCGGCACAATTCCGCCCCGAAACCCACCGTCGGGCGCGTGTCGAAATAGATTTCGACGAACCTGTGTTGCTGGGAGCCCTGTTCGGGCAATTCGATTCAAATCTGGTGCAGGTGGAGAACCGCCTCGGCGTGTACATCTCCGCCCGGGGCAGCAAGATCCAGATCGAAGGGCCGGACGATGCCGTCGCCCGCGCGCGCGACACGCTCAAGGGCATGTATCACCGGCTGGAGATGGGGCAGGCGCTCGATTCCGGCGCCATCGAATCCCTGATCGCCATGAGCACCGAACCCACCCTCGAAGGCATCATCACCGGTGACGCGGGCGCGCCGCCGATCATGATCCGCACCCGCAAGAAGACGATCGTGCCGCGTTCGGCGACGCAGATCGACTACATGCGCCAGCTCGCCAAGTCGGACGTCATCTTCGCGCTCGGCCCGGCAGGCACCGGCAAGACGTACGTGGCGGTGGCGCAGGCGGTCAGCCAGCTGATGACCGGCTCGGTCCAGCGCCTGATCCTGTCGCGCCCGGCGGTCGAGGCGGGCGAAAAGCTGGGCTTCCTGCCCGGCGACATGAAGGACAAGGTCGATCCGTACCTGCGTCCGCTCTACGACGCGCTCTACGACTGCATGCCGCCCGAGCAGGTGGAACGCCGCCTCGCCAACGGCGAGATCGAGATCGCCCCGATCGCCTTCATGCGCGGCCGCACGCTGGCCGATGCCTTCGTCATCCTCGACGAGGCGCAGAACACCACGCGCGAGCAGATGAAGATGTTCCTTACCCGCTTCGGCCAGAACAGCCGCATGGTGGTGTGCGGAGACCCGCGCCAGGTCGATATCCCCGGCGGCGATCGCCACTCGGGCCTAGCCGACGCGGTCGCCCGGCTGGAGGGCGTGGACGGCATCGCGGTGACCCGCTTCACCGCGGCGGACGTGGTGCGCCATCCGATCGTCGGCCGCATCGTCGAGGCTTACGAGGGGCCGGACGCTTAAGAGAAAGGCCCACCCCCAACCCCTCCCGCAAGCGGGAGGGGAGAAGGTCGTGATTGCCCTCCCGCCTGCGGGAGGGCCGGGAGGCTTGGCCCGCAGGGCCTAGCCGGACGGGGTGGGCTTGTTACTCCGCCGCCTTCTTCGCCTCGCCCTCGTCCAGCTCCTTGCGCGAGATGCCGAGCAGCCCGGCCAGCTTGTCCTTCTCGGCGCTCTTGAGGTCCGCGTACTTGCGCGGGGCAGGCAGATCGGCGGTGGAGGCCTTCACCTTGTCGATGATCGCCGGCATTTCCTTCATCAGCCGGGGCATCAGCGCCTGCATCCTGTTCATGACCTCGGGCGACATCATGATGATGTAGGAATCCGCCGCGTAGGCCTTGCCCGTCGGCGTGGCGAAGAAGGCATTCATCTCCTGCAGCTGCTTCGCGTCGAACCGTCCGGCGTAGGCGCTCGCCAGACCGTCGCGGATGTCGGGCTCGAACTGGGTCATCAGGCCCATCATGTCGGTCATCATCGTACGGGTGGTGGCCGACATGCGCTGCTTGAAGGCCGGGTCGTAGATCTCCATGATCTGCGCCATGGTGCCGCTGCCCAGCTTCTCGGTATCGACGCCGCTGATCCCGGCAAGGTCCTTGAGCGGCATCTGCATCATGGAATCCATGATGGAATCCATCATCTTGTCCATCGTGCCGTTCATGATCCGGCCATAGGTCCCGAGTGGGAACACGTAGTCGACCGTCTGCTTCGCAGCGGCAAGACGCGCCGGGTCGGTGGCAGCTACGGGCTCGGCTGCAAGAGCAGGCGAAGCGGACGCCAGCAGGGCGGCGCAAGCGGTAAGGACGAAACGCATCTGAGATACTCCCACAGGCCCGCTCTAACGGGACGCCGCAGGGCATATCCCGTTCGCCGCTATGGGAAAAATGAAAATGATGGTTGGTCGCGATAGCCCCGTCATTGCGAGCGTAGCGAAGCAATGACGATCAGTGTGCGGAGGGCGTCAAAGCCCCGCTTGCAGCAGCCACTCGTGGAAGATGCGCACCGGCCGCGCTTCCAGCGACTTGGGGCGACACACGAACCAGTAGCGGTACGGGCTCTCCACCTCGATGTCGTAGACCCGCGCGAGGCGGGTATCGTGCGAGCGGCGGAAGTGGTCGTCGTGCATGATCGCGATGCCCAGACCTTGCGCCGCGGCCTCCAGCACCAGCTGGCCGGAATCGAAGCGGTCCACCGAGGCCGGGTCGAGATCGGGCAGGTCGATCGCGCGCTTCCACGCATCAAGGCTGTCGGGCAGGTCCTGATGGATCAGGAACGTCTGGCGCGACAGCTTCGCCTCGTCCGGCACCGGGCCCAGTTCCTCGGCCAGCGCCTGCGAGGTGATCGCGTAGACCTTGTTGTGATCGAGCTGCACCCGGTAATACTGCGGGTCCGGCTCCTTCGCGAGGATGATCGCGGCGTCCAGCGTATCGCCGACGCGGTCTTCCAGATGCGCGCCGGTATCGATGTCGATGTGCAGGCGCGGATGCAGCTTGCGCAGTTCGGGCAGCCGCGGGAACAGCCGCTGGCCGCCGAACAGCGAAGGCACGCCCAGATGCAGGCGCAGCACCTGGCCGCGATCGATCTGCGCCTCGACCGCTTCGGCCAGTTCTTCCAGCTTGGGCGCGATGGCGGTGTAGAACGCCTGCCCCTCGTCGGTCAGTTTCATCGCCTGGTGCTGGCGGGTGAACAGGCGCTTGCCGGTGAAGTCCTCCAGCGCGGCGACGCGGCGCGACAGGGCCGAGGGACTGAGCGCCAGCTCGTTGGCTGCCGCCTTGGCGGAACCGAGACGCACCACGCGCACGAAAGCTTCGAGCGCACGCAGGGGAGGTAGACGACGTACTGGCACTATTGCGGTCTTTTCACTCGGTTATGGCCGCCGCCGGAGGGTCCGGCGACAGCGGTTATTCGGCCTCGCTCTCCAACTCTTCCACGGGCGGATGCAGGCGCAGGCGCGTCACGCGTCGCTCGTCGCCGTCCGTCACCTCGATCTTCCAGCCGCTTTCGTGGTCCAGGACCGCGCCCACTTCGGGCACTTGTCCGGCCAGCACGAAAGCCAGGCCGCCGAGAGTATCAACCGCTTCCTCGACTTCGGCCAGCCGCGGGTCGATCCGCTCGGCCACATCGTCCAGTTCGGCTCGGGCGTCCGCGTCCCACATACCTGCGTCGATTGCAACCAGCAATTCCTCGGGCGCATCATCGTGCTCGTCCTCGATCGAGCCGACGATCTCTTCCACGAGGTCCTCGATGGTGATGATGCCGTCGGTGCCGGTGTACTCGTCGATCACGACCGCAAGGTGGATGCGCTGGGCGCGCATGTCGGCCAGCACATCCAGCGCGCCGCGCGATTGCGGCACGTAGAGCGGCTGGCGCATCAGCGTCGTCCAGTCCTCGGGCGGGGGGGCGCTGCGGGCCAGCAGCGGGAACACGTCCTTGATGTGGATCATGCCCTTGATGGCGTCGAGCGTCTCTCCGTAGACCGGCATGCGGCTGTGGCCGTGCTCTGCGAAGGCTTCCACCACTTCGGCCCAGCTGGCCGAGGCGGGGATCGCCACGATCTCGCTGCGCGGGATGGCGACGTCGTCGGCATCGTGCTCGCTGAAATGCAGGAGGTTGCGCAGCATCTGCCGCTCGATCGGCGAGAGATCGCCGGTCAGCGCGCCGCTGGCCTCACCTTCGTGCTCGTTGATGACTTCCTCAAGCTGGGCGCGCAGGGACTGGTCGCCCTCTGCGTGGAAAAGCCGCTTGAATGCACGCCAAAGCGTGTTGGTACTGTCCCCTTCTCCGAAACCGGAGTCGGCGTGGCGGCCATTGTCGGCCATCGTACGGTTAAATCCCTGTTGCTGCAGTGCGGTCCCCATATGGGTCGGGAATGCCTAAAACTGCAAGTGACTTTGTTTCGAGCGCTTCCATCGCCTCGGCATCCTCGTCCGAGGTCTCGTGATCGTGGCCCGCCAGATGGAGCAGGCCATGGATGATGAGGTGAGTGGCGTGGTGTTCGACCGGGATGCCTTTTTCGGCCGCCTCGCGCGTGCAGGTTTCGCACGCCAGCGCGAGGTCGCCGAGCATTTCGGGCGGCCCGTCCTCGTCCAGATCGAGCAGGGCCTCGCGCTCCAGCATGGGGAAGGAGAGCACGTTGGTCGGCTTGTCCTTGGCCCGCCATTCGCGGTTGAGGACGTGGACTTCGGCGTCGCTGGTGAACAGCAGGCTGGTGGTGAGGCGCTCGTTGTCCAGCTCGGGCGCGAGGGTGACGAGGGCTTCCAGCGCCGCCTGCGCGAGATCGGCCCAGTCGGTCGCGGCGTCCCAGGGTTCTTCGATGTCGATTTCGAGGTCCATGGAATGCGCCTTATCGCGCGGGGTGGCCGGGGTCGAGTGGTTCCACTCTCCCCCACCCCCGTCATTGCGAGCGTAGCGAAGCAATCCAGCGCGGCGTTCAACTGCCCTGGATTGCTTCGCTACGCTCGCAATGACGAAAAAGGGATCCGGCAAGGCCCCGTGGGAGAGAGGAAACGATCGCCGAAACCTCGCCGGACGCCCCTTCGTACCTCCCCCCGGACAAACCGCCCATTGTGCCAAGGACCCGCTTGCCATACCGGGCGAGGCATGAGCCGGCTCGATTCACACCTCGAGGCAGCGCTGGAGCGCGTGACCCGCGCCGGACAGCGCCGGACCTTGCGCGCTACGACCCTGCTGCCCGGCGGTCGGATCGAGCGCGCCGGGCGCACGATGCTCGACTTCTCCAGCAACGACTACCTTGGCCTCGCCCGCCATCCGCTGCTGGTGGAACGCTCGGCCGAGTGGGCCGCGCGGGACGGTTCCGGCTCCGGCTCCTCACGGCTGGTGACCGGGACGAGCGCGGCGCACCTCGCGCTGGAAGCGCGCATCGCTGCGTTCAAGCACTGCGAGGCGGCGCTGATCTTCGCCAGTGGCTGGCAGGCCAACGCGGCGGTGATCCCGGCGCTGCTCGCGGCCATCCCGGGCGTGGCCATATTCACCGACCGCCTGATCCATGCCTCGATGCACGCGGGAATCGCGATGGCGGGCGTGCGCCAGCACCGCTTCCGCCACAACGACCTGGGCCACCTCGAAACCCTGCTGGCGGAAAAGGGTGCCGATGCCCCCGCCCGCCTGATCCTGACCGAGAGCGTGTTCTCGATGGACGGCGACCGCGCCGACATGGTGCGCCTCGCCGATATCGCCGAGCGCCACGACGCCGCGCTGTTCGTCGACGAGGCCCATGCCACCGGCGTGCTCGGCCCCGAGGGACGCGGGCTTTCGGCGCTGGTGCCGGGCAAGGTGGACCTTGTGATGGGCACCTTCAGCAAGGCGCTGGGCGGCTTCGGCGCCTATGTGGCCGGATCGCGGGTGCTGATCGACTACCTGACCAACGCAGCGAGCGGCTTCATCTTCACCACCGCCCCGCCACCCGCCGTGCTGGGCGCAGTGGACGCAGCGCTGGACCTGCTGCCGGGCATGGACGCCGAGCGCGCGCACCTCGCCGCACTGGGTGACCGGCTGCGCGAAGGACTGGCCCGCCTCGGCCTCGATCACGGCGCGTCCTCGACCCAGATCGTGCCCGCCGTGATCGGACCGGAGGACGGGGCGATGGCGCTCTCCGCAAGGCTGGAGGCGGCAGGCTTCCTCGCCTCCGCGATCCGCCCGCCGACGGTGCCGGCCGGCACCAGCCGCCTGCGCCTCGCCCTGCGCGCCGGGCATTCGGGGGCCGACATCGACGCCCTGCTCGCCGCTATCGAGGCAATCACCGGAGAGCGGGGGTGAAGCTGCTGTTCGCCCACGGCTGGGGCTTCGACCACCGCTTCTGGGAACCGCTCGCCGCGCTGCTGCCCGAGCGGGCGCAGGTCATCGACGACCGGGGCTACTTCGGCACGCCGCATGAGCCTGCCGTCGAAGGCCCCTGCATCGCAATCACCCATTCCTTCGGCACCATGCGCGTCCTCGCCGCCCCGCCGCCGGGCCTCATGGGAATCGTGGCGATCAACGGGTTCGAGCGGTTCACCGCCGTTCCGGGCCGACCGGGCGTCCCGGTCCGCGTACTCGACCGCATGCTGCGCCGCTTCGAGACCGACCCGCGCGGCGTGCTCGCCGAGTTCCGCAAGACCTGCGGCTCCGCCGAGGCCTTCGGAGAAATCGCCACCGAAGCGCTCGCCGCCGACCTCCTGCGCCTGCGCGACGCCGCCCCGTCGCTGCCGGACGTGCCGATACTGGCGATCCACGGCGGGGCCGACCCGCTGCTCCCGCCCGAGATGCGCGCCGCCACGTTCACCGGAGCACAGGTCCGCCGCATCGACCACGAAGCGGGCGGCCATCTCCTGCCGCTGCAAGCTCCGGAGCTGTGCGCCGCCGCCGTTCGCGGGCTATTGTCGTGAGCAGGCGGGAACGCATCCGCAGCGCCTTCGCCGCCGCACCCGACTACGACGGCCACGCCCGCATCCAGCGCGAGGTCGCCCAGACCCTCGCCGCGCGCATCGCCGCGCTCGACCTTCCGCCCGCCCCGCGCGTGCTGGAGATCGGCTGCGGCACCGGCTTCCTGACCTCCGCGCTGATCGATCAGGGCATCGGCGGCGACTGGCTGGTCACCGACATCGCGCCCGAAATGGTGGAGCGTTGCTGCGCCGCCCTTCCCACGTCCGACGATGCGCGAACGCTTCGCTTCGCCACCCTCGACGGCGAGCACGGCACGCCCGAGGGCGCCCCGTTCGACCTCATCTGCTCCAGCCTTGCGGTGCAGTGGTTCGACGATACGCCCGCCGCCCTCGCCCGCCTGTCGCAGTGGCTGGCGCCCGGCGGGCACCTCGTCGTCACCACGCTGGGACCGCGCAGTTTCCAAGAATGGCGCGCCGCGCACGAAGCCGAGGGGATAACTCCCGGCACCCCCGCCTACCCCCCGGTGGAGGCCTTCGCGACACTCTCCCCCGAGACGCTGCTGGTCGAGGACATGACCGAAACCCACCTCGATCCGCGCGCCTTCGTGCGTGCAGTCAAGGCCATCGGCGCAGGCACTTCCGCGCCTTCGCACCGGCCTCTCAACCCGGCGCAGCTGCGCGCGGTGATGGCGCGGTTCGCCCAAAGCGGATGCAACGTCACTTACGAGGTGGTGACCTGCCACTTGCGCCGCGCCCCGACATTTCCTTACGTGAGCCCCCAATGACCCAGCGCACCCTGATCGTCACCGGCACCGATACCGGCATCGGCAAGACCGTCTTGGCCGCCGCGCTGGCGGGGGCGCTGGGCGCGCATTACTGGAAGCCGGTGCAGGCCGGAATCGAGGAGGAAGGCCCCGACGCCCAGCGCGTCGGCTTCCTCGGCGGACTGCCCGAAGGCAAGGTGCTGGCCGAGGCCTATAGCCTGACCACGCCCTGCTCCCCCCACCTCGCCGCCGAGATCGACGGCGTGACCATCGACACCGCCCGCCTCGCCCTGCCGGACATCGATGGCCCGCTGGTGGTCGAGGGCGCAGGCGGCGCTCTGGTGCCGATCTCGCGCACGGAAACCTACGCCGACCAGTTCGCCCGCTGGGGCGCGCCGGTGGTGCTGGTGGCGCGCACGATGCTGGGCACCATCAACCACTCGCTGCTCTCGATCGAGGCCCTGCGCGCGCGGGGCGTCGAGGTGCTCGGTGTGGCCTTCGTCGGCGATCCGGTGGAGGACAGCGAGGCCACCATCTGCGCGATGGGCAACGTCAAGCGCCTCGGCCGCCTGCCCCGCCTCGATCCGCTGACGCCACAGACGCTGGCCGCCGCCTTCGCCGCAAACTTCCGGCTGGAGGACTTCGCGTGACACTTCCGCCCGCCGCTTCTCCTGTCTGGCACCCCTTCACCCAGCATGGCCTCGGCGAGCCGATCCCGCTCGTCACCCATGCCGAAGGCGCGCTGCTGCACACGGCGGACGGGCGCACGGTGATCGACGCGATCTCGTCCTGGTGGGTGACCACGCACGGCCACTGCCACCCGCGCATCATGGCCGCCGTAGCCGAACAGGCCCAGAAGCTCGACCAGCTGATCTTCGCGGGCTGGACGCACGAACCCGCCGAGCAGGTCGCCGCCGGACTGACCGCGATCATGCCGAGCGAACTGACGCGGGTGTTCTTCTCCGACAGCGGCTCCACCAGCGTTGAGGTCGCGCTGAAGATGGCGCTCGGCTACTGGCATGCGCAAGGTGAAGCGCGCCACCGCATCGTGGTGATGGAACATTCCTACCACGGCGACACCATTGGCGCGATGTCGGTGGGCGCGCGCGGGGTGTTCAACCAGCCCTATGCGCCGCTGCTGTTCGACGTCGGCCGCATCCCCTACCCCGCCGCCGGGGCCGAGCAGGAAACGCTCGACGCGCTGGAGGCCCTGTGTCGCGAGGGCGACATCGCCGCGCTGATCCTGGAACCACTGATCCTCGGCTCGGGCGGCATGCTGGTCTACGGCCCGGAAACCTTGCGCGCGATGCGCGAAATCTGCACCCGCTACGGCGTCCTGTTCATCGCCGACGAGGTGATGACCGGCTGGGGCCGCACCGGCACCCTGCTGGCCTGCGAACAGGCCGACGTGGTCCCCGACATCCTGTGCCTGTCCAAGGGACTGACCGGCGGCTCGCTGCCGCTGGCGGTAACCATGGCGACCGAGGACATCTTCGCCGCGCACTGGTCCACCGACCGCGCGAAGATGTTCTTCCATTCCTCCAGCTACACCGCCAACCCGCTGGCCTGCGCCGCCGCCGCCGCCAACCTCGCGATCTGGGCCGAGGAGCCGGTGCGCGAATGCATCGACGACCTCGCTCGCAGGCAGTCGGCCTGGCTTGAGAAGCTGGGCCGGTTCTGCCACTTCGACAACCCGCGCACGCTCGGCACGATCGCCGCGCTGGACATGCGCACGATGGGCACCGGCGGCTACATGGACAGCCTCGCGCCCGAACTCATGGCCTTCTTCCGCAGCCGCGACGTGCTGCTGCGCCCGCTGGGCAACACGGTTTACGTGATGCCGCCCTACTGCATCACCGACGACCAGCTCGACGAAGTGTGGAACGCCATCGGCGAGGCCGTCGTCTCGTTCTAGTGGCCTGAAATTAGGCGGCGTAAGCTTTCGCAATTGCGAATGGAGCCGAGCCGCCCGGCAGCTTTGTCGCGACCGCAACATCGGTGAGCAGCGCAAATCCTTTGTGCTCCATGGCCCTTCAACCCCCGCTTTCCGGCGACTTCAGACGCCTCCTGCCTGCGATGCCGTTTTACAACATTTCCGTCAAAACGAACCTGTCGCAAAATGTTGCTATTGCGAATGATCCGCATTCCCGTTAGCCGCCGATGCAATCGAGTGCGGCACGATCGCAAGCAGGGGAAATTCTCATGAAGTTCAAGTTCGCTCTGATGCTGGGGTGCACCGGCATGCTGGTCGCGGCGCCTGCCATGGCGCAGACCGCAAGTGGGGAGCCCGCAAGCGATGACATCATCGTCCTCGCGCAGCGCGTAAACGCCACCCATGTCGATGACGGCGGCAGCGCCGGCGTGCTCGGCAACAACGCGGCCGAGAACCTGCCCTTCAACGTGCGCAGCTTCGACGAGACTCTGATCCTCAACCAGCAGCCGCGCTCGCTGGGCGAAGTGCTCGACAACGACCCCACCGTGCGCACCACTTACGGTTACGGCAACGCCGCCGAAAGCTTCGTGATCCGCGGTTTCGAACTCTACGGCGACGACGTCGGCCTCAATGGCCTCTACGGCATCACCCCGCGCCAGCTGATCGCACCCGAACTCTTCCAGAGCGTGCAGGTTCTCAATGGTGCCAGCGCCTTCCTCAACGGCGCCGCGCCGGGCGGCTCCGGCCTTGGCGGCAGCGTCAACCTGATGCTCAAGCGCGCCGGCGACCAGCCGCTCAACCGCGTGACCTTCGGCTACACCTCGGATTCGCACTGGTCGGGCAGCTTCGACGTGGCCCGCCGCTCCAGCGACGGCCGGTTCGGCGTGCGCGTTAACGGCAATTATCAGGACGGCCAGCTCGGCATCGACGGCGAGGACCGCCGCACCCGCGTGCTGGGCGTCGGCCTCGACTATGACGGCGGCCCGCTGCGCGTCTCGCTCGACCTCGCCTACCAGCAGGTTCGCGTGGACAACCTGCGCCCCAAGGTAACGATCAACTCGGCGACGATGCCGCGCGTGCCCAAGGCCGATGCGAACTACGCGCAAGACTATACCTACACCAAGCTGCGCGACCTGTTCGGCATCCTGAACGTCGAATACGACGTGTCGGACGAATTCATGCTCTATGCCAAGGCCGGCGCGCGCGACGGCTCGGAAGAAGGCATCTACGGCGGCCAGTCGGTCAGCAACGCGACGACCGGTGCGGGCTTCCTCACCGCGCTCTACGTGCCGCGCACCGACAACAACGAAGCGGTGGATTTCGGCGGCCGCGTGAAGCTGGGCTCGGCGGTCACGCATGAGTTCAACTTCGGCTCCAGCATGAGCTGGCAGGTCAACCGCAACGCCTTCGACTTCCGCTACGGCAGCGACTTCACCGGCGTTGCCAACAACTTCTACGACGTGCAGCAGGTTTCCCTGCCCAACTCGGTGTTCGTCGGCGGCGATCTCGACGATCCGTTCCCAATCTCGCGCACCAGCCTCTGGAGCATCTACGCCTCCGACACCGTCGGCTTCTGGGACGACCGGATCCAGATCACCGGCGGCCTGCGCCTCCAGAACATCAAGGTGAAGAGCTACAACGCCTACGACGGCGGCTCGCTGACCTCGACGTACGAGGATGACGCGATCACCCCGATCGTCGGCATCGTCGTCAAGCCATTCGAGGGGCTGTCGCTCTACGCCAACCGCATCGAGGCGCTGCAGCAGGGCTCCAGCGCGCCGGTGACGGCGGTGAACTATCCGGACGTGATCCCGCCCTACAAGACCAAGCAGTACGAGTTCGGGGGCAAGCTGAAGGTTGGCCCGGTGTTCCTGAGCCTGGCGCTCTACCAGATCGACAAGCCCAACATCCTGTCGATCGACGCAACCCCGGACAACCCGGACGACACGCTGGTATACTACGGCCTGTTCGGCAAACAGCGCAATCGCGGCGTCGAGTTCACCGTCAACGGCGAACTGGCGCCCGGCCTGCGGCTGATCTCGGGCGTCGCGGTCAACGATGCCAAGCAGCGCCGCACCAACGATCCGCTGACCGAGGGCAAGGATGCCAAGGGCGTCGCCGACTGGACCGCCAACGCCAACCTCGAATGGGACACCCCGATGGTCGAGGGCCTGACCCTGACCGGGCGCGTCACGCATACCGGCAAGCAGTGGGTCAATGCGCAGAACACCCTGAGCATCCCCGACTGGACGATCTTCAACCTCGGCGCCCGCTACGTGCTGGCGGCGGGCGACGTGCCGGTCACGCTGCGCCTCAACGTCGATAACGTCGCGAACAAGCGCTACTGGGCTTCGGCCTTCGACACGTTCGCGAACTCGGTGCTGCAGGGCCAGCCGCGCACCATCAAGGCGTCGATCTCGGCCGACTTCTAAGACACATGCCGGCAGGGGCGCTGCGGCGCTCCTGCCGGTTGCTTCGTTTCGCTCGCGGGTGGCGATCAGGATATGTCCATCGCGCTGGGCTTGCTCGATCGTTCGACCATACCGGTCGTTTCGACGCCGTCCCACGTATAGACCGCGTGCGCCTGCTGGACGATCGGCCAGTCTTTAGGCCAGTCCGGCGGCAGCACATGCCCGCCGCGAGAGCGGGTATTGGCGAAAGTCCGCCCTCCGATCTTAACCCGGCGCCCGTCCACCGTCTCCAGCACGCAGGACACGTCCTCGCCGCCGGTCACCAGTCGCCGCAGCCATGGGATCACCACCGGCCGCGCGCCGGTGCGCACCCCGTCCTCGATGATCCAGCCTTCCGAGTAGCTCGGCGGCTCGCCCTCGCGCACAGGGTAGGAATTGAAGCCGAAGGCGCGGCCGTCCGGGAACACGGCGGACTGCCAGCAGTGCCCCCAGAATCCCGCGAAGGCGCGGAAACCCGTTCGGCGGATGCGCAGGCCATTGCCGCGAAACGCGCGCTCCTCGCCATCGATGACGAGGGTGCCGCTGCAGCGGAACAGCTGCTCGTAGCGCGGGCTCATGTAGTCGCCCTGCTTGCCGCCGAGCGCCTCGGCTGCTTCGGGAAGGATCGTGCCCGGCTCCCAAGGGATCGCGGCCATCTCCATATCGACGGTGAAGGCGACCTCGCTCCACGCGGTTTCGGCGAAATCGGGGTTGTCGAGGATTTCCTGCGCGCTGGTCCGCGCCACCGGGCCTTCGAAGGCAGCCGTCCAGCGGCGGAACGGCTCCGCGCATGCGAAGCGTACCGGGCCAGTCCCGCGCACCGAGGGCCTGCCTTGCGCGTCGTAGGGGGAATGCGGCTCGCCCGCGCCGCGCCGCGACCACAGGTGCCCGTCGGTGAAGGCGATGTCGAGCCACAGCTCGTGCCGGTCCCACTGCGCGCCGACCGCCTCGACGCCCACGCGCATGGCGAAGAGGCCGTTCTCCTCTTCGATCCACACGTTGACCGCATCGCGGATGCCGTCGTCGGGCTTTTCGGCCACGACGAATTCGCGCTCGACCGGGATACCGCCCGACAGGTCAGCCACCATCACTCTCCCTCCTCGTTTCGAGGGAGACTGTCACGCCATACGCGCCGGGTCATCCGGCAGGCCCCCGCCGGGGCGATACCTCGTCATCCCGGACTTGATCCGGGACCGCTGGCAAATCTTGAAGCGATAGATCGCAGCCACGCGCAGCAAGGGAGGCCGTTCATGGCCAGCGGTCCCGGATCAAGTCCGGGACGACGAGGTGTCAGGCGTAAGGTGGCTTGTGCAGGCCCTTGGGGCTGGTGGTGAAGATCTCGCAGCCGTCCTCGGTAATGCCGATCGAGTGCTCGAACTGCGCCGAGAGCGACTTGTCGCGGGTCACCGCCGTCCAGCCGTCGTTCAGCAGCTTCACCGGCGGCTTGCCGAGGTTGATCATCGGCTCGATCGTCATGAACATGCCCGGCTTGAGCAGCGGGCCGGTGCCGGGGCGACCGGCATGGACCACTTCGGGCGCGTCATGGAACAGGCGGCCGAGGCCATGGCCGCAGAACTCGCGCACGACGCCGTAGCGGTTCGCCTCGGCATAAGCCTGGATAGCAGCGCCGATGTCACCCACGCGGTTGCCGGGCTTCGCCTGCTCGATGCCGATCATCAGGCACTCATACGTCACGTCGACCAGACGGCGCGCCTTCAGCGGCACGTCGCCGACCAGGTACATGCGGCTGGTATCGCCGTGCCAGCCGTCCAGCAGCGGGGTCACGTCGATATTGACGATGTCGCCGTCCTTGAGCGTCTTTTCCGACGGAATGCCGTGGCACACGACGTGGTTGATCGAGATGCAGCACGAATGCGCATAGCCGCGATAGCCCAGCGTCGCCGGGACCGCGCCGCCCGCGAGGGTCAGTTCGCGCACCTTGTCGTCGATCTCGGCGGTGGAGACGCCCGGCTGCACCATCGGCGCGATTTCGTCGAGGATCTTCGCGGCGAGCGCGCCGGCGCGGCGCATGCCCTCGAAGCCGTCGGGGCCATGCAGCTTGATGGTGCCGTCGCGCAGCAGCGCTTCCTGGCCGGGCTCTACGATCTGGTATTCGGTCATCCGCCCCAGATAGCGCATCCGGGGTGAAATTGCGAGATCAGGGTTTCACCGAGAAGGCCGAGCGATACTGCGGCTTGAGCGCGGCCATCACCTTGCCCGTCACCGGCACCGTCACTTCATAGCTGCCTTCCGCGTAAGGCCCCGCCTCGTAGGGTGCGACGAGTACGCCGATGCGATCGAAGGTCTTGCGGTTGGTCGAACCCAGGATCAGCGTCTGCGCGGTCGGGTCGATGCATTCGGTGAACATCTGCCCGCTGTCGCGCTGGACCGGCTCACCCCGCTTGCCCGCGCGGGCCTTGTCGAGCCCGTCGCAGAACGGCGTGCGCAAGGCATCACGCAGCGCGTCCTGGCTGGTGAACAAGTCCATCGGCTTGCGCGCCGTGTCGGCGCCGCGATCCCACAGCAGGGTATCGAACCCGCTCATCCCGTGCGCGCCGCCGCTGTACTGGTACATCTCCGAGGACAGCGACAGCCAGCCCGGCAAGTCGGTGACCACCTTCCAGTCCACCTGCATCGAATGCGCGTGATAGGGGAAGCCGTCCTTGGTCATCTCCGCCTTGTCGCTGCGCGCGGAGGAGACCAGTTCGCCCTTGGTATCATCCAGCTTCCTGTCGAGCATCGCCCGCAGGCCGGGTAGCGCCGCCGCCGCGTCGGGATAGGAATAGCCGAACTCGTAAAGGTCGTTCTCCTCCTTTTCCGAGCGCCCCTTCACGGCGGGCGCTTCCGAGGGCGCTTCGGTGGAGGCCATCGGCAGCGCCTCTTCGCTGGCAACCGCCGTGGCGCTCGGCTGTGGATCGCTGTCGCCCGATCCACTGCACGCAGCGGCGGCAAAGGCCAGAACAACAACCATACCGGAGTATCGCATCAAAATTCCTCTCGCACTCAGGCTCGGGTGGAGGCTAGAGAATCAGGCCATGAGCGACAAGAACGCATTGATCCAGCCCGATCGCGGCCAGCAGGCCGTCTCCATCCATCTCGTCGACAAGGACGGACTGGAGAAATTCACGAAAGGCCTCACCGTTCCCCAGCGCGCCGTGCTGGAGGCCGCCCGCTTCGACGCAAGTGCCGGGGAATACGTCATTCTCCCCGAGGGTGACGGCTGGAGCGTGGCCGCAGGCGTGGCCGACGCCGGAACGCTCGGCGGCTGGTGCATGGCGAAACTCGCCGAGAAACTGCCCGCCGGGACATACCGCCGTGCTGGCGGCGAGCCGGGCGCGGCGATCTTCGGCTGGATTCTCGGCCAGTACAGCTTCGACCGCTACAAGGCCGACGCCGAGGACCACGGCCCGCGCCTGCTCCTGACCGGCGAACCCGCGCAGATCGCTGCCCTCACCGCCGAGGCGGAGGCGGTCATGCTGGTGCGCGACCTCGTCAACACCCCGGCCGAGGACATGGGGCCTGCCCAGTTGGAGGCCGAAGCCGAGGCGCTGCACAAGGCCTTCCGCGCCGAGATCCGCGTCACGCGCGGCGAGGTGCTGGAGCGCGACTTCCCGATGGTCCACGCGGTCGGCCGCGCCGCGGGCCGCAGCCACGCGCCGCGCATGATCGAACTGGAATGGGGCGACCCGAAAAACCCGCGCATCGCCGTGGTGGGCAAAGGTGTCTGCTTCGATTCGGGCGGCCTCGACGTGAAGCCCTCCGCGGGCATGCTGCTGATGAAGAAGGACATGGGCGGCGCGGCCCACGCCCTCGCCCTCGCCCGCCTAATCATGAGCGCCAACCTCCCGGTGCGCCTGCACGTGCTGGTCCCGGCGGTGGAGAATGCGATCTCGGGCAACAGCTTCCGCCCTGGCGACGTCCTGCGCAGCCGTGCCGGGATCACCGTCGAGATCGGCAACACCGACGCCGAAGGCCGCCTGATCCTGGGCGATGCGCTCACCCGCGCGGGTGAGGCCGGCCCTGAATTCATCATCGACTTCGCCACTCTGACAGGAGCGGCCCGCGTCGCGGTCGGCCCCGACCTGCCCGCGCTCTTCACCCGCGAGGATGCGACGGCCGACGCCCTGCTCGCGGCGGGCAAGACGGTGGACGACCCGTGCTGGCGCCTCCCCCTGCACGAAGGCTACCGCGAGTACCTCAAGTCCGACGTCGCCGACATCAACAACGCTGGGTCCAGCGGCTTCGCGGGCGCGAGCACGGCGGCGCTGTTCCTCGACCGCTTCGTCCCCAAGGGCGTGGAATGGGCGCACTTCGACACCTTCGCCTGGCGCCCCACCGCGAAGGCGGGCCGTCCGAAGGGCGGCGAAGCGCTCGGCCTGCGCGCGGCATGGCACATGCTGAAAGCGCGCTACGGCTGAAAACCGATGACCTGACTTCGTCATTGCGAGCGTAGCGAAGCAATCCAGAGCGGTTTGCGCGACCCTGGATTGCTTCGCTACGCTCGCAATGACGAGGGGAAGGTTCAGCAGCCCGTTTCGCTCGCGAAGGACGGCGTCCCGACTCGTAACCTTGCGAAAATCCCGTGTCTCGGCTAGGCGCGCCCATCTTTGACTTTGGAGACGCACCCGCGTTGGCATCTGTGGATTCGTATACTCGCCCTGACCAGACGGACGGCATGGGGTCCCAGAAAATGCTGGCCATGACCGGCCCCAGCGTGAGCGCCGATCCCGGCTGCCTGCCCGTGCGCGGCGACCTTGCCCACATCAAGCTGGCGGGCCGCTACTTCGTGCCGCACTATGCCGTGCCGATGCCGCGCGCGCTCAAGTCCGGCGCGATCCTGCGCGTCTTCGGCCGCGACGATGCGGAAGTCATCGCCGACCTGCCTGCGGGGGAAACCTTCAACGTGCTGGATATCGCCGGCAAGTGGTCCTGGGGCCAGCTCGGCGAGGACGGCGCGGTCGGCTACGTAGCTCTCTCGGATCTGGAAGCGGCATGACCACCAGCGTCTTCATCGACGGTGCGGCAGGCACCACCGGCCTCGAAATCGCCGACCGGCTCGCCGGGCGCAGCGAGTTCTCGCTGATCACGCTCAGCGATGATCGCCGCAAGGATGACGCCGCGCGGGCCGAGGCGCTGAACGACGCGGACGTCGTGATCCTGTGCCTGCCCGACGATGCCGCCAAGGCCGCCGTCGGCATGATCGCCAACCCGCGCACCCGCGTGATCGACGCCTCCTCCGCCCACCGCGTCGCGGCAGGTTGGACTTACGGCTTTCCCGAGATCGTCGGCCATGACACGGTCGCGCAGGCCCGCTTCGTCAGCAATCCCGGCTGCTACCCCACCGGCTTCATCGCCCTCGTCGCCCCGCTGGTGCGCGCCGGGCTGCTGCCTGCCGACTGGCCCTACGTGTGTCACGCCGTGTCGGGCTACTCGGGCGGCGGCAAGGCGCTGATCGCGCGCTTCGAGGACGACACCGACATCGCCTTCCGCGCCTACGGCCTCGCGCTCGGCCACAAGCATGTGCCCGAGATGAAGGCACAGACCGGCATCGGCCACGATCCGATCTTCGCCCCCGCCGTGGTGCCCGCCCATCGCGGCATGCTCGTCGAGGTGCCGCTGCACCTCTCGATGATGCCGCAAGCCGGATCGCCCGACGCCCTGCGCGCCGCTCTGGCCGAGTTCTACGCCGGCAGCAAAGTCGTGAAGGTGGAGACCGACCAGCCCGACGAACTGCTGCTGCGCGCCTCGATGGAGCCTGTCGACACCCTCACCCTGCGCGTTCTGGGCGCCAAGGACGGCACGCAGGCGCGCCTCGTCGCGATCCTCGACAACCTCGGCAAGGGCGCGAGCGGCGCTGCGGTGCAGAACCTCAACATCATGGCCGGTCTCGACGAGACGGCGGGCCTGCGCCTCTAACCCGTCAAATTCGTCATGGCTAGCGAAGCAAAGACCCCCGGGGCAGCATATGCTGCCCCGGGGGTCTTTGCTTCGCTAGCCATCATGGACCAATGGGAGGGTCCGCCCCTACCGCACACAACTTCATGCACAATTTTCAGGCACCCACTGCCTGAAAATTGAACACAACATTTCCCAAATCCGACGCATCATATGCGACAGATTGTTTACTGACCGGGTAAATCGCCCAAATGCGGTCTTTTCGCAGGCGCACACTCGGCCTATCAGTAGCGCCACCGCATTGGCACGATTCTTGATGGGAATCGCGCGCGAGGCTTCTGGTTCCCGGACCGGTTCCCTCAAGATACAGTCCGGGTGCAAGTGCAGGGGTCCAGGCAGGCGTGAAGAAAATCGAAGCCATCATCAAGCCGTTCAAGCTCGACGAAGTGAAGGAAGCGCTGCACGAAGTCGGCGTCTCGGGCATCACCGTCACCGAAGCCAAGGGCTTTGGGCGCCAGAAGGGCCACACCGAACTCTACCGCGGCGCCGAATACGTCGTGGATTTCCTCCCTAAGGTTAAGCTCGAGGTCGTCGTGCCCGACGCTCTGGCCGAGCGCGTGGTGGAGGCGATCGCCGACGCCGCGCAGACCGGCCGCATCGGCGACGGCAAGATCTTCGTCGTCCCCGTCGAGACCGCCGTGCGGATCCGCACCGGCGAACGCGACGACGACGCGCTGTAACGACACAGGACCGGGCCGCGACGGTGGGGGCCGTCGCATTGCCGCAATGAAATCAACCCTATCCTCTTTCGGGATCGGAAGAGTAACGCTGGAGAACCAAGAAAATGGCTAGTGCAAAGGACGTCCTCAAGAAGATCAAGGACGAGGAGATCGAGTGGGTCGATCTTCGCTTCACGGACCCCAAGGGCAAGTGGCAGCACCTGACCATGGTTTCGACCGTCCTCGGCGAGGATGAGCTGGAAGACGGCCTGATGTTCGACGGTTCGTCGATCGAAGGCTGGAAGGCCATCAACGAGTCGGACATGATCCTCAAGCCCGACCTCGACGCCGTCTACACCGATCCGTTCTCGGCCACCCCGATGCTGATCCTGTTCTGCGACATCGTCGAGCCCTCGACCGGTGAACTCTACGCCCGCGACCCGCGCTCGACCGCGAAGCGTGCGGAATCGTTCGTCAAGTCGGCCGGGTTCGGCGACACCGTGTTCGTCGGCCCCGAGGCCGAGTTCTTCATGTTCGACGACGTGAAGTTCTACGACGGCTACGACGGCAACGGCTTCAAGATCGACGACATCGAACTGCCGGGCAACACCAACAAGGAATACGACACCGGCAACCTGGGCCACCGCCCGCGTGCCAAGGGTGGCTACTTCCCGGTCGCCCCGGTCGACTCGGCCGTGGACATCCGCGCCGAGATGGTCACCACCATGCTCGAAATGGGCCTGCCCTGCGACAAGCACCACCACGAAGTGGCGGCTGCCCAGCACGAACTCGGCCTGACCTTCGGCAAGCTGGTCACCACCGCCGACCGCATGCAGATCTACAAGTACGTCGTGCACATGGTCGCACAGGCTTACGGCAAGACCGCAACGTTCATGCCCAAGCCGATCATGAAGGACAACGGATCGGGCATGCACACGCATATCTCGATCTGGAACGAGGGTGAGAACACCTTCGCCGGCAACGGCTACGCCGGCCTGTCGGAGACCTGCCTGTACTTCATCGGCGGCGTCATCAAGCACGCCAAGGCCCTCAACGCCTTCACCAACCCGACCACCAACAGCTACAAGCGCCTGGTCCCGGGTTACGAAGCACCGGTTCTGCTCGCCTACTCGGCGCGCAACCGTTCGGCCTCGTGCCGCATCCCCTACGGTGCGGGCACCAAGGCGAAGCGCGTGGAATTCCGCTTCCCCGACGCGATGGCCAACCCCTACCTGTGCTACGCTTCGCTCCTGATGGCCGGCCTCGACGGCATCAAGAACAAGATCCACCCGGGCGAAGCCATGGACAAGAACCTGTACGATCTGCCGCCGGCCGAACTCGCCGAAGTGCCGACCGTCTGCGGTTCGCTGCGTGAAGCTCTGGACGCCCTCGCGGCCGACCACGCCTTCCTTCTCGAAGGCGGCGTGTTCACCGAGGACCAGATCGAAGCCTACCTCGAACTCAAGTGGCCCGAAGTGCTGCGCTGGGAAACCACGCCGTCGGCCGTCGAGTTCGACATGTACTACAGCGCCTGATCCATCCGATCAGCGCTGGCGATATTCGCCAGTTTGGCAGTTCGCCGAGAGGGGGCGTCCGGAGCAATCCGGGCGCCCCTTTCGCGTTCGGGCTCGATGACAATTCCGGATAGCGCCGCTCCTCCTCAAGAATCCGCTTTCCTACAACACCGGCGTGGATGTACCTCATGCGCACCCCGCAAGAGATGGGGCCGTATCTGGCGGTATGATTTCCGTATTCACACGTATTCGGGTGCACGAAGTGTAGTTGTTCTGCACGCGATACTGCGTGCGCCGTCTGTAGCGAAAGGGCACGTACATGAATCGCAAGCCGATCTTTGATGCCGTCCGCAAGATGCTGGACCGTTCGTTCACACAGGCCGAAGTCAACGCGCTGGACAAGGCGATCGACCTTTCCACCGGCGCGTTGACCGCAAGCCTCGCCCCCGAGCCGGTCGCAGCCCCCGCAAGCCCCGCTGCGGCGACCGGGCGCGTGCTGGGCGCCGCCGGGGCCAAGCTCATCAAGAAGTGGGAGGGCTGCGCCAGGCGCCTCGCGGACGGCACCTTCGCAGCCTATCCCGACCCCGGCAGCGTCGACGGCAAGCCCTGGACGATCGGCTGGGGCTCGACCGGCCCGGACGTCAGGAAAGGCGTCGTCTGGACGCAGGCGCAGTGCGATGCGCGTTTCGACGTCGACATGGTCGATTACGTGAAGGAAGTGGCCGCCTTCATCGGTTCGGCCGCGACCTCGCAGAACCAGTTCGACGCGCTCGTCTCGTTTCATTACAACACCGGCAAGATTACGAGTTCGACGCTGGGCAAGCTGCACAAGGCGGGTGACTTCGCCGGGGCACAGGCCCAGTTCGGCAAGTGGATCTACAACGACGGCAAGCCGATGACCGGCCTCAAGAACCGGCGCGCGGATGAAGCGAAACTCTACGGGACAGCATGACCGACACGAAAACCCCCGCTCAGTTGATCGACGAACGCATTGCCGAACTCGGCGACTGGCGCGGGGAGGCGCTAGCAAGAGTGCGGGCCGTCGTCCACGCCGCGCTACCCGAGGTGGTCGAGGAATGGAAATGGCGCGGCGTGCCCACGTGGTACGCGGGCGGCGGCATCGTCTGCACCGGGGAGACCTACAAGGCGGCGGTGAAGCTGACGTTCGCCAAGGGCGCCTCGGTGCCCGACCCGGCGGGCCTGTTCAACGCCAGCCTCGACGGCAACGTGCGCCGCGCCATCGACATTTATGAGGGTGCGACAATCGACGAGGCCGCTCTCTCGACACTGTTGCGCGCGGCAGCGGCGCTCAATCAGGCAAAGAAAGCACGTTAACGCAGGCGCCACGAGCGAATCCATCTGATCTGAAAGCCCGGCGACAATGCACCATGACGGCATCACGGGTGCCGGTTGTGCCTAGAGACAGGCAGGCCGCCCCCTTCGTAACAGGAGGGCTGCGGATTCCGAGGTCAGCCCGGCCACCCGGGAGGGAGTGAGAAGCCCGATCGTTGGGTTCATCCTATCGGCGTAGAAGCCGGAGGATGGAGATGCCGACGAGGAGGCCGAAGATGCGCCATGTGCGCGAAGTAGTGAGAATGCATCGGGAGGCTCGTGTCCCGATGCGCAAGATCGCCCGGCTGACCGGCCTTACTCGGCCCACAGTGCGCGACATGGTCGTGCGCTTCGAGCGCTCGGGATTGGAGTCGCCGGGTCCGTCCAAGATTGGCGACATAAATCTGGAGGGAGGCCTGTATGGCGCCTTGGGCGCCAAACCTGGGCGGCGTAAGCTGCCCGAGCCGGATTGGCCGGTGGTAACGCGCGAACTGAAGTGCAAACACGTGAACCTGCAGGTGCTCTGGGAAGAGTACCGTGCCGAGCATCCGGACGGTTATCGTTACAGCCGCTTCTGCGATCTGTTCCGACGCTGGCCGCCTGCCGCTGGTCATGCGCCAAAGCCATGCCGGCGGCGAGAAGCTGTTCCTCGATTGCGCTGGCGGTACGGTGCCGATCGTGGTGGATCGACGGACCGGTGAGCCCCGCGGTGCCCACATTTTCGTCGCCGTGATGGACGATCGAGCCTGTCGTTTGCCCTCGCGACATGGACCGAGCGGTTCTCCGACTGGATCACAGGCAGAAATGCCGCCTTCGCTTTCTTCGGCGGCGTTCCCCAGCTGCTGGTGCCCGACAATGCCAAGGTGGCGGTGATCAAGGCCTATCACTTTGATCGCCAGGTGAACCACAGTTGCACCGATAGGCTCGCGATTACGGTACGGCGATCTTGCCGAAGCCGCCGCGCAAGCTGCGAGACAAAGCCAAGCTCGAGGCCTGCGCCGGTATCGTCGAGCGCTGGCTTTTGGGCCGATTGCGCAACCGAATCTTCCACAGCCTCGCCTAGCTCAATGCAGCGATTGCCGAGAGCCTTGCCGATCGCAATGACCGACGAGCGCTGTGCCAGTTTGGCAAGGCGCGCCGTCAGCTGTTCGATGAAGTCGATGTTCCGAACCTCAAGCCGCTGCCGTTAGAGCCTTTGGTTCATGCCGAATGGCTGGCGCTGCCGCTGGCTACGAGGCCACATACCGAAATGACGGACGCCTCGCTCTGCGCCTGCGTCACGCGAAACTGCTGCACCGCGCTGCCATCGCCAAAAGGTCATGGATGATGACCTGTCTATCAAATGAAAAGACGCCATATGCCTTCGGATCGTTACTTGATAGCCGAAGACGGAAGCTCCCTACGCAGTTCGCGCCGAGAAGGCAGAAGGATCAGTCGGAACCGAACAGGTCACGGGTGAATACTTTATCCGCCACGTCCGCAATCGTCGTTGTCATGCGATTGGCGATGATGACGTCGCAATCCTGCTTGAAGGTCGACAGATCCCGCAACACCTTGGAACCGAAGAATTCATCCGCCTCCATCGCCGGCTCGTAGATCACCACCTCGATGCCCTTCGCCTTCAATCTCTTCATGATCCCCTGGATCGAGGACTGTCGAAAATTGTCCGAACCTGCCTTCATGACGAGCCGGAACACGCCAACCTTCCGGGGGCTCTTCATGATGATCTGGTCGGCCAGGAAATCCTTGCGGGTGCGATTGGCATCGACGATGGCGCGTATCAGGTTTTGCGGCACATCGGTGTAGTTCGCCAGCAACTGCTTGGTGTCCTTCGGCAGGCAGTAACCGCCGTAACCGAAGCTCGGGTTGTTGTAGTGACTGCCGATACGCGGATCCAATCCGACGCCGTCGATTATCTGGCGCGTGTCCATGCCGCCGGCGATGGCATAGCTGTCCAGTTCGTTGAAAAAGGCGACTCGCATCGCAAGATACGTGTTCGCGAATAGCTTGATCGCCTCGGCTTCACGAGCATTCGTGAAAAGCAGGTCGACATCCTTCTTTTCGGCACCTTCCAGCAGCAGTTCCGCGAAAACCTTCGCGCGTTCGGAACGCTCTCCGACGATGATGCGCGAAGGGTGCAGGTTGTCGTACAACGCCCTGCCTTCCCTCAGGAATTCAGGACTGAAAATGACTTGCGAGGTGCCCAGTTTCGCTTGGACATCATCGACGAAACCGACCGGAATCGTCGATTTCACGACGATCGTGCTGGTCGAACTCTCTGCGATCGCGGTACGAATGACCACCTCGACAGAGGAGGTATCGAACTTGTTGGTCTCGGCATCGTAATTGGTCGGTGTCGCGACAATGACGTAGTCCGCTCCAATCAAGGCTTCCGCAGGGTCCAGGGTCGCCGTGAGATTGAGATTTCTTGTCGCAAGAAAATCCTCGATTTCCGCATCTATGATCGGCGACTTTCGGGCATTGAGCATTTCAACCCGCTCGGGCGATATGTCGACGGCAACAACCTCGTTGTGCTGCGCCAATAGCACTGCGTTCGACAACCCAACATAGCCTAAGCCGAAGACGGCAATTTTCATCCAGATCACCCGCGTGAATCATGTGCTTTCGAGACAGAAATCCCTGCCTCGCGAAGGCTCGGCTCGGTCCACTGCTTCCGATTGAACATCTAATCGAGCGAGATACCCAAACAGTCAACGGCTTTATGCTGCAATCGCATAATCTCAATCGTTATGCTGACCAACATGATAAAATGAAATCATTATAACGACCCATCAGTAAAAATTGATGACAATCGAAATAACTATCGGCCATTCTGACTTACCAAGTCTTGAATAACTTAGACCTCAGATCACAACGCGACGCTTCCTTGTAACAAAATTTTCTGAAGAAGCTTTCGGAAGATATCTATTCATACCTGAAATTCCGAATCCACCGGTTTCCCACCATATGCCCGACAATAGTGGTCAATCAGCCGTGCGTGACCAGCTTGCCCCTCACCCCTTGGTGACAGAGGGCATCCCGTCCTTGGGACCGGTCGCGGCGGCGTCGCAACGGGGGGTTGAGACGGCTGCGGCGATCAGGCGGTCGTGTTCAGCGGTGTCGATGCGTTCCCACCCGGCGCGGCCGAGTTTCTCCATCGGGCGGTAACGCACCTTGTATTGCATGCGGGCCGAACCCTCAACCCAATAGCCGAGGTAGACGAAGCCCAGGCCCATGTCCTGCGAGCGGCGAATGTGGTCGAGGATGATGTAGTTGCCCAGCCCTTGCCGCTCGCTATCGGGATCGTAGAACGAGTAGATCATCGACAGGCCGTCGCACTGGCGGTCGGTCAGGCAGGCGCCGACGAGGCGGCCCGGCACGACGCCGTCGATCGAGGGTTCGCGGTATTCGATGACGTAGCTGGTGACGGGCGTGTGCTCCACCATGTCGGCGAAATCGACCTCGTCCATCGTCGTCATGCCGCCTTCGGGATGACGAACCGAGAGATAGCGCTGGAGCAGTTCGAACTGCTCGCTGGTGGACCAGGGGCGGCAGACGGTGGCCACAAGGTCCGAATGCGCCTCCAGCGTGCGCTTCTGCGTGCGCGAGGCGCGGAATTCGGAGGCGACCACGCGCACCGAGACGCAGGCGTTGCAGTCGATGCAGGAGGGGCGATAGGCGACAGTCTGGCTGCGACGGAAGCCGATACGACCCAGCGCATCGTTCAGCGAATCGGCGTGCGGTCCCTTGAGTTCGGTGAATACCTTCCGCTCGCTACGGCCCGGCAGGTACGGGCACGGAGCCGGGCTCGTCACGAAGAAGCGGGGAAATCGAACGGGAGCCGTCACCTAACTGGATCTTCCTCTAGCGTTGCGGCCGGCCTTATGTCCGTCTGCTTTCCCAAATATGCATAGCGCTGCAGCGTCTTGCGAGTCTTTTAACCACAAAAACCGACCGGTCTGCGGTGAAATCGCGCCGGACTGGCGGTATCGGCCCATCGCCGTACCAATTCGGGGCGATGGGTCGATGTAATCGTTACCTCGAACGATATACCTCGATATCGCCCAAGGCCAGCCTCTTTCGAATCAGTCGGTCTCGACCAGCTTCACTTCGTAGCCTTCGCGGCGCAACCCGGCGATCAGCGCCTGCAGCTGCTCCTTGTCGCGCGCCTCGCACTCGATCTCGGTGACGAGACCCTTGGCGGGCAAGTGCGTGAAGATGCGCTGGTGGAAGACTTCGATGATGTTGACGTTGTGTTCGTGGAAGATCTTGGCGACCTTGAACAGCGCGCCGGCGCGATCCTGCAGGCCGATCTTGAGGCGGGCGAGGCGGCCCGAGCGGGCGAGGTCGCGCAGCAGCACGTTCGCCAGCAGGCGGGTGTCGATGTTGCCGCCCGACAGCACGAGGCCGACCTTGCGGCCGACGAAAAGCTCGCGGTTGTTGATCACGGCGGCAAGGCCCGATGCGCCCGCGCCTTCCACCAGCGTCTTCTCGATCTGCAGCAGCAGCGCCAGCGCGCTCTCGATCTGCGATTCGCTGACCAGCAGGAACTCGTCGAGCAGCGAGCGCAGCACCTTCGAGGTCATCAGCCCCGGCGCGATCACCGCGATGCCTTCGGCCAGGGTATCGCCGCCGATCGGCAGGCTGGTGCCCTTGAGCAGATTGTACATCGAGGGATAGAGCTGCGCCTCGACGCCGATCAGGCGGATTCCCGGATTGATGTCGCGCGCCACGGTGCCCATGCCGGTGGACAGGCCGCCGCCGCCGACCGGAAGGACGAGCGTGTCGAGGTCAGGCACGTCCTCCAGCATTTCCAGCGCGACGGTGCCCTGTCCGGCGGCGACGTGCGGGTCGTCGAAGGGGTGGACGAACGTAAGGCCCAGCTGGCCCTCCAGCTTGCGGGCGTGGGCATAGGCCTCGTCGAAGCTCTCGCCTTCGAGCACGACCTTGCCGCCCACGCTCTCGGTCTGCATGACCTTCACCGTCGGCGTGGTCTTGGGCATGACGATGGTGACGGGCACGCCAAGGCGGGTGCCGTGGTAGCTCAGGCCCTGCGCGTGGTTGCCGGCCGAGGCGGCGATGACGCCGCGCGCCTTCTGCTCCTCGGTCAGCAGCAGCAGCGCGTTGAGCGCGCCGCGCTCCTTGTAGGCGGCGGTGAACTGCAGGTTCTCGAACTTGAGCCAGATGTCGGCGCCGGTGATCGCGCTCAGCGTGGAGCTGTAGAGCGTGGGCGTGCGCACGACCTTGCCCGAAATTCGCATCCCCGCCGCGCGTACGTCGGCTGCGGTCAGCGGGGCGTCTTCGAGGCCCGCGGGAGCGATGTTGAGCAAAGTCTGGTCCATAGACCCGCGCGCCTACCGGAAACGGCGACGGATGGAAAGCAAAGTCGCCTCATGACGGCGCCTATGGCGGTTTGCTTTTGGCCAAAAGGCGCTAAGAACGGGCCATGACCGAAGAGACCGCCTCCGAAGCCCCCGCCGCCCCGGCCGTACCCCCGCGCAAGGTCTCGATGATCGGCCTCGGCACCATGGGCGGCGCGATCGCGCGCCACATCGCGCAGGCCGGGCACGAACTGACGATCTACAACCGCACGCCCGAGCGCGCACGCAAGTGGCGCGACGCCAACCCCGGCCTCGCCCACCGCATCGCCGCCAACCCGGCCCACGCGGCGCAGGACGCCGACGTGGTCATCACCTGCGTCGGCAACGACGACGACCTTGCCGACGTCGTGCTCGGCCCCAACGGGGTGTTCCGCATGCTCAAGCGCGGCGGCACCTTCATCGACCACACCACCGTCTCGGCGCGCATCGCCCGCCAGATTTCGGTCGAGGCGCGCGACCTCAAGATCCACTGCGTCGACGCGCCGATGACCGGATCGCAGATCGGCGCGGAGAACGGCACCCTCACCCTGATGTGCGGCGGGCGCGACGATGCGCTCGAAGCCGCCCGGCCGATCATGGAGAGCTACTCCAGCCGCATCGTCCACGTCGGCAAGGCGGGTTCGGGCCAGATCGCCAAGATGGCCAATCAGATCTGCATCGCCGGCAACGTCGCGGCTTTGGCGGAGGCGGTGCGCTTCGCGCAGGCCTCGCACCTCGACATGGACAAAGTCTACGAGGCGATTTCGGGCGGCGCCGCGCAGTCGTGGCAGATGGACAACCGCTGGAAGACCATGGACGCGGGCGAATTCGACTTCGGCCTTGCGATCGACTGGATGCGCAAGGATCTGGGCCTCAGCCTCGAGGAAGGCCGGGGCCTGGGCGTCTCGCTGCCGGTGGCGGCGCTGGTCGATCAGTTCTTCTCCGACGTGCAGGCCACGGGCGGCGGGCGGCTCGATACGAGCGCCATCATCAAGCGGCTCCCCCAGAAGGGTAAATCGTGAAGTCATGGATTGCGGCAGCGGCCACGCTGCTTTCGGGTACGGTGCTGGCAACTCCCGCCGTCGCCGATGTGCTGGTGGACAACGTCGAGGGCATCACCCCTGACGGCAAGGGCGGCGTGGAGCGCTTCGAGGGCTTCCTGATCGACCCGCAGGGCAAGATCGCCCAAGTCTTCCACAAGGGCGACAAGCGACCCAAGAAGGTGGACTATAAGGTCGACGGCAAGGGCCGCATCCTCGTGCCCGGCATGATCGATGCGCATGGCCACGTCATGGCGACCGGCTTCGCGAAGATGACGCTGGACCTGTCGATGGCGAAGTCGCTCGACGAGGCCCTTTCGCGCATCGCCGCATGGACCGCCGCGCATCCCGAGGCGCCGTGGATCCTCGGCGGCGGCTGGAACCAGGCGAGCTGGGGACTGGACCGCATGCCCACCGCCGCCGAACTCGACACGGTGACCGGCGGCAAGCCCGCCTGGCTCACCCGCATCGACGGGCACGCCGGCTGGGCCAACTCCGCCGCGCTGGCCGCAGCGGGCGTCACCTCGTCCACCGCCGACCCGGCGGGCGGCGAAGTGCTGCGCATCGCAGGCTCCAAGGCCCCGGCGGGCGTGCTGGTCGACGCCGCCACCGCGCTCGTCGAGAAGAAGCGCCCCAAGCCCCGCCCCGAGGATGCCGACACCGCCTTCGGCGAGGCGCAGCTGCAGTTCCTTGCCGCGGGCGTCACCACCGTGGCGGACATGGGCACCTCGATCGAGGACTGGCAGACCTTCCGCCGCGCCTCCGACAAGCACCAGCTGCGCATGCGCGTGGTCGCCTACGCGGGCGGGATCGAGGCGATGACGCTGATCGGCGGCCCCGGCCCCACGCCGTGGATCGACGACGACCGGCTCAAGATGAACGGCGTGAAGCTCTACCTCGACGGCGCGTTGGGCTCGCGCGGGGCATGGCTCAAGGCGCCTTACTCCGACGACGCCAGCACCAAGGGCCTGCCGCAGATGAGCCAGACGCAGATCGGCAATCTGATGAGCCGCGCGGCGATGGACGGCTTTCAGGTCGCGGTCCACGCCATCGGCGACGAGGCCAATGCCACGGTGCTCGATTCGATCGAGGAACTGTCGCAGACCTACAAGGGCGACCGCCGCTGGCGCATCGAGCATGCGCAAGTGGTCGATCCCGCCGACATCCCGCGCTTCGGCCGCAACGGCGTGATCGCCAGCATGCAGCCGCAGCACGAGGCCTCGGACCGTGTCATGGCCGAGGCGCGTCTCGGTCCGCAGCGGCTGGCGGGCGCCTATGCATGGAAGTCGATCGCGGCGACCGGTGCGAAGCTGGCCTTCGGCTCCGACACGCCCGTAGAGCCCGCGCATCCCTTCGAGGGGCTGGCGGTGGCGATCAGCCGCACCGGTGCGGACGGCCAGCCCACCGGCGGCTGGCAGCCGCAGGAAGTGCTGACCCGCGAGGCGGCGCTGGGCGCCTACACCACCGGCGCGGCCTACTCGCTGTTCGCCGAGGACCGCCTCGGCCGCATCGCGCCGGGCATGCGCGCGGACTTCCTGTTCGTGGACGAAGACCCGATGACCGCCGCCCCGCAGGCTTTGCGCGGAACGCATGTGCTGGAGACTTGGATCGGCGGGCGGCTGGCGTGGTCCGCCGCGCAGGACGGCGGCAAGGCCGGGGTTCGGCGGTAACCTTCAGGCTCCGCTGTCTTCACGAAAGCGGTCCATCAGGTGCATCCGTTCGTGCAGGATGGTGACGATGCCGACGGTATCGTGACCAAGTAGCCTCCAGTAGACGTAGTGATGCTCATGGCGGCAGTAATAGCCGTCCAAGCCGAATTCGACCGGAATCGCGCGCCATGGCTGGCCGCGCCGCGCGATCCGCTCGAAGCAGGCGAACAGGCCGCGAATATAGGCTTCCGCCTGCGCCTCGCCCCATGTGTCGCGTGTATATACGAAGATTTCGTCGAGCCGCCGGCCGGCGATCGCAGAGACCGTGAAGCCGGCCATTTCAGCCGCCATCTCAACTGGGGCGATTGCGTGCGATCACCGCTTCCGCATCCAGCGGAGCATAACTCGATTCGGGCGCGGCGAACGCCCGGTGCAGTTCAGCTTCGAGCCGCTGGAACTGCTCCGCTTCGAGCCGCGCCTTGTCCCGCCGGATCAGGTCGCGGACATATTCGCTGACGTTTTCGTAGGAGCCATGCTCGCCCACGTTGGCGGCCACGAAGTCGCCCAGCGCGCCGCCGATCCGGACATTGAGGGTCATGGGCTTGTTCATCACACGCACCTTTCGCCCCAATATAGTGGAATATCGAGGACGCTGGCAAGCGAGCCCGGCGTCACTCCGCCGCCCATTACTCCGCCGCAGCGTGTCCGGCAGCCTTGGCCGCTTCCTCGACGGCCTTTTCCTCGCGCGCGCGGTCCTTGGCGTCGCGGCGTTCGGTGAACCACATCAGGACCAGCGTGCCTTCGAACAGCAGCAGCAGCGGCACCGCCAGCAGCAGTTGCGAGACGACGTCCGGCGGGGTCGCCACGGCGGCGACGATGAAGATACCGACGATCGCATAGCGCCGCGCGCCCACGCACTGCGCGCGCGTCACCATGCCCGCCCGGTTGAGCAGCATCAGCAGCACCGGCAGCAGGAAGCTGATCCCGAACGCCAGGATGAACTGCATCACCAGCGCGAGATAGTCGCCCGTGCCCGGCAGCGCCTCCAGCTTGAGGCCGCCCTTCTGCCCCTCGAACGTGAGGAAGAAGTGGAACGCGGTGGGCATCACCACGTAGTAGGCCAGCGCCGCGCCCATCGTGAACAGCACCGGCGTCGCGATCAGGAACGGCAGGAACGCCTTCTTTTCCTTGGCGTAGAGGCCGGGCGCCACGAACTGCCAGATCTGGTTGGCGATCACCGGGAAGCTGACGAAGAACGCCGCGAACATCGCGATCTTCACCTCGACGAAGAACGCCTCGTAGAGCTTGGTGTAGATCAGCTTGCCTTGTCCGGGCGGGAACGCCTCGGTCAGCGGGCGGACGAGGAACGCGAAGATGTCGCCCGCGAAGTAGAAGCACACCGCGAAGGCCAGCGCGAAAGCCATGAAGGCACGCAGCAGACGGCCCCGAAGCTCGATCAGGTGATCGAGTAGCGGCGCCTGGGTGTCGTCGATGTCGGAAATGCGGAAGGGCTGCATTTATTTCGGCCTCAGGCCAGAGTGCGAGGCGGGAGGGCCTGACCCCAAATCGTCATTGCGAGCGTAGCGAAGCAATCCAGGACGGTCTTCGTGGCCCTGGATTGCTTCGCTACGCTCGCAATGACGAAGGTGATTGGAACTCATGTCATTTCGCCTCAAGGCGGCGGCGGGGGTAAGTGGAATTCAGCCTGCTTCGGCGCTTCGGCCTTGGGCGTTTCCGTGTCACCAGCCACGGCAACCTCCGCAACTGGCTCCGAAAAGGCGGGCGCCTTCATGTCGTCGGCAGAAGGGTTCATCGAGGGGAGCTGCGGGCTCGCCTTCATGATGGCCTCGTTCTGCTCGCGCCACTTGCGCTCCATTTCCTCCAGTTCGGCCTCACGCACCATGGCGTCGATGCCGGACCGGAAATGGTTCGACATCTTGCGCATCTTGCCGATCCAGCGGCCAGCCGTGCGCAGCGCCATCGGCATGTCCTTGGGACCGATGACGACGACCGCCACGATGACGATCATCAACAGTTCGGATGCACCGACGTCGAACATCCCCGATCAGCCCCGAGCGCTCAGGCCTGTTCGTTCTTCACTTCGGTCGCGGTCGGCGCCGGATCGGCCTTCTGCGACGAGATCTGGGCGGCGGGAGCCGAGGCTTCCTGGGCCTTTTTGGCCTCTTCCTCGTTCATGCCGTCCTTGAAGCTCTTGATGCCCTTGCCGAAGTCACCCATGATTTCCGAAACGCGGCCGCGTCCGAACAGCACGAGCACGATCACGAGAACGATCAGCCAGTGCCAGATCGAGAAGCTACCCATAACCTCAACTCCAAAAGCGCGGTCGATTCCGACCGGTCATAGGGGGCATGTAGGCGCTTTGATGCCAAGTTGCCAGCCCGTCATGGTTATGTCCTTCACCGGTCGCACGTCAGTCATCTTCGGAATCCCCGTTGTCCGGTATGCGAGGATTCTTGCTGCCCAGCGCCGTCTCGATCATGTCTTCGTCAACCGGGTCGAGCAGGCCCGCCGCGCGCAATTCGTCGATGCCCGGCAGTTCCTTCAGCGAGCCCAGCCCGAAGTGGTCGAGGAACGCGGGCGTCGTCGCGTAGATCACCGGCCGCCCCGGCACCTCGCGGCGACCGGCGACGCGCACCCAGCCCGCCTCCATCAGCACGTCGAGCGTACCCTTGGCGGTCTGGACGCCGCGGATCGCCTCGATCTCGGCGCGGCTGACGGGTTCGTGGTAGGCGACGATCGCCAGCACCTCGGTGGCGGCGCGGCTGAGGCGGCGCACGTCCTCCTTCTCGCGGCGGAGCAAGTGGGCAAGGTCGGGCGCGGTCTCGAAATGCCAGCGCCCGCCGCGCTCGACGAGGTGGATGCCGCGTCGCTCGTAGTGGCGCTGCAGATCGGCGAGCGCAGGGCGGACCTCGCCGCCCTTCTCGCCGAAACCGAGGTGGAGCGCGACCTGATCCGCAGTAAGCGGTTCGGTGGAGGCGAAGAGGGTCGCCTCGACGGCGCGAAGGACATCGTCGGGGGCGCTTTGGACGTCTTGTGTCACGTTTGAGTGCCTTTGAGTGCCCTTAGGCGCAGGGGGCCATACGTCTCGTCCTGCGCCAGTTCGGCCTTGCCGGTACGGGCCAGTTCGAGCGCCGCGACGAAGCTCGAGGCCAGCGCGGAACGGCGCAATTGCGGGCTTTCCCAGCTACCATGCGCTGCCGGAAGGAAGTCGCGCAGTTCCATCCAGTCGATCGCCACGCCGAGCATCGAGGCGACCCGGGCGATCGCGGTGTCGAGCGTCATCACCATCCGCTCGCGCACCATGTGCACTACCGGCTGTGAGCGGATTTTCACGTCCCCGTAAGCTCTTACGAGGTCGAACCACTCGACCTGCCAGCGCGACTTGCGATCGACGCGCAGGCCCTCCGGCGCACCCCGTTCGAACACATCGCGCCCCAGCCGGTCGCGCCCCATCAGCCGCGCCGCAGCCTCGCGCATCGCACCCAGGCGCTGCAGGCGCATCTGCAGGCGCAGGGCCATTTCCTCGGGGCTCGGGTCCTCCTGCTCGTCGCGCGGCAGCAGCAGCGCGGACTTCAGATAAGCCAGCCACGCCGCCATCACGAGGTAATCGGCCGCCAGTTCCAGCCGCAGCGCCTCGGCCTCCTCGATGTACGTCAGGTAGGCATCGACCAGTTCGAGGATCGAGATGCGCAGCAGATCTACCTTCTGCCGCCGCGCGAGGTCGAGCAGCAGGTCGAGCGGCCCTTCCCAGCCGTCGATCTCGAGGTACAGCTTGTCGGCCTGAGCGCCCTGGCGGTCCTCGCCGTCCCAGTCGTCGAAGAGGCCGGGATTACTGGCCACGTCAGGCCGCCCGCAGCGCCAGCAGGGCGTCGCGCTTCGCCAGCAGTTCGGCGTGATCGGCCGCTGTCGCGGGGCCGGTTCCGGCCAGCGCATGGTCGAGACGGGCGGCGGCTTCCTCGGCCATGACCGGCAGGGCCTTGGCGATGCCGACCATGTCGTCCATCTTCGCCCAGCAGTTGAGCGCGATGTCGCAGCCCGCCGCGATCGCCTGCGCCGCCAGTTCCGGCACGCTGCCGGAAAGGGCCTGCATATCGAGATCGTCGGTCAGCAGCAGACCCGAAAAACCGATGGTCTTGCGGATGATCTCGCCGATCACGAAAGGCGAGAGGGTGCCAGGGTTCTCGGCATCCCACGCGGTGTAGCGCACGTGTGCGGTCATCCCGATCGGCGCCTTGGCCAGCGCGCGGAACGGGGCGAGGTCGAGTTCCAGTTCCTCGGCGGAGGCAGTGACGGTGGGCAGTTCCTTGTGGCTGTCCGCCATCGCGCGGCCGTGGCCGGGGATGTGCTTGATGCAGCCCGCGACGCCCGATCGCGCGAAGCCGTCGAGGATCGCGCGGCCCAGCGCCGCCACCCGCATCGGCTCGGCGCCCAGCGCGCGGTCGCCGATCACGTCGTGCGCGCCCGGCTGGCGCACGTCGAGCGAGGGGTGGCAGTCGACGCTGACGCCGACTTCGGCAAGGTCGAGGCCGAGCGCCTGCGCGTTCACCCGCGCCGCCTCGATGGCGCTGGCGGGGGCGAGATCGTAGAGCCGGTCGAAGGCTTCGCCGGGCGGGTAGGCGCTCCAGGTCGGTGGCTTCATTCGCGCGACGCGGCCGCCTTCCTGGTCGATGCAGACGAACAGGTGCTCGCGCCCGTGGATGGAGCGCAGTTCGTCGGTCAGGGCGCGGACTTGCGCGCGGCTTTCGACGTTGCGGCCGAACAGGATGTAGCCCGCCGGATCGGCGTCGCGGAAGAAGGCGCGTTCGTCGTCGCCGAGGGTCAGGCCGGAGAGGCCGAAGATTGCCGGAACCATGCGTGTTTTGGTCGCAGAATGGCGGCGGTTTCGCAAGAATGCGGGACGATGCGGGTGTGGATGGTGTGATGCCCACCCCGTCCGGCTAGGCGGTAAACCGCCGAGCCTGCCGGCCCTCCCGCCTGCGGGAGGGCGATCCTGTGTTGCCCCCCCCCGCTTGCGGGAGGGGCCGGGGGTGGGCATACCTCCACCCATGACCCGCACATTCGGCCCTCCCCCCTCCGCCGCCGAGTTCGAGCGCCTCGCCCACGCCGCCTTCGCGCGGATTCCTGCGCCCTTCGCGCAGCACCTCGACGGGATCACCGTCCACATCGAGGAATTCGCGGACGAGGAAACGCTGGGCGCCATGGGCATCGAGGATGCCTGGGAACTGACCGGACTCTATCACGGCCGGTCGATGGACACCGATTCGGTGTGGATCTCGGGCGAATTCCCGCCGCGCATCACGCTCTATCGCCAACCCCTTCTCGCCGAATGGTGCGAGACCGAGGTGGATCTGGAAGACCTCGTCGCGCATGTGGTGATCCACGAGGTAGGCCACCATTTCGGCCTGTCCGACGACGCCATGCATGCGCTGGAGGATCAGGTGCGCTGACAATTCGCACAGGCCGTCGGCGAAATTGTCCCTTGGCCCGTCATATTGCAGTGCGATAGAACCGGGTCATGACTTCCCCCCGTCTACGCGCTCTGCCGCTCCTCGCTCTCGCTTTCACCGCCGCCTGCGCTGCACCGCAGGCAACCCGCCCGGGAGCGCCCGTCACGGCGGCCGCCCCGGTGGAAGTGGGCATCATCGCCATCAACGACTTCCACGGCGCGCTGGAGCCGCCCAAGGCTTCGGTCGAGGCACCCGGTCCTGACGGCAAGACTGTCAACGTGCCCGCAGGCGGCGGCGCGTGGCTGGCTTCGGCGGTCGATTCGCTCAAGGCCGAACACCCGAACAACGTCGTCGTCGCGGCAGGCGACCTGACCAGCGCCTCGCAACTGGCCTCCTCGCTCCACCTCGACGAGCCGGCGGTCGGCGTCATGAACCGCATCGGCCTGGAGTTCAACGCGGTCGGCAACCACGAGTTCGACCGCGGCTGGAAGGAACTCCAGCGCCTCCAGAACGGCGGCTGCGAGAAGAACACGCGCCTCCAGCCCTGCCAGCTCGAACAGTTCAAGGGCGCCAGCTACAAGTACCTCGCCGCTGCGACCTACAGGGACGACGGCACCACACTGTTCCCCGCCACCGGCCTGAAGACCTTCGGTGAGGGCGCGAGCAAAGTGACCATCGGCTTCGTCGGCCTATCGCTCAAGTCGATCCCCACGCTCGTCCAGCCCGACATGGTCAAGGGACTGACCTTCGGTGACGAGGCCGAGGCGATCAACAAGGCGATTCCCGTGCTCAAGGCCGAGGGCGCCGACGCCGTCGTCGTGCTGATCCACCAGGGCGGCAAGACGGCTGCCAAGGACCCCAATTCGTGCGAGGGCTTCGCGGGCGACATCCAGCCGATCCTCGACAAGCTGAACCCCGGCGTCGATCTCGTCGTCTCGGGGCACACGCACTGGCAGTACGTGTGCCAGTACGGCCAGTCGGGCGACGGCTCGCCGATCCTGCTGACCAGCGCGGGCGTCTACGGCAAGCTGGTGACCGACATCACCCTCACCATCGACCCCGCCAGCCACAAGGTCATCGCCAAGAAGGCCCGCAACGTCATCGTCCAGTCGCCGGGCTACACCAGCGGCCGGGGCGATGTGCCGAATACCACCGCCTACCCGCAGTTCCAGCCGCGCGCGGACGTGGCCGATTATGTCGCGGGCTACGTGAAGGATGCAGCCGGGCTGATCCAGCGCCCCGTCGGCAAGATGTCAGGCCCGGCGGCAAAGGGCAGCAGCGAGAGCGCCAGCGGCGGCGACCTTGGCAACCTGGTTGCCGATTCGCAGCTCGCGGGCACCCGGGCTGCGGGCGCGCAGATCGCCTTCACCAACCCCTTCGGCATCCGCGCCCCGATCGATCCGGCGCCGGACGGCACCGTCACCTTCGGGCAGGTCTACGCGACGCAGCCCTTCAACAACGAGCTGGTGACGATGACGCTGACCGGCGCACAGGTCCGCGCGGTGATCGAGGACGGGCTCGACGACGCGGGCGACAAGCAGGCGCTGGCGCCCTCGGCCGGGCTCAAGTTCTCGTACGACATGCGCCGTCCCTCGGGCAGCCGCGTGGTTTCGCTGACGCTGAACGGCAAGCCGCTCAACTCTGCGGCGACGTACCGCGTCACGGTGGTCAACTTCCTCGCGGAAGGCGGCGATGGTTTCGCGACTTTCAAGCAGGGCACCGAGATCACGCGCGGCATGATCGACAACGAGGCGTTCCAGCAGTGGCTCGCCGCCGTGCCGGTGCGTCAGGTGCCCAAGGAAGAGCGCACCGTTCGCCTCGACAAGTAATGCAAGCCCGGTCCCTGCGGCCTTCGCGGGGACCGGTTAGCTTTCTCAATCTCACTTCGTCATTGCGAGCGAAGCGAAGCAATCCAGGGCGGCGTAGTGCCGCCCTGGATTGCTTCGCTTCGCTCGCAATGACGAACGTGCCACAACCGATCAGGCGTCGACTTCAGCGTAGTGGCTGGGCGGCTGGATCACTTCCATGCGCTCCGACAGCAGCGGCCGGAACGAGGGCCGCGACTTCATCACTAGATACCAGCCGCGCGCCTGCTCGTGGCTCGACCAGTCGAGGCCGCCGAGATAGTCCGCCACAGACAGCTGCGCCGCCGCCGCGAGGTCTGCCAGCGTCATCGTCGCGCCGGCAAGCCAGGGCCGGTTGTCGATCAGGTAGTCGATATAGTCGAGGTAGTCGTGCGCCAGCTTCATCGATTCGCGCAACGCCTTGGCATCGGGCGCCTGGCGGAACACGAGGCGTTTCTTCATCCGCTCCAGCAGCAGCGGGCCGGAAACGTCGTTGTAGAAGTTCTCGTCGAACATCGCGATCAGGCGGCGGATCTCGGCCCGCTGCTGGGCGGTGCCGCTGATCAGCGGATAGCGATCCACCGTCTCCTCGAAGTATTCGCAGATCGCGCGACTGTCCGACAGCACGAGGCCCTTGTCGGTTTCACGGATCACCGGCGTGCGTCCGGCCGGGTTCATCGCGAAGAGGCGATCCTCGCCTTCCCATGGTCGCGCGGTCTGGAGTTCATACGCTATGCCCTTCTCTGCCATGAGCAGCCGGACCTTGCGACTGAAGGGGCAGAGCGGGAACTGATAGATGTGCCACATGGCGATCCGGAATGCCGAAAGGGCACGGCCCCGTCCATTTCACGGAGGCGGGAATCAGGTGGATAAGTCCGCGCTCCATCCGTTGCGCGATATCTTGCGCCCCTGCGTCTCCGCTCGTTGACCCCCGCCGTGCGCGCCGACACTCTCTCCGCAAACGGGAAAGGGAGAGGAAACCGTGCTGCTCAAGTCAATCCGCCTCGGGTCGAACGACCTTGCCAGAACCCGCGCGTTCTATGACGCGACCTTCGGTGCGCTGGGCCTCGCACCCTGCTCGACGCCGGACCAGTACCCGATCGTGATGTGGGACCTTGGCGGCGTGCGATTCCTGCTCGGCCCGGCGCGCGACGGCGAGGCGTGCACGCACGGCAATGGCGGCACGATCCTGTTCGACGCGCCGGATCAGGATGCGGTCAGGACTTGGCACGCGGCGGGCCTGGCCAACGGCGGCACCGACGAAGGCGCCCCCGAGGCCAAGCCGCAGGCGCGCGGCGCCTTCGGGGCCTACCTGCGCGACCCCGACGGCAACAAGCTCGGCGTCTATTCCGGGCTGAGCATGGGCTGAAATGTGATCGCCTGCGACTATGCCGCCGTCATCCCCGCGAAGGCGAGAACCCATCTCCCGATGCTTCATGCCAGCACGGGCATCAGTTGGGTCCCCGCCTTCGCGGGGATGACGAAAATTGGAAGCATGTCGAAGAGGGTGATCACGCCGCCCGGTCCACCACGACCATCGTGAAGGTCGAGGTCGCCGAGTGGCGGCGTTCGCCGTTCATCAGGTTCTCGGCCCAGAGTTCGACGCGGATGAGCACCGAATCGGGGCCTGCCATGACGACCTCGGAGATCAGCTCGATCATCTCGCCCTCGCGGATCGGCGACTTGAAATCGATGCGGTCGGACGTGCCCATGATCATCGGGCGGCGCATGTGGCGGCTCGATGCGATGAAGGCGGCGCGTCCCATCATCTTGAGCGCGTCTCCCCCGAACAGCGAGCCGTAGTGGTTGGTCTGCGCCGGAAACACCATGTCGACCATGTGCAGCCGCCCGGTCTCGACCGAAGGCGCGGGCTCGGGCAGCGGCGGGAACGGGAGCTTCGTATCCGGCCCCTTGGGCGCGACGAGGACGAAAAGGCCGCGCGTGCAAAGGCGGCGCTCGCCGGTGAGCGGGTTTTCGGCGACCAGTTCCACTTCGACATCGACCGATCGGGTGCCGACGCGGGTGATCAGGCCGGTCGCCTCGATCAGGTCACCGATGCGGCCGGGGTTCTCGAAGTCGATGCGCTCCGAACGCGCCGTCACGAAAGGCGCGCGGGCATGGCGGGCGGCGACGAGGAAGGCGATCTTGTCCATGTGCGCCAGCGCAACGCCGCCGAACAGGGTGCCGTGGTGGTTGGTGTCTCCGGGAAAGACGGCGTCGATAAGCTGCACCGCGTGGCGCGCGGGCGTGGTCGTCAGGGTCATGTCATACTCGTCGATTCGGGTCACGGTCGCCGGACGCGCAAATGCGCGGCCGTCGGCCTGGTCGGGAATCGTCTCCACGGGATGGACGACCGGCTCGGCATGGAGGGGGCAATGCTGCGCCCGTGGCCGGTCTGTCAGCTGCGGACGGCAAGGCTGCCCGTCAGAAGGCAGCGCACCTCGCAGGCGCGCAGGCTCCGGTCAAGCGAAAGGGCAGCGATTATCTTGCAGCTTGTGCCACTGGTGTTGCCTTGTCCGCACCTCGGGCATAAGCCGCGCCTTCTTCAATCCCGTGCAAGGACCTGCGCACCGTGACGCTTCATACTTGGTGGCTTTTCGTCGCCGCCGTCTTCGTGGTTTCCGGTACGCCGGGGCCGAACATGCTCCACGTCCTGTCGCGCAGCGTCGAGATGGGCGCGCGGCGCAGCACAATCGCGATGGCGGGGTGCCTCTGCGCGATCTTCCTGCTGATGGGTTCCTCCGCCGCCGGACTGACGACGCTGCTGCTGGCGCTCCCGGGTTCGTTCGAAGTGCTGCGCTATGCCGGTGTGGCCTATCTGGTGTACCTCGGGGTGAAGTCCTGGCGCTCGCCCGTGGCACCGCTCGACCCCACCGAGGGCGAACTGCCGCCCGCTCCTTCGAGCCTCGCGGTGTTCCGGGGCGGCTTCACGATCGCCATCAGCAATCCCAAGGCGATCCTCTTCGCGGCAGCCTTCTTCCCGCAGTTCATCGACCCCGCGCTGCCCAAAGTGCCGCAGTTCGCAATCCTGCTCAGCACGTTCGCCGTCATCGAAACCGGGTGGTACTGCGCCTATGCGCTGGGCGGCCGTTCGCTGGCGGGCTACCTCACGCGCCCCGCGATCAAGCAGGCGTTCAACCGGGTGACCGGCGTGTTCTTCATCGGCTTCGGACTGGCGCTGCTGAAAGCGCGGCCGCACTGACGCTCACTTGATCTCGCGGGTGACCTTGCCTGCGGGATCGAGCAGCCTCACCCCCGGCGTCCCGTCCGCACCCACGCCCAGCGTCAGGCGCGGGCGGCCTTCGGCATCGCTCAGCACCAGCGACGCCTCACCCTTCGCATCGCGGCCGAGCCAGACGCGACGGGCCGATTCGAAGCCTGCCTCGGCCAGCAGCCGGGCCCGCTCCGGCCCCGGCGCCATGTCGCGCAGGCGGCGCCCCGCCGCCACGTCCATCAGCCTGTCCGGGCGGTCGGTGACGATGACGATGACACGGCGCGCCTTGCCGTCCTCGGTGCTCACCATCTGCAACGTCTGGTCCTGATGATAGCGATCGAAGGTCAGGCTGCCGCCGTTTGTGGGCACGCCGTTCTTCATCCCGCCGTCGAAAACGAGGCCGCCATTCTCGTCGCCCTGATCGTTGAAGAAGATCATCCCCGCTTCCTGCCGGTTCGGATGCGGATGCTCGACCCCGCCAAGGATCAGGCCGGGGATGCGGGCCTTGCCGGAGATCGTCATGCGCAAGGTGCCGTCGGGTTCGCGCACGTTGATGCGCTGGACGTCGATGGTGTCGAATTTGGCGGCAGGCGCCGAAACGGCGGTGAGGCCGAGCCACACCGTCGCCATCGTCATCACCGCGGCATAGGCTCCGACGGCTTTCGAGGCGTCAATTCGCAAGGGTCGTCTCCCGGAAGAGCGCGGGCAACCCGGCCCGCCGGCTCCGAGAGAGAATCATGCCTCGCCCAGCAAGGCAACCCTCGCGGCTCAGCCCCCGCGCGAGAGCAGGAACACCGCATGCTCGGCGCGGAAGTTCGCCGCCGCCGCGCTGCACTGGGTATCGCCTGAGAGGAACCAGCGCCCCTCCACCGTGATCCCGCGTTCCTGCAGCAGCGCGCGGAAATCGTTTACCGTCAGGTGGTGGATGTTGGGCGTCTCGTACCAGGCGATCGGCAGCAGCCGCGTCACCGGCATGCGGCCGTTCCACAGCAGCGAGGTGCGGACCCGCCAGTGCGCGAAGTTCGGGAAGCTGACGAAGGCCTTGCGGCCGATGCGCAGCAGTTCCTCCAGCACCATGTCCGGCCGCATCGTCGTCTGCAGCGTCTGCGACAGGATCGCGTAGTCCACCGACTTGTCGGGATAGAACGCAAGGTCCTTGTCGGCATCGCCCTGGATCACCGAGAGGCCCTTGGCCACGCAGGCGCCCACGTTCAGCGCGTCGATCTCCATGCCGCGCGTGGCGCAGCCTGAACCGTCGCGCAGGGCCTGCATCAAGGTGCCGTCGCCGCAGCCGACGTCGAGCACGCTGGAATCCAGCGCGACGTTCTCGGCGATGATCGCAAGGTCCGGGCGCAGGCCGGTCTTCATCGCGGGGGTCATGACGCCACCTGCAACTGCGCGGCGAAGGCGGGCGAGAGACGCTCCATCAGCCGCTCGGGCCGCATCAGCGGATTGAAGCCGAGCGCGGCGTAGACACCGTGCGCGTCGGCGGTGGTCAGCGCGAAACGGCGCACCGTCTCGTAGCCAGGATGGTCGAGGAACCATTGCACCATGCGGCGGCCGAGGCCCGCCCCGCGTGCAGGCTCATCCACCCAGACGTCGGCGAGCCAAGCGAAGCTGGCGTAATCCGTGATCATGCGGGCGAAACCGACCTGCCCATGTTCGGGGTGATAGGCCCCGAGACAGTGCGAGCCCGCGATCTGGCGCTCGACCTGTTCGATCGCGATGTCGGGCGTCCAGTAGCTGGAAGCGAGCCAGCCATGCACGCGCGCCACGTCGAGGCGGGTCTTGTCGTCGGAAAGCTGGATCATCCGATGAACCCCTGCACCACACGGTCGAGCGCGGGCACGTCGAGCAGGAACGAGTCGTGCCCGAACGGTGCGGAAAGCTCAACGAAGCTCACCGGCAGGCCCGCCGCGTTGAGCGCGTGGACGACATTGCGCGATTCCGCCGTGGGATAAAGCCAGTCGGTATCGAAGCTGACGAGGCAATACCGCGCCTTCGACTTCGCGAAGGCATTGGCGAGCATGCCGCCGTGCTCTTCGGCGAGGTCGAAGTAGTCCATCGCGCGGGTAATGTAGAGGTACGAATTCGCATCGAAGCGGTCGGTGAACGATAAACCCTGATAGCGCAGGTACGATTCGATCTGGAAATCCGCGTCGAAGCCGAAGGTCTTTTCCTCTCGGTTCTGCAGGCGGCGGCCGAACTTCTCGGTCAGGCCCGCTTCCGACAGGTACGTGATGTGCGCGGCCATGCGGGCGACCGAGAGGCCCTTCTCCGGCCCCTTCCCGAAGGCGTAGTAATCGCCCTCGCGCCATTCGGGGTCGGCCATGATCGCCTGACGCCCGACTTCGTGGAATGCGATGTTCTGGGCCGAATGCCGCGCAGTCGAGGCCAGCACCAGCACCGCGCGCGTACGCTCCGGGAAGTTGGCGGCAAGGCTGAGCACCTGCATCCCGCCCATCGATCCGCCGACAAGCGCATGAAGGCTGTCGATCCCCAGAGAATCGAGCACAGCGATGTGCCCCCGTACCATGTCGCGGATGGTGATGACCGGGAAGCGCATCCCCCAGGGCGTGCCGTCCGGGCCATCGCTCGCCGGGCCGATCGAGCCCATGCACGATCCGATCACATTGGCGCAGATCACGAAGAAACGGTCGGTGTCGATCGGCTTGCCGGGGCCGACCATGCGCACCCACCAGCCGGGCTTGCCGGTCTTGGGGTGGTTCGACACAACATGCTGGTCCCCGGTCAGCGCGTGGCAGATCAGGATCGCATTGTCCTTGGCCGCATTCAGCGTGCCGCAGGTCTCGTAGGCGATGCGCGCGCAGGGCAGCATCTGCCCGCCGTCGAGCAGCAGCGGCATGTCGAGGTCGAGGTGGCGGTTCTCGATGGGGGGATTGAGCACGGTTGCCATGATCCGAGCCCCAATAGAGGCTCAATCGGGCTCTGTCATTAGCCGCCATGGTGCGTTATGGGGCCGGCCGTCATGAGCGAAACGATCACCACTCCGAAAGCCCCGACTCCCAAGCCCTGGATCGAGGCGATCCACGCCTATGTGCCCGGCAAGTCCAAGGGCAAGGACGGCCGCCCGCTCATCAAGCTCTCCGCCAACGAGAACCCGCTGGGCACCAGCGAGGCCGCGCTGGCCGCGAAGGCCGCCGCGCCCGCGCTCTATCCGGACCCCGACAGCACCGCCTTGCGCACCGCGATCGGCGCGCGCCACGGCATCGATCCGCCGCGCGTGGTCATGGGCACGGGCTCGGACGAACTGCTCAACCTTGCGGCGCAGGGCTATGCGGGCCTCGGCGACGAGGTGATCTACGTGCGCTACGGCTTCTCGGTCTACGACATCGCCGCCCGCCGCTGCGGCGCAACGCCGGTTGTCGCACCCGATGCCGATTACGGCACCGATGTCGATGCGCTGCTGGCGCTGGTGACGGAGCGGACCCGCGTGGTCTTCGTCGCCAACCCCAACAACCCGACCGGCTCCTATCTTCCCAAGGGCGAGATCGCGCGCCTGCACGCCGCCCTGCCCTCCGACGTGCTGCTGGTGCTCGACCAGGCCTACGGCGAATACGTCGCGCCCGAGGACGAGGACGGCGCGCTGGCGCTGGCCGCCGCGCACGACAACGTGCTCGTCACCCGCACTTTCTCCAAAATCTTCGGCCTTGCCGGCGAACGCATCGGCTGGGGCACCGGTGCACCGGACATCATCGCCACGCTTAACCGCATCCGTGGGCCGTTCAACGTCGCCTCCACCGGACAGGCGATGGCCGAGGCCGCGCTGGCCGACGCCGCATTCGTCGAAGCCAGCCGCATCCACAACCGCGACGAGCGCGCCCGTTTCGTCGCGAAGCTGGAGGCGCTCGGAAACCACGGCCTGCGCCCGTTGCCCAGCCAGGCGAACTTCGTGCTGACCCTGTTCGAAGGCGCCCTCACCGCCGAAGCGGCGTTCGAGGGCCTCGCGGATCGCGGCTACATCGTACGCTGGCTGCCCGGCCAAGGGCTGCCTCAGGCGCTGCGCATCACCATCGGCAAGAGCGCCGACATGGACGCGATCGCCGAAGCGCTGCGCGAAATGGCGGAAGCCGCGAAATGAGCTTCGCGAAAATCGCCATCATCGGGCTCGGCCTGCAAGGCGGCTCGATCGGCCTCGCCGTGCGCGAGTTCCTGCCCGACGCGCGCACCACCGGCTTCGACCTCAGCCCCGACCACCGCGCCCGCGCCACCGAACGCGGCCTCGTCGACAAGGTCTGCGCCACCGTCAGCGAAGCGGTGCGCGAGGCTGATCTCGTGATCTTCTGCGTGCCGCCGGGCGCGATGGGCATCGCCGCCGAGCAGGTGCGCGGCGCCCTGCCCGCGACCGCGCTGGTCAGCGACGTCGGCTCGTCCAAGCAGGCCATCGCCAAGGCATTGGGCAAAGCGCTGCCCGACCACGTCGTCATCCCCGCCCACCCCGTCGCCGGCACCGAGAACTCGGGGCCGGACGCAGGCTTCGCGCACTTGTTCCGTAACCGCTGGTGCATCGTCACCCCGCCCGCCAAGGTAGACATGGTGCGGCTCTCGCAGCTCGTCGGCTTCTGGGAAGCGCTGGGCGCCAACGTCGAGATCATGACGCCCGAGCACCACGATCTCGTGCTCGCGGTCACCAGCCACTTGCCGCACCTCATCGCCTACACCATCGTCGGCACGGCCTCCGATCTGGAAGACGTGACGCAGAGCGAGGTCATCAAGTATTCGGCCGGCGGCTTCCGCGACTTCACCCGCATCGCCGCTTCCGACCCGACGATGTGGCGCGACGTGTTCCTGTCCAACAAGGACGCGGTGCTGACGATGCTCCAGCGCTTCACCGAGGACCTGACCGCCCTCCAGCGCGCGATCCGCGTCGGCGACGGCGAGCAATTGTTCGATACCTTCGCTCGCACGCGCGCGATCCGCCGCTCGATCATCGAGGAAGGCCAGGACGACGCGCGGCCGGACTTCGGCCGCGGGGATCACGAAGGCCGGTAAAGCACGTCATCCCAGCGAAGGCGGGGATGACGGCCACTTTGTCTATTGGGGCTTGGAGCTACCGGGCATCTCGTGCTTTGAGCGGGCGAACCTCCTGCTCGAGAGCCCGACGCCATGCAGCTATCCATCCAGACCATGCTTGAATACGCCGTGCCCGGCCCCGTCGACGTCCTGCTCCAGATCGAGGCGGCGATCATCCCCGAGCAGCGCGTTCTGCACGCTCACATCGAGCTGCCGCCGCTCGAACATTTCGCCCGCGTTCCCGCGCAGGCCTGCATCGGCGAACGCATCTGGCTGCGCACCTCCGCGCCGCTGACGGTCCGCTACGAGGCCACGGTAGAGGTCGATCGCTTCCTCGCCCCGGTGGACGGGCTCCCGGCCGTGCCCCCGCACAGGCTCCCGGGCGAGACGGTCGATTACCTGATGCCCTCGCGCTACTGCACCTCCGACACGTTCCACGACTTCGTGGAGAGCGAGTTCGCCGGATTGCAGGGAGGCGCGCGCGTCGGCGCGATCCGCGACTGGATCGCTGGCACGCTGACTTACGAACCAGGCTCCAGCGACGCCTTCACCACTGCCGCCGACACGTTCCAGAGCCGCAAGGGTGTCTGCCGCGACTACGCGCACCTGATGATCGCGTTGGTCCGCGCCAGTGCCATCCCGGCCCGCTTCGCAAGTGCCTACGGCATCGGCGTCGAGCCGCAGGATTTCCACGCCATCGCCGAAGTCTTCCTCGACGGCGCCTGGCACCTCGTCGATGCCACCGGCATGACGACGCCCGACCGCGTCGCCAAGATCGGCGTCGGGCGCGACGCGGCGGACGTCTCGTTCCTCTCCAGCTTCGGCGAGGTGGAAATGCTCTCGCAGACCGTCCGGGTCAGCGCGGCACTCTAGATATTCAGCGCGTTGATCGCGGCGTGGACGCGCGCCTCGACCTCGTCTCGCGGGAGGCCGGGAGCGATGCGTTCACCGACGCGCAGGGTGATGGTCCCCGGCTTCTTCCAGCGGCGGTGGTAGAGCCGCCCGCTATCGACCGCCACCGGCACCACCGGCAGCCCCAGCAGCTTGTAGAGACCCGCGAAGCCCGACTGCAGCGGCGGCCGCTCGCCCGTCTTCACGCGGGTGCCTTCGGGGAAGATCGCCAGCGGGCGCCCCTGCGCGGCTAGACCACGTGCGCTCGACACCATGGTGCGGAGAGCCTTGGCGCCTTCGCCACGCTCCACCACGACCGCGCCATAGCGGCGCAAGGCCCATCCCCAGCCGGGGATTTCGGCCAGTTCCGCCTTGGGAAAGGGCGCCGGACGCTGCATCTGCGCGGGCAGGTCGATCGCCTCGTAAAAGCTCTCGTGCTTGATCGCGACGAGCACGCCCTCGTTGGGCAGTTCCCCTTCGATGACAAGGCGGATTCCGAGCAGCCAGCGGGCGCACCAGCGGTGGAACAGGCCCCAGCCGCGCACGGCGCGGCGCAGCGACTCCTCGCCGAACAGCGACCCCACGAAACAGGCGGTCACCATCACGATCGTGCCCGGATAGAACACGACATAGAACAACAGAGAACGCACAACGTCGAGCGGGTTCGCCCTTTCGGAATTCATCGCAGGGCTTCCCAGAGGTTGAGCGCGGCACGGGCCAGCAGCTTGTGATATTCGAGAAACAGCGTGCTCAGGCTGGGATGCGAAGGTACGCCGTCCAGTTCCAGCCGCACGTCATCGGGAAATTCGCGCGCGATCTCCAGCGCGGCGCGGCGCATATGCCAGTCGGCGGTTACGAGGCGCACCGACTTGGCGTTATGCTCGGTCACCCACTGCACCGCCTCGACGGCGTTGGAGCGGGTATCGTAGGCCCGGTAGCCCAGCGTCACGCAGCAGCGCATCAAGCGCGCGGGTACGCGGAACTGGTGCGCGAATTCGCGGGGACGCACCTCCCGATCGACGCCGGAGACGAGCATGTCCGGCGCTTTGCCCGCCTCCAGCACCTTGACCGCATGCTCGATGCGGCCCTGGCTGCCGGTGAGGACGATGATCGCGTCGGTCTTCACGCTCGCGGGCAAAGGCCCGGGCAGGGAAACGGCGAACCACAGGAACCCGAAGGCCCAGAGCAGCACGACAGAGGCGGTGAAGCGACGAAACATAGATGAATAGCTATATAGGGGTTTGCGCCGGTTACAGCATCTTTCGCAGGGCGTGCAGCACGGTGAGCCGCGCCGTCAGCATGGCGAGCAGCGTCGCCAGCACCGGCACCACCGCAAGGATCAGCCAGTCGCTCCACACCAGCGCGCCGCTGTCAACCAGCCCCGCACCCAGCCCCTCGAAGCGTCGCCCAAGGGTGAGGATCACCACCATCGCCAGCGCGAGTCCTACCGCGCCGCCGCCGGCTGCGTCATAGCCGATCGAGCGCTGGAACACCCGCGCCACTTGCGCGTCGGTGCCGCCGAGCAGGTGGACGATCTCGATCGTGTCGCGGTTCGCGCCCAGTGCCGAACGTGCCGCCAGCAGCACCGCCGCCGCCAGCGCGCCCGCCAGCAGCGCGACGATCACCATCGCCAAGACCTGCAGCGACACCATCGCGTCGAACACCGGCCTCAGCCAGTTCGACTGCGCATCGATCCGGGCAGACGGCGCCACCGGCGTCACCCGCTTCGCGATCGCGGCCAGTTGCGCCGCGCTCGCAGGGCCGTTCAGGCGCACGTCGATAAGCGCCGGAACTGGGATCGCCGAGCCGGTCGCCGCCGCGATGCCGGTGCCCAGCCAGGGTTCGATCAGCGCGTCCAATTCCGCCTGCGGAACCTGCCGCAGCCCCGCGACGCCGGGCATCGTCTTGATCGCCTCGACCGCGCGCGCGGCTTGCGCTTCACGCACGTCAGCCCGCGGCTCGATGATCTGCACGGTGACGCCGCCGTCGATCTCGGCCTTTGCCGCCGAGACCGCATTGCCAAGCGCCAGCCCGGCCGCGAGGGCGATAGCGGTCATCGCCACCATGATCGCGATGACCCAGGGCATCGGCCCGGACATGCGTCCCTGCGGGATCAGCTCGACCCGGCTTCCGGCGGTGAACCATCGACCCAGAACCGACGAGCGCCTCACGTCAGCTTCCTTGGCGGATAGCGCAGCGCGCCGGTGGGATCGGAAAGCCGCCCCTTGTCCAGCCGCATGATGAGGCTGTCGGGCACCTTGCGCAGCAGGTCGAGGTCGTGGGTGGCGACCACCACCGTCGTGCCCTGCCGGTTGAGCATCTCGAACAGGCGGATCAGCTTGGCAGCCATGTCCGGATCGACGTTACCGGTAGGCTCGTCCGCCACCAGCATGGCGGGGCGGGCGATGACGGCGCGGGCGATGGCAACGCGCTGCTGCTCGCCGCCCGAAAGCGTGGCGGGGCTGGCGTCGATACGGTCGGTCAGACCCACCCATTCGAGGATGTCGCGCACCGGCCCGGCGATGTCCTTCTCGGCATGGCCCGCCACGCGCAGCGGCAGCGCCACGTTGTCGAAGGCGGACAAGTGCTCGATCAGGCGAAAGTCCTGGAACACCACGCCGATCCGCCGCCGCATCACAGGGAGCCGGGCACGCGGAAGAGTGATGGCGTCGGTCCCGAACATGCGGATCGCTCCGCGCGAGGGCCGCTGCGCAAGGTAGAGCAGCCGCAGCAGCGAAGTCTTGCCCGCGCCGCTCGCGCCGGTGAGGAAATAGAACCGCCCCGCATAGAGCGTGAACGTCAGGTCGCTCAGCACCTCGCGATCGGTGCCGTAGCGAAGGCCGACATTGTCGAAGTGGATGATTTCCCCGTCGCTGGTCATGCTCGTCAAGGATCGTGTTGCACAGTCGGACCGAACGGGCGACCTTCATGCCTATAGCCATCCATGCATGTGGAAAAAAGAGCGTCATGGCGCGAACCCACAGGCGAGGCGCTTGTCGCGCGCGAGCAAGCCGTGCTTATGAATGCGATCATGATCATCGCCTGCCCTGCCTGTTCCACGCGCTACGCTGTCCCCGACAGCGCCATCGGCGTGGAAGGTCGGACCGTGCGCTGCGCCAAGTGCCGGCACAGCTGGTTCCAGGAACCAGCTGAACTGGAAACCGAAGGCGCTTTCGCCGCGCCGGTCGAGGCCGAAGCGGCCGTCAGCCCGTCGCCGGTACATGCCGCGCCCGTGCAGCCAGCTCCGGAGCCGGTTTCCCAGCCGATCCCTCAGGCTGCAGCACGACCGGCGCCGCGCCCCGCCGTCGTGGTTCCCCGCGCCCCGGAACCGGCTGCCGAGGCCCCGCGCTCCGAACCGATGCCGCCGCCGGCACCCTCGCGGCGCCCCGGTCCGGTCTACTACGACGACACCTCGATCAAGCCTTATTCCGACGAAGGCCCATCGAGCTTCGACTTTTCGCCCCCGTTCCGTCCGCGCCGCAACTGGTCGCGGATCGGCACGTTCGCCGCGATCGCCTTCGCCGTCGCGACGCTGGGCCTTGCCGTCGCCGTCGCCGTGGGCGGGCTGCCCGACTGGCTGCCGATCCCGCGCGCGACGTTCAGCCAGGCCCAGCCCGACCTCAAGCTGGACTTCCCGCGCGGCCGCCAGGACCGCAAGCCGCTGCCCGACGGCACCGAGTTCTTCAGCGTCAGCGGCACGATCACCAACATCGGCGCCGAGACCCGCAAGGTCCCCTCGCTTCTCGTCGTCCTGCGCGACCGGCGCGAAACCGTCGTCTACGCCAAGGAAGTGGTGCCTGCGAAGAACCGCCTTGCACCCGGCGAGACGATCACCGTCAACGAAGCGCTGACCGACATCCCCAAGTCCGCTTCCGCTGCAGAGATCGGCTGGAAGCCCGACTGATCTGAACGCCCTCCTCGCAGGAGGACGCGCCCAGCCCGTGGCGAATGCTTCACCCGTGACAAATGGTTCATTTGCTGCGCGCGTGCCGTGCCCGCAAACACCGTCAAGCGGGCATCAACTCTCGCGGGGGCACGAATCTTGGAGCGCGGGCGACCTTGAGGCGAAAAGCGGCGAACAGGCTGGGTCGGTTCGGAACGAATCCGGCGCTGATGCCGTATCTACTGGGCCTGATCGGCGCCTGTGCGGCGCCGAACGTGCAGGCGCAGGACGCCTCCACAAACCACCTCTACGGCGATGTGGCGATCTCCGTCCAGAAGCGCGCCCGTCCCGAGTTCGATCCAGTCCACATCCGCGTCGGCAGTTTCGAAGGCCTGGCCTCAAGCGAAGCGCGCATCGCCTGGGACGACAACATCTATGCCACGCGCAATGACAGGGTGCACGATGCGCTGGCGGTGGTATCGGGCAGCTTCTCCGCGCACTCCACCTGGAGCCGCCACGCCCTCTCGCTGGACACCGATGCAGCGCTGGCTCGCGGCCTGTCGCAGACCAACGAACATACCGAAACCTATGACGCCCGGCTTGGCGGCCGCCTCGATCTGGGCACCCGGACCCGCCTGTCCGCCCGCGCGAGCTATTCGCGCGCCTACGAAGCGCGCGGCACGATCGGGGACACCACGCTGCGCGGCCCGCGCATCGCTTACAATGCACTGGAACTGGGTCTGGAGGCCGAGCACACCGCAGGACGCCTGATCCTCGGAACTCAGGCAAGTCTCGATTCCTACCGCTACGCGCCCTATCGAACCGACAGCGTGCAAATCGGGCAGGGCGACCGCGACTATCGGACCTGGAGCCTTGGCGCGAGTGCGGGCTATGCCGTGGCGCCCGGCGTCGCGGCATTCGTGGAGGGCAGCTACAATCAAGCCCGCTATCCGGACGATACGGGCACGTTCGACCGCAGTTCCAGCGGCTGGTCGCTGCGCGGCGGCCTCGCCTTCGGGGTCACGCGCCTGATCCGGGGCCGTGCCGCAGTCGGCTACCAGGACCAGCGCTACGACGACACGGCCTTTCCACACATCAAGGGGCTCGACTTCAGCGCCGGTCTCGAATGGAGCCCAACCCGCCTGATGACCTGGACGATCGAGGCACGCCGGTCGATCCAGCGCTCGCCCCTCGTCGGCATCGCAGGCATCCGGCAGAGCCGATATGGCACCCGCATTGACTACGAAGCCCGGCGCAATCTGCTCATGTGGGGGCGCCTGGATCGTACCGTCAGCGAATATGCGGGGACCGAGCGTAGACAAAGCGATCTCTCGGGCAGCCTGGGCGCCGACTGGCTTCTCCGTCGCAACTTGCGGCTTGCAGCCCAGTTGGGCTTACAGAGCACCCGCAGCAATGGCGCTGGCGGGCGTGAGTTTGATCGCAGGCGGATGTCGGTGTCGCTTAGGTACACCCTATGATGCCGACCCGCTGTTACCAGTAAATCCACAAGCATGCGGTTGGCGATGGCCGTGATGCGGACAGAGGCGACCCCGGCACGTTGATCCGACTACTGGCGGCTCCACTCCAGCATCTGCTGACGGCAAGCCAAGCCAAGGCTTTGCTTGCCGTCAGCAGAAACTCCGTTCCTGAACGTCACACGACGTCCCTATGACCATCCGCCAGTTTCACGCCCTTAATCCGCCGGGAATTATGTGTGGCATCCCATAGCTCGCCTGAGCACATGCTGTAGCATCATGGGCTTTGGCTCAAACTGCATCTCACGGCTCGATACAGTGGCGCATGCCCCTTTGCCCAACGGACACAACGGATCGTTACTGAAATTACATTCAAGTCCTGCTCGAGACCGATCGATCACGATTCACGACGCCTTGGCTAGGCTTTACTTACCCGAAGAACCCATTTCAAAATATCAAAAGTACCGCTCCAGAATACGTATGGTATCGCCCGGCATTACCATAACAACCAGTCCGGCGTTGAGTTCTACCGACTTTTCGCCTGGTTGCGGCCCACGACGCAGGTTCACGCGCCGCGCATTCGCACGATAGCTGAAACCACCCGCCGCTGCGACGGCCTGTTCGACCGACATGCCAGCGACATAAGGATATTGCCCGGGCCTCTGGACTTCACCCAGAATATAGTAGGGCCGGTAGGTCAGAACTTCGACGCTGACCTTGGGGTCAGTCATGTAACCATCCGCGATCCGGTTCGTCAGCATGCGTGACAGGTCTTCCACCGTCTGTCCGTTGGCATCGATCGTCCCGACCAGCGGAAAAGCGATCCTGCCCGCGCTGGACAAGGCGTACTCACCGGAGAGGTTAGGTTCGTTGTAGACGGTGACACGCACCTTGTCGCCGGCTCCAAGGCGGTACGCCTCCATCCCCATGCGGGCTTCGGCCGCAGTCAGGGGCGAGGCGCCCGAAGTCGCGCACCCCTGCACGAGCACAGCGAATACGCTTGCCACGACGGCATCGATCAAGCGCCGATGCGGATTGCAGACCTTCGACACTTGCCCAATCTCCATTTCGCCGTGCATCGCACCAAGTACGGCGATGAAAACCGGCCCTCACAGAATACTCCAATTACAAAAATGAAATTCAGGTTATAAATAATTTATTTCGCCATTAACTTCGTTAATTTCAAATTTGAAACCGTTACATTTTTGAAATCGCGCAACTGTTACTTGCGCGCCCAGTGCAAACCAGCCGAAATTGCACTCGATTCCAGCAGGCCATTGCAGCGCCGCCGGAAAACAGGGGTGGTGTCAGCGTGAATCAACCTATCGTCCTTGCGCCGCCGCCCGGCGCCCTCGTTCCCGTGTCGCGACCGGCCCTTGCCATCGATACAGACCGGATTGATCCCGGCGCCCTGATCGGCTTTCTGCGTCGTCGATGGCCCATCATACTGGGAGCGCTCCTGACTTCACTCGCCGCCGGCTTTGCCTTCACAACAACCCAGACGCCCACCTACCTTTCGACCGCCGAGGTCACGCTCGACCCGAAAGTCGAGCCGATCGCCCCCCTTACCGAAGAGGATCGTCTCGCGGCTCAGGGCGGCATGGGCGAGACCTGGATCGACACGCAAGTAGAGGTCATCACGTCCAGCGCCAACATCGCGGCCGTGGTCGATCGCCTGGCTCTCACCCGCCGATTCGCCACTGACGGGCGCAGCGGCGCCGAAGCGCGACAGGCAGCGATCGACTATGTCGCCGACGGAGTCTCCGCCTTCCGCTCCGGCGCGACCTATACGCTCTCGATAAGTTTCGAGAGCGAGGATGCCCGGGAAGCGGCGCGCATCGCCAACGCCTTCGCTGCGCAGTATACGCAAGGCAGCGTCACCGAGAAGGATGCCGCCGACACCCGTGCCCTGCGTGAAATCGGCGCACGGATGAACAAGGCAAGCGCACAGGCATCCGCCGACGCCGCCACGCTTTCCCGTTACCGCCTCGCGCACGACCTACCGAGCACCAGCGACCGCTCGCTCACCGAACAGGAAATCTCCACCTACAACCAGGAAGTCACTTCAGCCCGCGCGCAGGCGGCGGAAGATGCCGCCCGGCTGGCGACAGCGCGACAGCAACTCGGTTCGGGATCGAGCGGCGAGGATGTCGGCGAATCGCTCGGCTCGCCTGTGATCGCGTCCTTGCGCCAGCAGCAGGCCGCATATGCCGCCGAGATCGCTTCGCTTTCCGGCAAGTACGGCCCGCGCCACCCCGACCTCGCTCGCGCGCGCAATCAGCTCGCATCTGTGGATGCCCGGATCGCCGAGGAGATTGGTCGCGTGGTGTCGAACCTCTCCGCCCGGGCAGCGGTTTCCGAGCGTCGCCTGGCTTCGCTCTCTGGTTCGCTGCACGCATCCGAAGGCGCCCTTCGGCGGGACAATATGGCCATGGTCGACCTCCAGGACCTCGATCAACGGGCACAGGCCTCGCGCCAGCTCTACGAAAGCTACCTCGGCCGCTACAAGGAACTTGCCGCCCGCATCGGCATCCGTCAGCCGGAAGCCCGGGTACTCCATCCGGCACAGCCCAGCGACAGGCCGGCCCGCCCCGACGTCCTGCTCAACATGGTGCTGGCCGGCGCGATCGGCCTCGGCCTTGGCCTTGCCTGCGCCATCGCGGCGGAACTGATGTTCAGCGGTTTTGCCACCGGCGAGGAGATCGAGAGGCGTCTGGGGCTGCGCTACTTGTGCTCGATCCCCGAACTGGCTTCGGTCACGGGTCGCAGGGCGCTGGCCGCCCCTGTTGAGGCAATCGTCGATCAGCCACGCTCGGCCTTCGCGGAGGCATTCCGCAACTTGCGCGCCTCGATCGCCTTCGCGGTCGAGAATCCACGGATCATAGCGGTGACTTCCGCCTTGCCTGCCGAGGGCAAGACGACCGTGGCCCTGTGCCTCGCCCGGTCGATGGCGGGCGACGGAAACGGGGCCACGGACGCGATCCTGCTCATCGACTGCGACGTGCGGCGACGGGGCGTCAGCCGGTGGGTCGGCGGCACGCGCGACATCGGGCTGCTGGAAGTGCTGCGCGGCGATGCCAGGCTGGAGGACGCGATCGTCACCGACCCGCGTACAAGGCTCTCGATCCTGCCGCTGAGCGCCGGGCGCGAAGAAGACCACGCGCTGCTCACCGGTCCCGCGATGGACGCCCTGCTCGCTACGACCGCGCAGAGCTTCGACGCCGTCATCATGGACACCGCGCCGGTACTGCCGATGGCCGATGCCCGGCTGCTGCTGGGCAAGGCCGACGCCGCCGTCATCGCCGCGCGCTGGCGCCGGACACCGGAAGCCGCGATCCGCTCGCTTCTCCGGCTGCTGCCGGAAGGTGCGGTCGGCCTTGCCGGGGTAATCCTCACCCGCGTGGACGTGCGCAAGCAGGCCGCGTTCGGCCTCGACGAGAACGCATTCTACAAGGCGTACAAGGACTACTATGCTTAACCTGCGCCCGGTCTCGGAGGACGGCGACGACAGCCTGCTCCACCATGTCCGCCAGCGCTTCCGCAAGGTGGCGATCGTGCACTACTGGCTGGTCACCATGCGCGGCGGGGAGCGGGTAATCGAACGGCTGCTGCGCCTTTTCCCCGAAGCCGACATCTTCACCCACGTCTACGATCCCGCGCGCGTCTCGCGCACCATCGCCGGGCGCAAGGTGACCACCAGCTTCATCCAGAAGCTGCCCGGAGCGCGCCGGCACTACCAGAAATACCTGCCGCTCATGCCCATGGCGCTCGAGGAAATGGACCTGCGCGGCTACGATCTGGTCATCAGCAGCGAGAGCGGCCCGGCCAAGGGCGTCATCACCGATCCCGACGCTCTTCACGTGTGCTACGTCCATTCGCCGATGCGATACTTGTGGGACCACTACCACCAGTATCGCGAAGGGACCGGGCCTTTGAACCGTGCGGTGATGCCCTTCCTGTTCCACCGCCTGCGCACCTGGGACGTCGCATCCGCCTCGCGCGTCGACCGCTACGTCGCCAACTCGCACTTCATTCAGCGCCGTATCGAACGCGCCTGGCGAATGCCTTCGACCGTGGTTCACCCTCCCGTCGATGTGGACCTCTTCGCCCTGTCCCGCGAAGTCGACGACAACTACCTGTGGGTGGGCCAACTGGTGCCCTACAAGCGCCCGGACCTTGCGGTAGAAGCGTTCAACCGCCTCGGCTTGCCACTGACCGTGGTGGGGGACGGGCCCATGGCCGCGAGCCTGCGCCGCATGGCGGGCCCTACGGTAACGATCATCCCCCGGCTCGATTTCGCGAACTTGCGCCGACACTACGCGCGCTGCCGCGGATTCGTCTTCACCGCCGAGGAGGATTTCGGGATCGTCCCGGTAGAGGTCATGGCCTCGGGACGGCCGGTGCTGGCCTTCGGGAAAGGCGGCGCTCTCGACACGGTCGTCGACCGCCAGACCGGACTGTTCTTCGACGAGCAGACCGTCGAGGCACTGACCGAAGCGGTATCGAGGTTTGAGGACTGGCTACCTTCCTTCGAACCCGAACTGGCCATGCTGCAGGCCCGCCGCTTTGCCCCCGCCGCCTTCGACGCCGGGATACTGCGATCGTTGATGTGACGGAGAGGCGGACATGCAACTGACCCTCATCGGGGCGATCGAACTGATCATCGCGCTCGCCCTGTTCATCCTGGGATCGGTGCGCGCACTGTTCGTGCTGGTGATATGCGCGACGCTGCTGGGCGGCTCGGCAGCGATCAATCTCACGGCGCTGGGAGGATCGTCGGTCTCGCCCGCGCACTTCGCGCTGGGTTTCCTGCTGCTGCGCTGCCTGGCTCCCGGAGGTGTCGGGACGGCCGATCTCGGCTCGGCGTTGCGCGGCAATGTCTGGCTGATCGTCTTCGTCGCTTACAGCGTCCTTGCCGCACTGCTTCTGCCGCGTATCTTTGCCGGGGAGATCGACGTCACCCCTCTCCGCGGCCAGATTCGCGCCCGGTACGGAACCCAGCTCGGCCGGATCCTCGCCGCCGAACCCCTGCGCTTCACCACGCAGAACCTGACGACCGCCGTGTACATGGTCGGCACGATGGTGATGGCGCTGGCGACCCACGCAGTAATGCGCCACAGGCCGGATGGCGGGCGCATACTGGCTCGCACCGGCGCCGTGATAGGCATTATCCATGCGCTGTCCGGCTTTGCCGGTATCATCCTGCGCGGGACGCCTGCGGAAGCTGCTTTCCATTTCTTCCGCAACAACAACTACGCGCAACTCGATCACGAATGGGGCGGCTTCGTGCGAATGAATGGCCTGTGGCCCGAAGCGTCCTCCTTTGCGAGCTTCGCCGTAGTCTGGTTCGTCTTCGCCTTCGAGTGCTGGCTACGCCGCGTCGAGCCCCGCTGGACCGGAGCGGCCGCGTTGCTTCTCGTCGTAGCCCTGGTCACCAGCACTTCATCTACGGCCTACGTCGGGCTTGTGCTGTTCGGCGCGCTCATGGCGCTGCGCACCCTCACGACCCCGCGCCTGCTGCCTCTCGACCGGCTTGCGTGGCTGTCGCTCGCGGGCATCGCCGCCGGTATCCTCGCCAGCGCGCTGTTGGTGCTCGAACCTGCTCTTGCGGCAGCGATGCGCCGATTGCTGGAGCACATGACGCTGGACAAAGCCGAATCCTTCTCCGGCAGGCAGCGGTTGTTCTGGGCGGGGCAAGGGATAACAGCGTTCATCACCTCGCACGGGCTTGGCATTGGTCCGGGCTCGTTCCGCTCGTCAAGCCTTGCCACGGCGATACTGGGATCGACCGGCATCGTCGGCGCCTGCGCATTCGTGCTCCACGCCGTTCGGGCCGTCGCCCCGCTCGCGGCATCGACCTGGAGCCGCAGCGGGGATCGCGATCGCGACGTCGCAGCCGCCGCGGCATGGTCGGTCGTCGTGGCTATCGGCGTCGCTTCGGTGTCGTCGCCAAGCTGCGATCCCGGGCTTGCCTTCGCAGTCCTGTCCGGCAGCGCGATCGCGTTACGCACCGGGGGCAAGCCCGGGGACAGGCATCGTTCCGGGAAGGCTGCCATCCAAGGTCCGTGGCCTTACCCGGCGGCTACGGCCTGAATCTTCAGGTCGGTTGCCGCTGCGGGCGCAGTCGACGCAGGAAGGCCGCCAGTTGCATGCGCCGCGAGCGTCCCATGAACGCCAGAACGACGGCCACGTAGACAAGCCCGCCCTGCGTCACCAGGAACGCTATGCGAGCCAGGGAACCCAGGCTCCTGGAATCTCCCTCCACGGGCATCGTATCGCCTGTCCCCCACACGACGATCGCCATGACCAGCGCTGCTCCCAGTGCCGGAGCGATCCCGCCCAGCACCTCTCGTGCAAGAACGCCGGTGGCGCGCTGCAGCAGGGCCAGTTGCAACGCGAGCGTCACATAGGCCCGCATGACGTAGGCGACCGCGAACCAGACAAGCCCGTATGGCGCCGCGACAAGGCAGAACAGCAGGGTAAGGGCAAGCTGTATCCCGGCCAGCCTGACCATGATCCCGGCCTTGCCGAGAACCGTCAGTGCAGGATCGGCGAAGAAATTCAATGCGAACGGCGGTGCCAGCAGGCACAGTACCCGCACAACCGGCACGCTTTCGCCCCACTGCGGGCCGAACAACAAGGGTATCAGCGCGTCGGCGAGCACGCCTATCCCCGCTATAGCGGGAAAGGCGACCATCGCGCTGGCCGAAACCATCTCCACATAGCCGCGCCGAAACGCAGGCATGTCATGCCGCAGCTTGGCCAGCGTCGGCACCGCGACAGTGGCAAACGGGCTGATCACGCCCTGCGCGACGACTTCGATCGACTTCCACGCCGTGCGATAGACGCCCACGCCTACGGGCCCGGTCACTCGCCCCAGGATCATGTCCTGCGTGCGGTTGAGCGCTACGAGCAACAATTGCGAAGTGGCGACGCCTACGCCCAGTCGCCATTGTGCCCGCAGCGTCGTCCACGAGAAGTGCAGTCCCGGCCGCCAGCGAAACGCATGCCAGGCAACGAGCGTACCGACCGCCTCGCTTGCAAAGCGCTGTACAACCAGCGCCCACACCCCCCACCCCGCCTGGGCTGCCAGCAGCGCGAGCGTCCCACCGATCAGCCCCGCGCCGAACGAACGGATCGCCAGCGCACGATGGCCAAAGGCGCGAAGCGTCCGACTCATATGCGAAGCGCCTGCCGCAGAAACCGGCACAACGCAGCCAAGCGCAGCAATGACAGGCGCAGCGGCGGGACTGCCCATGGCATTGGCCAGCGGATGGCGCAGCGCGAAGCAGGCGATCGCAACCAGAACTCCCATGCCGAGGTTGCCCCAAAACACGGTGTCAGCAAGGCGCGGCGTGATCTCTGGCGCACGGTAGAGGCTGCTGACCAATCCGCCCTGCGCTACTATCTTGCCCACTTCCGCCACGGCGAGACCGACGATGAAGACACCGAAGGTCGCCGGATCCAGTCGGTGCGCTAACGCGGCGAAGACCACGAAGCCGAACACCTGATCTCCACCGAAACGGACGACGCTCCACCCCACGGCACCAGCGGCGCGCCGGCTCAAACGAGTGCCACCTGCGATTTCCGGATGCCCTGCCATAACGGACTTGAATAGAATTGCCGCAGATGCGAGACAATACCCAGTTCATGTAATTGGGATTTGAATCGCGTGAATACTCGATTAAATTCTTTTAATCCATCAATCGATCATCTCGAAAAACGACTGTGGACGACGATAGCTCCTTACGCTTCTTCAAGTTTCTCACTTCTGGACTTTCCAAACCATGCCAATGTCGGAGATTCCGCCATCTGGCTGGGTGAAGTGCAACTGCTGAAATCGCTTGGTGGCGCAGGCCCCGGCTACGTCTGCGCATTCGACAATTTCGACGAACAGGCGATGCGTACAGCGGTGCCTGAAGGCACCGTATTCCTGCATGGAGGAGGTAACTTCGGCGACATCTGGAACCATCACCAGACATTTCGGGAGGACGTGATCGCGCGGTTGCGGGATCGCCGGATCGTCCAGTTGCCCCAATCGATCCATTATGGCGACCCGGCAAGGATAGACCGGACTGCGCGCATCATCGCCGCGCACCCCGACTTCACCCTGCTGGTGCGCGACGTTCCCTCTCTGGAGCTGGCCCGCCGCCATTTCGACTGCACGGTGGAACTCTGCCCCGACAGTGCCTTTGCCATGGGGGCGCGATCCGGCGCGGCGCCCTCCATCGACGTGCTCGCCATGCTGCGCACCGACAAGGAACGTGCGCAATCCGTCAAGCTTCCCGATCATGCAACCGTCGAGGACTGGCTGATCGACGATACGGCAGCCGTGCGCCGCGCCAAGGCCGGTGGCGTGATGCGCGCGTGGACCTCGCTTTCCCCCGCTGGCGCGCGTGCATCCGCCTACGAGGCTGCGGCGCGCCATCGGGTCGAGCGCGGATTTCGACAACTGGCGCGAGGGCGGGCGATCGTCACCGACCGACTCCATGTCCATATTCTTTCGCTGCTTCTCGGCCGTCCCCATGCCGTGCTGGACAACCACTACGGAAAAATTGCCCGCTTCCTGGATGCGTTCACGCAAGGGTCTGCGCTGGTGCACCGCGCCGAGGACATCGAGGAAGCAGTCGCCTGGGCACGCTCGGCAAGCGCCGAGCGCGTGGCGGCCTGATATCGCCCCCCCGATGCGCCCGGCTCATCGGGGGGGGGGCGATCAAACCATTACGACACTTGGGAGTTTTCACGATCCGAAGCGTCCGCCTCGCTGGAGCCGCTATGAAAGGAGGCTACCCCGTCCGCCGATAACGCGGCATCCCTCGCCCCAGTCGACGCAGCCCCATATCGACTGCAGCATGGAGCGGCGGCTCGAGCCATCTGGCGATGGCGAGAGCAACGACCACCGAACTTGCATATGCGAGAGTGAGCGCCGGAATGATGCCCAGTTCCGCCGTCAGCAGCAGGATCGCACCGCCCACGTGGATGTGAACGAGGTAGAGAGGATAGGTAGCCAGCCCTGCAAGGCGCAGCGCTTCGCCGAAGCGCCCCAGGATGGTCGCGACTTGCGCCTGCCACCGGAATGCCGCCGCGATCATCGCGGTCAGGCAAAGCCACAGCACATAGGCCCAAGGCCAGTCGGCCGACAGATCGACCCGCGCGCCCATCTCCCATTGTGCGGTCGTGCGCACCTGCACCGATGCGGCAAAGATGCAGGCAATCGACAGGCCGACGTGGCGTAACCCGAGGCCGCTGCCGCCCAACCGCGCGCAGAGCATTCCGAGCGCAAAATATATCCCATGCTGCAGAAGCAAAAGTTCACCAAGCCGCCCCCCGGTGCCCCGAACGCCCAATGTCACGGTCAGCCAGTAACTCGCGCTGGCGACACCCAGCAGCCACGCCAGCGCGTGCATCGTGCGTTCGGGCACGCCCGATGCAAGGATCGCCCAGACGAGGGCGTAAAACGCCAACTCGATCGGGATCGTCCAGAACTGGCCGATGATCCACGGTCCCAAGGGGACGAACGCCAAGGTCTTCAGAGTCAGCACGATCGCCTGCCCCGGTGCGCTGCCGAACACGAATACCGCGACCGGCAGCGCGATGGCCACGGCGATGAGCACCGCCGGCAGCAGCCTGGCCACGCGGCGGCGCGCAAAGCCGCGTGCGCTGACGCCGCGTGCGGAATAGGCGATGACTGCCCCGGAAACGACGAAGAACACCTGCACGCCGATCCAGCCGCACCAGCTCAACGCATAGCCGATCGGAAAGTCCTGATGACGGCCTAGAACTGCATGCAAGCTGCTGCCTTCCAGCGCCCATGCCTTGAAGCCGAGATGATAGAGCACGACAAGGCTCGCCGCCGCAAAGCGCACGAGGTCCAGCCCATGGACGGGTTGCCTGCGACGGGCATTGGTAGCGTGCGCTTGGCTCATGACGCGATCTTTGCCGGGCTTCCTGGACGGGACAAATTAACTCCCGGTCATGGCTGCCAGAAGGCTTCTTGCCTGATCGCGCCAGGTAAAGCGGGCGACGCGCTCGAAACCGGCCTCGCGCAGCGCATCGGCTTTGCCGGGATCGTAGAGGACGCGGCGCACCGCAGACAGGATGTCCCCGCTGTCGAGCGGATCGCAATAGAGCGCGGCGGAACCGCAGCGTTCGGTCATCGACGGGATTGCCGAGGCAATCACCGGACAGCCATGGCTCATCGCTTCTACCGGCGGCAGCGGCGACGCTTCGTAGAGCGACGGGAAAAGCAGGCAGGCGGCGCGGCGATAATAATCTGCAAGGATCTCCAGATCCGGGACCTGTCCGATGAATTCGAGCATATGCGCTACATCGGAAGCCACGCCGGCGCGAATGGGCGCGAGGATCTTATGGCTCGAGCCCACGAGAACGGTGCGCACGCCGTCTTCCCGGGCAAGGTGCTGGGCGACCTCGATCACCCGTTCCACATTCTTCCTGCGCGACAGCGACCCGACATAAAGGACCATGCGCTCCCGCTCGTGGCCTGCCGTCCGGTCGACCCTGTCACGGGTCCAGGCGCCATTCTGCACTGCAACGACGTGCGTGCGGCGATGCAGGCGGCGCAGCTGTTCCGCCTCGGCATCGCAGACGGTGAAGAGGGGTTCGGAACGTCGCAGGAGTATCGGCAGCAGTGCGCGATGCGCTGCGCGATAGCGCAGGGAATAGGCGCGCGGCAGGGGCAGGTACGACACGTCGTGGATCATCACCGACAGGCGCTGCCCGCCCAGCGCCGACGCAAGCGGTGCAGTATTTCCCAGGCACAACAGGCGACGATCGGCGACCATACGCGGCAATACGAATTGCTCCCAGGCATGCCCGCTCGCCCCGCCGCGCCGTTCCACCCGGATATGCCGCAAGTCCAGGTCCGACGTGTCCGCATCCGGTTCGCAGGCAAGCGCCAGATGCAGCGGAGTTTCTCCGGCGCCCACCAGCCGGTCCATCTCGGCCACCAGTTCGCGCGCGACCCGTTGCACGCCTGTTACCGGCTGCATGAGGAATCGCCCATTGACCAGTATCGCATCACCAGGCCGCGACATCGAAGCCCCCCTCTCTTCGCCTTGAATGGCTTGCGCTGCCAGTACGGGGAAGATGGGCCGGCACCCGACGACCATTAAAACTTGGCAAGGCGAAGGATCGACCGTCGAGTTCGCTGCAACGCAATATTATGTTGCGGCTCGATTGTTCGGGAATGTCGATGCTACCGGTATATATCAACGGGAAGTTCTACGCAGGCGGTCTCAATGGCGTTCACCGCGTCGCCGACCGGCTTGTCCGGGAGATCGATACACGTCTGGGCGTTCCCGGCGCGCCCCGGGTGACACTGCTGCTGCCGATGCGCCACAGTGGCGACTGGAAGCCATTGCTGCGCAACATCGCAGTGCGCGAACTGGATGAAAGACCCTCGCAAGTCTGGGAACAGGCAAGGCTGCCGACGCTCGCCGCCGACGGAGTTCTGGTGAACCTCGCCAACCTTGCGCCGCTGCGCCATCGCCGCAAGGTGACGCTGATTCACGATGCACAGTTCCTTTTTCCCGACAGTTCCTACCCGCTCCGCCAGCGCCTGGGCTATCGGTTGCTGACCCCGCGCATGGCCCGGTCGAGCAGCACCGTATTGACCGTCAGCGATTACTCCCGGCGCATGCTCGATATTATGGGCGTCTCCCCGGCCACCCGCACGCAAGTGCTCTACAACGGCGTGGACCATATCCTGGAGAACGCAGCGAACGACACAGTGCTTGCCGTGCATGGCCTTGCCGCGCGCGGCTACGCGCTGATGTTCGGCAGTTCCAAGGCCTACAAGAACAACGCGGTGGTCTTTGCTGCCTATGCCCAAAAGGCGCCGGCGGGCGTGCCGCTGGTCGTCGTGGGTGCGCAGCGAGGCGCGCTGGTCGCAGCCGGACTGGCGGTTCCGGACGATGCCGTGTTCGTCGGCTCGTGCGATGACCAGGCCCTGCGCGCGCTCTACGCCGGCGCACGGTGCCTGCTGTGTCCCTCCCGCACGGAAGGCTTCGGCCTGCCGCCACTGGAGGCGATGCTCTGCGGCACACCTGCCGTGGTGGCGCCTGCCGGTGCTGTCCCCGAGGTATGTCGTGATGCCGTTCTCTATGCAGACGTCGATGATCCGGCATCGTGGGCGCAGGCGATCGCCGCGCTCGATCCGGCCGGCCCTCTTTTTGCGAGCAAGGTCGATGTGGGATATATCAGGGCGCGCCAGTTCACTTGGGCCCGCGCCGGGGCCGAACTGCTCGACATCATCCTCGCTCTCAGCGACCGTTCATGGCGAGAAGCGGCATGAGGTTGCTGCCTCCCCGCGTCTCCGTGATCCTGCCGTGCTACAATGGTGAGGCGTTTCTGCGCGAAGCCGTGCGATCGATCCTGGACCAGACGTTCACCGATTTTGAACTCGTCATCGTCGATGACGGCAGCACTGACGCTTCGCCGGTCCTGCTTGCGCGCATGGCGGAAGGCGATGGCCGTATCCGGGTGGTGCGCCAGCCCAATGGCGGGATCGTGGCGGCACTCAACACCGCGATCGACCATTCGCGCGGAGAATACATCGCGCGTATGGACGCGGACGACGTGTCCTTTCCCGAGCGTCTCGCATTCCAGGTCGCCTGGCTGGACGACAACCCGCAGACCGTCATCGTCGGCGGGCAGGCCGTTGCGGATCGCCATCCCACTTCGTCCAGCACGCGCACCAGCGGCGGACGTCACGAAGTAACCGACCTGTCCGTCTTTCCGCCGCGCGTCGCGGTCTCGATGCATCCGCTGATCATGATCCGGGCCGCAGCACTCAAAGCCATGGGCGGATACCGCGACGACTACCGCCATGCCGAGGACTACGACCTGTTCATTCGCGCCGGAGCGTTCGGCCGTATCGACAATCCACCGGTGGACGTCCTGTTCTATCGCCGCCACGAAGCGGCGCTCTCGGTAGGAAATGTCGAGGAACAGGAACGCTCCGCCGTCCGCGCGGAACTTGACGCGATCGCGCGGACCGGCGGCACCCGGCCCCCTCGCCTGGTTGTGGATGCCTATACGCGGTTGCGAATCTTCCGACGCTACCGTGCGATCTCGCGGGATAGGACGCGAGCGATGTGGCCGGCCATGCTGGCGAGCCTGTGCAGCGTCATGCCCGCCGCGCTCGCTTCGGCCCGCTTCCGCCGCCTGCCATTGTTGATCGGGGCCGCCCTGGTGCGGTCGCTGCGCACCGCCTGAGGACGGCCCCGCCGCATCGGATCCGTCAGCTGGCCTGCAACGCCAGCGTAGCCGTGACCCAGTTCGAGGTTGCCGAGATCGTGTAGGCAGCGGGATCCTCCGTCCCCGATGCCAGCTTCCAGGCCGTCGCGTTGGTCGATTGGCCGCTCGCACTCGATACGCGCGACATGAAGCCCGCATAGCCGGTCGGTCCCGACGCGATGGTCGCCGTCCCATCCAGACCGAGCGCGGCGATATACAGACTCGCACCGCCCCAGCTCGGCGTCAGCGCGGGCGGATCGGCGGCGACGGCATTGCCGCGTGCATAAGTCGAGATTTCCACCGCACCGCTCGCGCCCGTCACCCGCATCACCCGCGTCACGGCCTGCTGCGAGCCCGACAGTCCCACGTTGAGCACCTTGCCCCCTTCGGTGCCGTCTGCCGTCCTGGTGAAGATCGTCAGGAGATGCTGATTGGAATTGGCCGCATAGGTGGCGCGCTGGGTCCATGCGCCTGCCGTCGCGTTGTCCCACGTCACGGTGACGGTACCATCGACGCTCATCACCGCGACCAGAATGTCCCCGACATTTACGGCAGCGGGCATGGCGACGGTCACGGCCGTGGCGTCGACAGTGTTCCAAGTCTCGGTCTGGTCGGTCACCGCGATCGTCGCCGATGCCGCGACGGTCAGGTCGAAGCTCGCCTGCGCCGCAGCGCCAAGGCTGTCCGTCACGCGCAGGACCACGCCGGATGTCGTGCCTGATACCGTCGGCGTGCCCGAAATCACGCCCGTCCCGCTATCCAGTGACAGCCCCGTCGGCAGTGGCGATGAGCCCGACGCCAACGCAAACGTGAAAGGTCCCGTCCCCTTGACCAGCCGAGGCAGGTAACCCGTGTAAGCGAGGCCCTGCTGCGCTGGCCGCGTGGCATATTTCAGCGTGAACGGGATCGCCTCGTATGCCGCCAGCAAGTGCGCCGCGCGGGCACCGGCATGGACTTCGTTCGGATGGACCCCGTCCGAGGAATTCGCGGTCATCGCCATACCGCGCCCTGCATCGGTCTCTGCATCGGACAGCACGAAGCCCGCATCGCTCGCCACGAGATCGACCGCATCGAAGCAAGGCAAACCGTCATCGGCCACCGGGTTCGAGCGCAGCCAGGCATTCCACGCATCGCGCGCGTTTTCCTGCGCCACGGTGAAACTGGTGTCGGCATAGGCCTCCTGCCACACGACCATCGAGAATCCGTAAATGCGCAGCCGCGCGGCCATGCTCCGCGCCTGGACCTTCATCGCCTCCACCGCCGAGATCGCGGTCGCGGCGTCAGTCACGTATGTCTTGATGTCGTTGTGACCGTAGTCTGCGAAATAGACGTTTGGCACGCCCGGCGTGATATGGGCGGCCGAAACGGTATCGAAATCGTTGTAATGCTGGTCGAGCCGGTGCCCGGCGATGCCGATATTGCGCAGCAGCACCGAGGCCGCCGAGCGATGGTGCATGGCCGCCGTTATCGTGCGGTTGTTCGCGCCCCCGGTGCCGAACACGATACTATCGCCTCCGCCGAGGAACGACAGCGTGGCAGGCTCGCAAGTGCCGAATACCGCCTTGAGCACGGCCTTGATGCCCGTGACTTCGGCATCGGACGGAGCCGCCCCGTAGACCACGAAGCCGCGCCAGTCAGTGCGCCCGCCGTATTCGATCGCCTCACCGACCTCACCCCCGACGTTCAGCATCGCAACTGCGGCAGCCGGGTATGTCGCGGTCTGCTCGTCGCGGTGGACGACCTGCCTGGATGCGCTCGACACGAGGCCGAGCACGGCCATGTTGCTGACCCCCAAAGCCTGCGCATTGGTGGCCGTGGCCGGGATCGAGGTGCTCGCGACCATCGGCTGCATCGCCAGGTTCCCGGCGGTGCGCGGACTGGTGAGGCCATAGTCGGTGGTCGTCGAACCAAACGCCCAATAGCCGCAAGTCGCGGCCTGCCCCGGCGTGCGCGCGGCCATGAACACCGCACAGTTCGCACGCGGGATCGCCAAGGTCGCGGGGATCAGCATCGGGCAGTCGGTATCGTAGTTGGTGACGGTCGGACCGCCCTCGCCCAGCCACAGCGATGGTTGTGCGGATGTGCTTGGCTGCGTGAGATGGCGGCCCTGCCCGGTCTGGTCGTAGACGACCGCGACGCCCAGCGTAGACACGCCCTTGAAGGCAGCCGCGGCCTCGGCATCAAACGCCTGACCCGCGAAGCCGATATCCTGCTCGGCACCATCGGAAGCACGGCGTACCCGCAGGGCAGGTCCATCGTACCCGGCGACGAGCTTGCCAAGGCCGTAAGCGCCCGCAAGCGCGGGATTGGCCGGGAGCCAGGCTCCTTCCACCGGATCGGATGCCGCACCGGTGAGCGTAACGGCATACTCCACCGCTCGCGCCGACTGGCCCAGCCCGACGCTCTCCCGGATCAGCGCAACCTGGCTCGTTCCCGCCGAAAGGGCAGTAGCGGCGATCAAGCTGCTCCCGGAAAGCTGGAGGTTGGCATCACTGCCCGAGCGCAAGGCAAAGGTCGAGCCAACACCGAGCGAGCGCCCGAGCGTCAGGAGCGCACCGCTGCCGGACACGGTTCTTACGCGGTTGAAGACGCCGCCGGAGCGGCCGCCGGAAACGAGGCGGGCCATATTCATGCCTCCCCGACGAGGTCGGCGGCAGTGGTGCCTGTCGCCCGCACGTAAAGGGCGCGCACGGCAACGAAGCTGGCATCGGGAAGATTGCGATATATCACGTCGGTCGTGCCGTCGATGCCGCGAAGGACGATGTCGCCGCCGGTGCCGACGTAAATGCCCTTGGGCACCAGTGCCAGTTGCTCGGTATCATTCGGCACGATCGCGTAAGGCGCGCGCGAAGGGGCGAAAGCGGCGTCGGATTGAGTCTCGAAAGGATCGGACATGGCATGCTCCGGCTGGATGTCGAAAGGGATCGGCACGACTCGCAGCGCACCGATGTTCGATTTATGTTCCATCTGATTCGCTGTAGGAAAGCGGTTTGTAAGCTGCCGCATCACAGGTTGCGTGCTGCTTTCTGGGCGAGATCCTGCCGCGTCCGGGCGCGCAGAACGCGGTCGAATCCCAGCGCCGCCTCGAGACAAGTGGCCACCGCCGTTCGATCCTCCTGAAGCACTACAGGTACGGCAAAGTGGTCGGCGACCACCCGCACTTTGGCGGTGCCGTCCTCCACCGCAAGCGCGGGAGCATCCGCCAGGATCGCGAAGATCAGCGCATGGAGGCGATTGGTGACCACCAGCGCCGCCTCCCGGTACAATTCCACCAGCCTGGCAAGATCATAACCGTCGAGCACGACGATCTCCCGATCCGGCCAGCGCGCGACCAGGCGGGCAGCAACGGCGTTGTCCATGTTTGCACGCGGATCGTGGCAGGCGATGGCCAGCCCCGCGTTCGGCAAGCGATGGAGGGCCTCGGCGACCACGGCGTCAAGCGCTGCACCCTCTATCGACCGCCCCTCGCTGGCATCGGCGCAAGGTGCCACGACGATCCATCGTCGTAATCCCCGCCCAGGCGTGATCGCATGCACGCCGACCGTCGGCAGGAACACCATGTCGGCGTGACATGCCTGCGCCTTGCCCGGAAGCAACCGGACCAGATTGCGACCAGAGCCCTCGTCACGCAGGTTCACCAGAGGGCACTGCGCAAGGATCGCGCGCCACAGGACCCGCCGCAATGGCGAGCGGATGATGCTCACGCCCAGCCCGCGCGTGACGAGCCCGCCCCCACCTAGCCGCGCACTGACGACGGCAAGCAACAGACCGACCAACGCCAGGACCGAGACATTGTCCCGCACCAGTTGTCCGCCGCCTAGCACGATCTGGGATCGGAACGCTTTGTACGCAAAGCCCAGCAACGCGCGGCCGGAAACCAGTTCTCCGCCGGCCTCCGCCACCTGCCGCTCCACTTGCACCGGAAGCGGCGCCCAGCGGCGCACGATACCGCCACGCCCATCGGTCAGGGCGAGATTCTGCAACAGCAATTTCAGGTCGCCCAGATTATGCAGGTCGCCGCAAACGAAGACCTGCCGCCGTACGTGATCGCCGGAACGTCTGCCTGTCGTATCTAGGCCCGCCGTATCGAAGGATGAAGTCAGCGCGCTCACATTTCGAGGATCCGGCGAGGATCAACCCGTCCGCGCAGGCAATCGAGGATCGCGATCATGTTGCCCAGCAGGCGGCCACGCCGGTCGATCAACGGCTCCGGCCGTAAACTGCGCCACGCATTGGATACGAGGTTCTGCATCATCAGGCGACTGCCGAAGTCGCGTCGCATCGTCCCCTTGCGTTGGAGGTAGACCACATTTGCAACCTGCGAATAGCCGAGCCGCTTGCCAGACGTACGCCCCGCGCTGACGCCAAGGTGCACGCCGGTCACCGCGCCTGTCGAGACTTGCCGCCCCTTCCGCCCGAGCCGGTTGGTAAAGTCGATGTCCTCCTGCCAACCATAGAGCGGCAGGTTCTCGTCGAAACGCATGCCCCGCGCCGCGCTCATGCGAATGGCCATGTTGCAACCGTAGAGCTCATGCCGGTGCCGCATCGGCGCGTGCGCTTCAGAGCGACTCGCCAGGATCGCCATGGCCTCCTCGACCGTGAAGCCGCCATGCAGCACGCCGTCCGCACACAGTTCGCCGGTTATGCCGACCATATCGGGATGGGCGTCAAACAGCGCCTCGACATGGGCGAGGTAGTCGGCGGCAGGGACGAAATCGTCGTCGAAAAACACGATGATGTCGGCTGCGTCCTGCAACTCATCCAACGCCCGGTTGCGCTGACGACAGAGCCCTTTTTCCGAAAACAGCACCCGGGCCTTGCTTCGTGCCTGGTCAATTCCCGCGACATCTTCCGGCCCTACAGTGACGACAAGGATTTCGTCGGCATGGCGCGTCTGCTCAGCAAGGATATCGACCGTCTGCCGTACCACTTGCGCGCGGCCTATGGTTGCGATCACGACATGGATGCTTGGCAACCGACGCTTCCTCGTAATCCATTTCGGCAAATGCCGAATTCGTGCAAAAGAATGGCTTCGGATTCGATCCGATACCTGGCGATTACTTGGTCTTGTCCGGACGATAAAACGCCCGTCACTCACTTCATCGTTAAAATCCATTCACCATCTGCGCAGCTCAGGTGCGTTCTGTTAGGCGTTCCCGTCTGCCGGACCTTGTTGGGCCGCGCGATGGAGCCTCTCACGCATGCATGCCAGCCCCACCGCGATCTGCCAGGCCACCTCACCGGATGACCGCGTGCGGGGTCAGGTCCGCGCGCTCTCGCGGATCGTGCTGCTGAATGTGAAGTACAGTCCCAACCTCGGCGACGGGCTCTTGAACGAATGCCTGGAACGGGAACTCGCACGGGCACTGTCGGGCTCCAAAGTCGTCTCCGTGGATCTTGCCGGGCGCAATTCCTATCCATCCGGACATGGCCGGATGCGCGGCATCGCACTCGCGCTCCTCGAACAGCTACCGACTGGTTTGCGCCGTTTCACGACCTGGACCATGCTTCGCCTCTTTCTCGCGCTGCAACTGCAGCGACACTACAGGGACGGCCTCGAAGGCGCCGAGGCGGTCGTCGTGGGCGGAGGCAACCTCCTCACCGACGCCGATCTCAACTTCCCGATGAAGATTGCAGGAGCACTGGCGCAGGCGAACCGGCTTGGATTGCCCGTGGCGATCTACGCCGTCGGCGTGTCATCGCATTGGTCGCGCCGAGGCTTGCGAATCTTCACGCAGGCACTGAAGCAGGCTCGGCCGATCTGGGCCTCCGTACGCGACGCGGCCTCGCAACGTGCCTGGCAAAAGCACTTCACCGGCCAGGCAATCCGTCCCCCGCACCTATCGGTCGACCCCGGAATACTCGCCAGTTGCCACTACCCGGAAAGCCTGCGCCAGCCCGGTGCCCGTAAGGTCGGAGTGTGCATCACCGATCCACTGGCAGTGCGCTATCACAGCGGCCCGGCTTACAGCGCCAATCTGGAGCATTGGTATCCGGCCGCGCTTCGGTCGCTGGTGGAGCACGGCTTCGAGGTCGTCCTGTTCACCAACGGCAGCCCCGAAGACCGCGAGTACCTGCACCGCCGACTTCATCCCTGGGTCCGCTACGCCAAAGGCCCGGTTGTGCTTGGACGATCCTTCGACACACCTGCCGACCTTACCGCGCTGGTGTCAGGCTGCGACGCCATCGTCGGCCATAGGATGCACGCATGCATCGCGGCCCACTCCTTCGGTGTCCCTTCGGTGGGGTTGCGCTGGGACGAAAAGCTGGACAGTTTCTTCCAGCTTGCCGGACGCACCAAACACATGTTGGACCCGGCCGAGGTCGCAGCCGAGGAACTGGGCGCGCGTACCGCCGCCGCAATCGCCGACCGTTTCGACGCATCCTTCCTCATAGCCCGCGCAAGGGCTGAAATCCGCGCATTTGCAGCTAATCTGCAAGCCGCGATGGACTGTGCAGCAAGCACCGTACAGTGATCGATCGCATCGTCCAGATCAACGATCTCAGCGACCCCAAAGGCGGCGCTAGCAAGCTTGCAGTCGAGGCTGCCTGCGGCCTTGCCGGGCGCGGCCATCGGGTCACCTTCATGACCGGTGACGATGGTATCAGCTCGGCATTGACCACCGCTGGAGTAGATGTGGTGCCGCTTAGCCAGAAGCGGCTCACGGCAGGCGGACGCGCGCGGGCAATGGTGACCGGCCTCTGGAACAGGGCCGCACAGGTCATGGTCAGAGACTGGATCGCCACCAACGACACACCGGGAACCGTCTATCATCTCCACGGCTGGGCACAGATCCTATCGCCTGCCGTGTTCGGAGCCCTCGCTCCGGTACGCGACAGGCTGGTCATTTCCGCTCACGACTTCTTCCTCGCATGTCCGAACGGCGCTTTTGCCTGGCTCAGATCCGGGGAAGTTTGTCCGCACATGCCATTGTCCCGGGCCTGCCTCGTCACGCCCTGCGATCGCGACGGCGCGCTGCAAAAGGCGTGGCGCAGCGCGCGTCAGGCAATCCACCGCCAGGCCTTTCGTCCGCGATCTTCTCCGCCGATACTCGCGATTCATGAGAATATGCGAGGTTTTCTAAAGCGAAGCGGTATTCCGGACGATGCTATCGTTCCGCTGCCTAATCCGGTCATCCCCTTTTCCCGCAACCGGATTCCGGCAGAACACAACCGCGAGGTGCTGTTCGTCGGACGGCTGGAAGAGACCAAGGGCGTAGACCTTGCGGCGAAAGCAGCGGCGATGGCCGGTGCGCCATTGGCCGTGATCGGCGAAGGCCCACTCGCCGATCACGTCGCCGCGCTACACCCGCATGCCCGTCTTCTGGGGCGGCGCTCTCCCGCACAGATCAGCGAAATCGCGGCCCGCGCGCGGATGCTGGTGATGCCGAGCCGCTATCCGGAACCCTTTGGACTCGTCGCGATCGAGGCGACATGGAGCGGGCTGCCGGTCATTCTTGCCGAAACCGCCCTGCTCGCTCCGGACATCGTCGATCGCGGAGCCGGAATCTCGGTTGATCCAAGGTATACCCCGGGCTTTGCCGCCGCCATCCGGCGCCTGATGCAAGACGATAGAGCCACTCGGGAAATGAGCGAAGCGGGCTATGCAAAAACCCGCGTACTTGCCTTGACGCCAAAGCTCTGGCTCGATCGGGTAGAGGCCATCCTGCACGAAAGAATCGAACGATCCACCATTCGCGATCAGGTGGAGAGTGCAATGATCCCTGCCCACATCGCCAGACTGAACAGGCCTGCCAACAGCCACCATTTCCAGGCGATCGGCGACGCCCCGACCTGCACGGCATGCGGCCTGACATCCGACGAAGCGGGCGACTGCGGGGCAACGCCGCCCTCTTCCCTCGGGCCATCACCCGCCATGATCAGCAGTTCCCGCCATGCAACGTCGTAATACCAGTCCAATAAATACCTGCGCAGGTTTCTAGCACGGCCTCACAAGCGGGTCGAGGCGCACAGTTTTCAAAGCTGCTGCAGCAGCTGGAAGAGGATTCGGGTACTAAACCCGATCTTCAGAATTCGCGGGTAGGGACAAGCCATGAGCTTTCCCACAATCACGCCACGGCATCTGGTAATCGCGGCCCGAGCCGCAACACCCCTTTGCCCCGGAGGCCTCGCCTGGGCGGTGCTGCAGATGGACTGCTCAGCCTCAGCCGCCGCCGCCGGTTTCGTCGTGAGCCTCTGCATCCTGACCATGGCGGCGCCGAAAATCCGGACTGCGGACCTCGTCGGCACGCTCCTCGCCTTCACGACACTGCTGGAATGTCTGCACGCTGCGAAATTCGGCAGTCTGGATGATATGCGTTGGCAAGCCTGCGTGGTTACTGCGGGAGCAGTCGTTTTGCTGCTGAAAATCCAGCATTTGCGCGCCGTCGCCCGGCAGGACGCCTATGTCCCGCTGCGGTATCTCGAGCGCCGCCAAGCTCTTCTCGGGCGAACGAAACGCCCGTCCGCCGCCTGGTCCGAGCCTTCGACCGCTGAACGGAAAGCCGCGTAAAAGCGCCAAAATTACTTGAAATTGCAATTGGGTCGCATTAGCGAAGGCGGCACGAGAGGAAACGAAAGCCCGCAATGCCAACCGGCACGTGCTTTCTCCAGGGGGAGCGCCGGTCCGCGTGCCCCGCATAGGGGGCATGGTCGAAGTGACGCGCAGAATTCTGTTCCAGATCCATTGGTTCCTGGGCATCACCGCAGGCCTCGTACTGGCCGCGATGGGCCTTACCGGAGCCACCCTGAGCTTCGAGAACGAGATCATGCGCGTGCTCAGCCCGGGCATCGTGACTCTCGGAACGGGCCGTAATCCCGCACTTTCGCCCGACACGATGATTGGCCGCGCCTCCGCCTTTCGTCAGGGACTGAAGGTTGAGCGGCTCACCGTAGAAGCCGACCCGACACGCGCCTGGCAGGTGCAGTTCGCACCCGAACCTGGCGAGCGGCGCGGCGAGCGCAGCTACGTCGACCCGCGTGACGGCCGCCTGCTTGGCCAGCCGGTCGGCGCCGGGTTCTTCCGTACCGTGGAGGACATCCACCGCTGGCTCGCCCTGCCCGGCGGGTCGAAGGGCTGGGGTCGCCAGATCACCGGATTCTCGACGATCGCGCTGATTTTCTTCGCCCTGTCCGGGCTCTATCTGCGCTGGCCCCGGCGCGCGCTGGACTGGCGCGCCTGGCTGGTGCTCGACTGGCGCAAGAGCGGGCGCAACCTCTACCGCGAACTGCACGTGATCATCGGCAGCTGGGTGGTGATCGCCTACCTTCTGAGCGCGCTCACCGGGCTATGGTGGTCCTACGAATGGTATCGCGAAGGCGCGCAGATCGTGCTTACCGGTTCGGCGGAGCGCGAGGGCGGGGCGAACAAGGACGAAGCGGAACCGCAACCTGCCCTGCTGCTCGCCCGGGCGTGGCAGACGGTGGAGCGCGAGACCGGCGGACACTTTGATTCGGTCTCGGTGAACCTGCCCGAAAGTGGCAGAAAAGCGACGTTCCGCGTACTTCTGGCTGGCGCACGGCATGACCGCATGACTGACAATCTCAGCATCGACCTTGCGGACGGACGCCTGCTCAAAGCCGACCGCTATGCCGACCGCGCGCTCGGCAAGGTCGTCGCGACGAGCATGTTCGAGGTCCATCGCGGCGCCATCTTCGGGCTTCCCGGCCGCATCGCCATCTTCGTGACCAGCCTTGCCATGCCGCTGTTCACCGTCACCGGGCTGCTGCTCTACATCGCCCGGCGGCGCCGCAAGCGCGCACTGGCGCAAGTCGAGGGGCTGGTCGCCAACGACGCGGCGGACACCGGCGACATGCTGGTCGCCTATGCCAGCCAAACCGGCGGCGCAGAGCGGCTGGCCCGGCAGACGGCGGCGGTTCTGGGCGGTGCGAAAGTGCTGCCGCTGTCGTCGATCGATGGCGCGGTGCTGGCAGAAACCCGCCGCGCGCTCTTCGTCGTCAGCACGTATGGCGAAGGCGAGCCGCCCGACCGCGCCCGCCGTTTCGCGCGGGAAACAATGGCTTCGCCGCCCGTCACGCAGGACCTCGATTATGCCGTCCTCGCGCTCGGAGACCGCGAATATCCGCAGTTCTGCGCCTTCGGGCACGAGGTCGATCGCTGGCTTCACGCGGGCGGAGGACGCCGCCTGTTCGACACGATCGAGATCGATGGCGAGGACGTCGATGCCGAGCGTCAATGGCAGCAGCAACTGACCGCGCTCGGCGCCGATCCGATGGCGGCGGACTTCGCCCCGGCGCGCTACGGGCGCTGGCGTTTGGCCGGGCGGGAACTGCTCAATCCGGGCAGTCAGGGCGGTCCGGCATTCCTCGTCGTGCTTGAGCCGCTGGACGGGGAAACGCTTGAATGGCAGGCCGGAGACATCGCGGAAATCCGCCCATGCAACGATCCGGCGGCGGTCTCGGCGCTGCTGCACACAGCGGCACTCAACGGCACTCAGGAAGTCCACAACCGCACTCTGGCCGCCCACATCGGCCAATCCGTACTGCCTGAAGTCCTCGCAAGGACGCCCGAGGAGATCGTCGCCGGATTGCGCCCGCTGCCGCACCGCGAATACTCGATAGCCTCGATCCCGACCGATGGGCGCATCGAACTGATCATCCGGCAGGTCCGCCGCGAGGACGGCAACCTCGGCCTCGGTTCGGGCTGGCTGACCGCGCATGCGCCGCTGGGGACGGAGATCGCGCTGCGGCTCCATGCCAACCCCGGCTTCCGGGTGTCCGAAGAGCAGCGGCAGTTGATCCTCATCGGCAACGGCACCGGCCTTGCGGGTCTGCGCGGACATCTGCGGCAAGCGAAGGCTGCCGGAAGCGCCGGTCACTGGCTGTTGCTGGGCGAGCGTTCGCGGGAGCACGATGCCTTCCTCGACGCCGAACTGCGAGGCTGGCTGACGGACGGCACGCTGGCGCGGCTGGAGCGCACCTGGTCGCGCGATCCCGATTGCGGCCGCTACGTGCAGGAGGTGATCCCGCAAGTTGCCGATGCCTTGTGCGAGGCGGTCGAGCACGGGGCCACGATCCTCGTCTGCGGCAGCCTGCTGGGCATGGCGCCCGCCGTCGATGCGGCGCTGCGGGCCGTGCTCGGCGATGCGCTGCTGGAGGAAATGGCCGAGGGCGGCCGCTATCTGCGGGACATCTACTGAGCCCAGTCCGTCATTGCGAGCGCAGCGAAGCAATCCAGGGCGGCGTCAAACTACCCTGGATTGCTTCGCTGCGCTCGCAATGACGAGGGTGGGCGGCTTAGTGGAAGTCGCGGGAGCGCGGCAGGATGCGCACGTTGCGCGGGTGGCCGCGTGTCGCATTCCCCGAGGTGGGGCGGTTCGGATCATAGACCGGATGGCGCACCGCATCGCCCGGCATCGGCTCCGGCTTCAGCGCGGGCGGCGCGGAGAGGCGGGACAGCGCCTCGCTGGCATCGGTCACGCGATCGACCATCAGGTGGACGACGCCTTCCTTGCTGTGCTGCACTTCGCCGTCGATCACCATCAGCCGGGCGGCCATCACCGCGCGGCGCTGCTTCTCGAACTCGCGCGCCCACAGCAGCGCGTTGACCACGCCGGTCTCGTCCTCGATCGTGATGAAGATCGCGTTGCCCTTGCCCGGCCGCTGGCGGATCAGCACCACGCCGGCGACGCGCACCTTGAGACCGTCGCGCGCGGCGTTGACCCCAGCGCAAGTCAGCGCACCCTGCCCTTCGAAATGCGCGCGCAGGAACTGCATCGGGTGGCCCTTCAGCGATAGCCGCTGCGTCTGGTAATCCGCCACGACTTCCTCGGACGGCGCCATCGCCGGGAGCGCGGCGTCGGGCTCCTTCGCCAGTTCGGGCGCATCGAGCGCGGCGAACAGCGGCAGCTGCACCGCCGGAACCCGCCGCGCCTCCCACCCCGCTTGCCGCCGGCTCTGCCCCAGCGAGCCGAGCGCGTCGGCATCCGCCAGCAGCCGCAAGGCGCGCGAAGGCAGGTTCGCCCGGCGCGCGGCATCTTCGAGGCTGACGATGGGGGCGATCTTGCGGGCCTTCTCCAGCGCCTCCGCCCAGTTCTCCTTGAACCCGCCGATCTGCCTGAGGCCAAGGCGCAGGATGCGCTCACCTTCCAGCGTGTTGTCCCATGCACTCACCAGAATATCGATCGGACGCACCTCGACGCCATGATCCCTGGCATCACCCACAAGCTGTGCGGGGGCATAGAATCCCATCGGCTGGCTATTCAGCAACGCGCATGTGAACACCGCCGGATAATGGCACTTCAGCCACGACGAAACGTAAGCGAGCCAAGCGAATGCCTGCGCATGGCTTTCGGGGAAGCCATATTCGCCGAACCCCTTGATCTGCTGGAAACAGCGCTCGGCGAATTCGCGTGGATAGCGGCGCTTGACCATGCCTTCCACCAGTGCGTACTGGTGCTCTTCCACGGTGCCGTTCGCCTTGAAGGTGCCCATTGAGCGGCGCAGCCGATCCGCCTGCTCGGCCGTGAAACCGGCAGCCACGATCGCCAGCCGCATCGCCTGTTCCTGAAACAGCGGAACCCCTAAGGTCTTCTCGAGAACGTCTTTTATTTCTCCATCAGGCCCCGGATACTCGACCGCTTCCTCTTCGTTGCGGCGGCGCAGATAAGGATGGACCATTCCGCCCTGGATCGGCCCCGGTCGCACGATCGCGACCTGAATGACCAGATCGTACAATTTCTTGGGTTTCATGCGCGGAAGCATCGCTATCTGTGCTCGGCTTTCCACCTGAAACGTACCGATGCTGTCGCCCCGGCGCAGCATGGCATAGGTGTTCCCATCCTCCTTGGGGACGGTATCCAGCGTCAGATTTTCCAACCGGTGATGGCGCAGCAGGTCGAAACTCTTGCGGATCGCCGTCAACATGCCGAGCGCCAGAACATCGACTTTCATCAGTTCCAGCGTTTCGAGATCGTTCTTGTCCCACTCTATGAAAGTGCGATCGGGCATCGCCGCATTGTGAATGGGCACCAGTTCGTCGAGCCGTCCCTCACTGAGCACGAAGCCGCCGACATGTTGCGACAGATGACGGGGATAGCCGAGAAGCCGCCCGACCATGTCGCGCATTCGCTCGACTTCGGGATTGGCAGGATCGAAGCCCGCTTCGGTCAGGCGGTTCTCCGGCAGCTCATCTCCTCCCCAACTGCCCCATACGGTTCCGGACAGGCGCGCGGTGACGTCTTCGCTGAGGCCCAGCACCTTGCCCACTTCCCGAATGGCGCTGCGCTGGCGATAGCTGATGACCGTGGCAGCGATTCCCGCCCGCTCACGACCATAGCGGTTGTAGATGTACTGCATCACCTCTTCGCGCCGCTGGTGCTCGAAATCGACGTCGATGTCCGGCGGTTCGTCACGCCCCGGAGACAGGAAGCGCGAGAACAGCAGTTTCTGGTCGACCGGGTCGATGGGCGTGACACCAAGGAAGTAGCAGACCAGCGAATTGGCTGCACTGCCGCGTCCCTGACACAGGATTGGTGGTTTCAGGCTGCGTGCGTGCCGGACGATGTCGTGGACAGTCAGGAAGTAATAAGCATAGCCTTTCGACCGGATCAGGCTGAACTCTAGATCCAGCACCGTTTGATACTCAGGTGTCAGGCCATCCGGGAACTTCTCCTTCGCTCCCTCAAGGACTAGGTGCTCCAGCCAGGGCTGCGGCTCCCAGCCTTCGGGGACAGGTTCGTGCGGGTATTCGTACTTGAGATCGTCGAGGGTGAATTGCACGCAGGCCATGAGGTCCTGTGTCGCCGCCAGCGCCTCGGGGCAGGCGCGGAAGAGGCGGGCCATCTCGGCGGGAGGCTTGAGGTGCCGCTCGGCATTGGCGGCGAGGCGGCGGCCGGCGGTCTGGACGGTCAGACCCCCGCGGATGCAGGTGAGGACGTCCTGCATCGGGCGGTCCTCCGGCGTCGCGTAGAGCACATCGTTGGTGGCGATCAGCGGCACGCCCGCGCGGGCGGCCAGCGCCATGCGCTGCGCCAGCCGACGCGCATCGCGGCCCGCGCGCGGCATCGTGGCGGCGAGCCAGAGCTTGACCTGACCGCCGCGCTTTACCTCATGATCGCCTGCATTCAGGCCCCCTCCCTCGTCATTGCGAGCGCAGCGAAGCAATCCAGGGCCGCGTAAACCGCTCTGGATTACTTCGCTGCGCTCGCAATGACGAGGTGTGGGTACGGATGCGAGTGCGGGATGCGAGAGAACGGCCAGTGCCTGCAAAGTGGCCAGCAACGTCTCTTCCGTATCGCCACTGCCCGGCATCACGATCAGCGCGAGATCCTGCGCGTATTCAAGCAAATCCGCCAGATGCAGCTCGCACTCGCCCTTCTTCGCCTTGCGGTTGCCCACGGTGAGCAGGCGCGTCAGGCGGCCCCAGCCGTGGCGCGTCATCGGATAGGCGACCACGTCCGGAGTGCCGTCCGCGAAGACCAGCCGCGCGCCGACGAGCAGGCGCAGCCCGCTTTTCGCCCGCCCCATCTCCTTCCAGGCCCGGTGGGCGCGGACCACGCCCGCCACGGTGTTGCGGTCGGCGATGCCGATGCCGGTCATGCCCATCGCCAGCGCACGCGCAACCATCTCCTCCCCCGGCGAGGCGCCGCGCAGGAAGCTGAAGTTGGTGGCGGTGACCAGTTCGGCGAAGTTCACGGGAACAGGCCATGCAAGTACCAGCGCGGGTCGGGCTTCTCGCTGAACAGGCCGTAGCGGAAAATCCAGTAGCGGCGGCCCGCGCCGTCCTCGATGCGGTAGTAGTCGCGCGTCTCGCCAGCCGCGCCGGGCATGTGGCCGCCGCGTTTCAGCCACCATTCCGCGCCGATCCGCTCCGGCCCCTCGGCCAGCGTGACGTCGTGGAGGCGGCCCTTCCAGCGGAAGCGCTGGGGCGGGCTGTCGGGGACACCGGCGATCACCTCGACCGGTTGCGGCGGATCGAGTAGCAGCAGCGGGCGGGGCGGCATGTCTTCGGGCTCCGGCCATGCGGCACCGCGCAGGCGCAGCGCGGGGACGAGGGCTTGCGCCTTCTCGGGCAAGTGGCGGTCGCGCGGGATCAGGCGGCGCACGCTGTCCTCGCCCAGCCGCACGCTGAGCTGGTCCACCAGCGCCGAAACATTATCGGCGTTTTCTTCCTTGCCGCTCTCCAGCAGGATCTGGCGCGAGGGCAAGTGATCGGCGTGGAGCACCGCCAGGGTGATCGCATCGAAGCCGAAGCCGGGGTCGAGCGGGTCGGAAAGCGTGTCGATCCGCTCGCGCAGCAGGCGCATGACGGCGGCGGGATCACGCACCGCAAGGCCCGTCTCCACCACCAGCCGCCGCCGCTGGTTGTCGCTGCGGTGGAGCGTCACCGCCCAGCGCCGCCCGCCCAACTGGCGCTGCTCCATCGTGCGCGCGGCCTGCGTGAGCATGTCCTCGACCACCTCCAGCGCATCGTCGGTGCGGCCGAGCGGTTCGGGAAAGCGCGTCTCCAGCCGGATCGGCTCGGTCAGGCGCACGGGGATGACCGGGCTGCCGGTCTCTCCCAGAATGGCGCGCAGGCGGCTGACCGCAAGCTCCCCGAAGCGCGCCGCCAGCCCCGCCATCGGCCGCGCGGCAAGGTCGCCCAGCGTCTCGAGGCCCGCGCGGCGCAGACCGGAAAGCGCGCCTTCGTCCAGTTCCAGCGCGGCGACCGGGAGGGTGCGCACGTCAGCCCCTCCACCGAAACGCGCAAGCGCGCGGGCGGCGGCGGAATGGAGCGCGAGGGCGTGGCGGGTAGTCGGACCGACCTCCTTCACCACGCGGCGCACCAGCGCCTCCTCCCCGCCGAACAGGTGCGCGCAGCCGGTGACGTCGAGCAGCAGGCCATCGGGGGCATCGAGCGCGACGAGCGGGGTGAAGGCGATCATCGCGCCTGCCAGCTGCTCCAGAACGCGCGCATCGGCGACGGGATCGTGGGCTGCGGTGGCGAGGTCCGGGCAGCGCGCGCGGGCGTCGGCGAGGGTCATGCCGGAGGACAGGCCCTGCCGCATCGCCATCACGTCCACTGCTGCAAGGCGCAGCGCCTGCCCATCGCGCGCGACCTGGGCCTGCGGGCCTTGCGCGTCAGGCAGTACGCCGGAGCGGCGCGCGCGCTCGCACGGCAGGAAGGGGAACCACAGCGCCAGGTAGCGGCGGCCCGCGCTTTTCGGTGGCGGGCCGGGTATCGAGGGGGAGTTCGCGGAAACCGCCATGATCTTCATTCCATTCCAGCCGCCAGCGCTGCCCGGCCGGGCCGCCGCGTCTGCGTACAAGTTCGACGAGCAGCGTCGCAGTCCCCGGCGCGCGCATCTCCAGCGGGGCGGAGGGGGCGCTGGAAACCGTCCAGCGGGTGTGTGCGGCGCTGGAGCGCGGCTCGGCATCTCCGCGCAGGATCACCACCGGGATGCGCGAGCCTTCCGCCGCAAGGATCAGGCGGCGGCTGGCGACGAGGTCGTATTCGCGCATCGCCCCCCAGCTTTCCATCAGCACTGCGGCCGGACCGCTGCTGCGTGCCGCGTCCAACCCCGCGCGCAGCAGGGCGGCATCATTACGGGCATCGACGATCACCAGCCGCGCCGGGTCCACGCCAAGCGCGCGCAGCCCCTCCCCGCACGGCACGAAACCCGCGCCATTGCCGCGGGGGCGCAGGAGGAGAACGGGGCGCGCCTTCTCTGCGTCCACCATGCCGAAGGCGAAGGCCAGCGCCGAGGCCCAGTCCGCAGCGCTGGCATGGACCTCGTGCAACTGCGCCCGGGCGAGGCGTGGGAGCGTGCCCGGGGGCGGATCTTCGATACAGGCGGGGGCCTGAGGGCGGGACATGGGACGGGCCTTACGAATCGGGAATTACGTTCTTATTATGTTCCCATTCTGAAGGCAGGTCCACAGCGCCCTTCGATGCCCTCCCAGACCTCGTCCAAACTTCGTCCCCCACACCTCGTCATTGCGAGCGTAGCGAAGCAATCCAGGGCCGCGCTGAACCGCTCTGGATTGCTTCGCTACGCTCGCAATGACGAAGGGAAATCAGGCCACCGCCGCGAGTGCCTTCGGCCTCAGCCCCGCGAACCGTTCCACCGTGTCAGCCGCCTCCTGCACCGGGCAGTGCGCACCGAACGTCGGCGTGCCGTCAGCCAGCCAGGCGATGCCGTCGATCGTATAGGCCATGCGTTCGCGCTGCCACTGGACGTAGGCACCGTGCGTGGCGAAGGCGCGCTCGATCGCGGCGACGGGGTCCGCGTCCGGTGCGATCACCTCGCCGAAATGCCACATCGCGTAGTCCTCGCTGTCCCGCCAGTCCACGCCCCTCGCATCGACGAACAGACACGGGCGCGGGCGGACGAGGAACTCGTAGACCTGGCTGCTGACGTCGCCCACGTAGAGGTCCGCGCCCAGCGTATACGTCATGTCGTTGCAGCGCGCCGAACCGAGGTCGACGATCACCTGCCCCGGGATCGCCAGCGCCTCCCACGCGCGCCGCTTCGCCGCCGACCAGCGCTTGGCCAGCCGTACGTGCGGCGCGACGACGAGATTGTAGCGCCCGTCCGCCGCCACCGCCGCGATCAGGCGCCGCCCGAACGCCTCGATCGAGGAGAGCTTCTTCGAAAAATGCGGGTTGTAGAGGATCGTCGGCCGGGCGTTATCGAACAGCGGCGGCCTCGCCTGCGCGCCCCCCAGCCTTTCGCCCAGCACGCTCGCCAGCTTGACCGGGCCGGTCACGGTGCAGTCCTCCGGCCGCAGGAAGCCCGCTTCGACGAGGCGGTCGCGGTCCTTGCGACCGGCCAGCATAACGTGGTCGAACAGACGGAAGCGCGGCTCGAAACCGACCGCGCGGTCGCCCGCTCCGTGGGGGATGTGAAGGATCGGCGGGCAATCCCCCGGCAGGCGCCTCAGCATGGTGGAGGTCCGCTCGGCGCAGAGGATCATCGCCGCATCGCGCAGCCGCTTCGCCCAGAGCGTGAGGCGCGCGGACTTGTGCATCGAGGTCGGCAGCAGCGCGGCTGCGGCGGGCAAGTGCATGACGACGACCTCTGGCGCTGCACCTTGTGTCGCATAGGCCATGGCTGCCGCCACTTCGGCCTCGGTCGACACGAACAGGCGCACCTGCCCCGGATGGCGGCGGGCAAGTTCACAGGCGACCGGCACGATATGGCCGAACTGATGCGCACCGCCGATGGCGAGAACATGGATGCGGGAATGGGCGTTTTTGGGGGGCATTGTGCCCCATTGCCGTAGCGAGGTGGAGCGACCGTGGAGCCTTCATGTAGATTTGCCCATGTTGGGTCGCCGGTCCGACAGCCCGAATGGCGGAAAATGTGGGGAACTAACGTTCACCCCAGAACCATCTCTGTCATCCCCGCGAAGGCGGGGACCGCTATCGTCATGTCGCGGCGTTTCGGCGAGGCGGGATGAAGCTCCCAGTGCCCAGCCGACAGCACTCATCATGGTCATAGCGGTCCCAGCCTTCGCAGGGATGACGATGGTATATGAACGACGGCCTTGGGGCGTAAACAGCCACCGCAGCAATTTGCCCACGCCGCCCTGCCGCACTCACCCCAACTCGACGCCGCGCCCTCTCCGGGATAAGGCTCACCCCACATGCAGATACTTCTGGTCGAGGACGATGCCGCGCTGGCGGCGCACATCATGGCGGGCGTGCGCGAGGCCGGGCACGTCGTCGAGCATTGCGCCGACGGCCGCGACGCGCTCGTGCGGGCGACGTGCGAGTGCTACGACGCGATCATCCTCGACCGCATGCTGCCCACGCTGGACGGGCTCAAGGTGCTCGCCGCCCTGCGCGCCACTGACGACGCGACGCCGGTGCTGATCCTCTCCGCGCTGGGCGACGTCGACGAGCGCGTGCGCGGCCTGCGGGCGGGCGGCGACGACTACATGGCCAAGCCCTTCGCGATGTCCGAACTGCTCGCCCGGCTGGAAACGCTGGCGCGCCGCAATGCACCCGTGGCGGAAGCGGCCAGCGTGCTGCGCGTGGCCGACCTCGAGATCGACCTCGGCGGCCACACGGTGACACGCGCGGGCCGCCGCATCCCCCTCACCCTGCGCGAACTGCGCATCGTCGCCTATCTCGCGCGCAATGCCGGGCGGGTGGTGACGCGCACGATGCTGCTGGAGAACGTGTGGGACTACAACTTCGACCCGCAGACCAACATCATCGACCAGCACATCAGCAAGCTGCGTCAGAAGATCACCGCCGAGGGCGAGGCCGACCTGATCCACACCGTGCGCGGCGTCGGCTACACCCTGAGAGCCGAATGAGCCGCCTGCTGCGCTCGCTCTCGTTCCGGCTGACGCTGATCTATGCGGGGCTGTTCTGCCTCTCGGTGGCTCTGCTGATGGGGGCCGGGTACTGGCTGCGCGTGGTCGTGCCGATGGACCAGACCCGCCACATGGTCGAGCGCGAGGCGCAAACCTTGCGCGCCATCGAGGAGGCCCACGGGATCGGCGCCACGGCCGAAGCACTCGACCGCCGCGCGCAGCATTCGGACGGTGCCAAGGCGTTCCACGCCCTGCTGGCCCCCGGAGGCCATGTCGTCACCTCCAACCTGCCCGGCTGGCCCGCCCGTTCGATCGAACGCATGTCTCTGATCGAGGCCGACACTTTCGTCGACGGCGTGGAGATCGACTACGACGCGCTCGTGCTCGACCAGATGCTGCCCGACGGCACCCGGCTGCTGGTCGGCCGCGACGTCGAGGAACTGACCAGCGAGGCCGAGATCCTGCACTTCGCCGCGATCTGGATCTTCGGCGTGACGGTGGTGCTCGGCCTCGGCATCGGCTGGCTGATGAGCCTCGCCATCGGCCGCAGGATCGAGGCGGTGACACTGACCGCGCGGCAGGTCATGGAAGGCGACCTCACCGGCCGCGTGCAGGTGCGCGGCAGCGGCGACGACTTCGACCGGCTGGGCGAGACGCTGAACCACATGCTCTCGCGCATCGAGACGCTGTTCCAGGCAGTGCAGCGCGTCTCCGACAACGCGGCGCACGAACTGCGCACACCGCTGGCGCGGCTGATCGGGCGGCTGGAACGGCTGGAGCAGGCGGCGGGCGACGACCTGACGATGCGCGTGGCGGCCTCCGACGCGATCGTCGAGGCGAACCGGCTGCAACAGATCCTCTCCGCACTGATGCGCATCTCGCGGCTGGAGAACGGGCGCCATCCGCTCGAACTGCAACGCACCGACGTGGTGCAACTACTGGAGGATCTGGCCGAGTTCTACCAGCCCGAGGCCGAGCGGCTGGGAATCGAACTGGTGCTTTCGGCGCGGCGGCCTCTGGTGGCCGATCTCGACCTCGACCTCGTGTTCCAGGCGCTGTCGAACCTGCTCGACAATGCGCTCAAGCATGCCGGAGCGGGTCGCCGGATCGAAATTTCAGCGACGCGGCGGCCAGAAGGGCTGGACCTCAGCGTGCGCGACGACGGCCCCGGCCTTGCGGCGGACGAGGCGGCGCGGATAACCGAGCAGTTCTATCGCGGCAGGGATTCGGGCGGCGTGCCGGGCGACGGGCTGGGCCTCAGCATGGTCGCGGCGATCGCCCAAGCTCACGGCGCGGCGCTGGAATTCGCCGATGCGCAGCCGGGCCTGAGGGTTTCGCTGGTTATTCCGGAGCATCGGCTGGGATGATGCCCGTGCCCAGCTCAATCCCCCACGTTCGTCATTGCGAGCGCAGCGAAGCAATCCAGAGTCGCGTAAACCGCTCTGGATTGCTTCGCTGCGCTCGCAATGACGAGTAGAGAGAGGAGGCACGCGAACAGCTGATCCCCCTCTTGCGAGGGGAGCCCGAAGGCTATGATCAGTGCTGTTCGAATACTGCCTGGTGCGGTCGAGAAGACTCGAACTTCCACGGGCTTTCGCCCACAACGACCTCAACGTTGCGCGTCTACCAATTCCGCCACGACCGCTAAATCTTGGAGCTGGATTTGCATCCGCTCCGGGGCAGGAGCGCGCCACTAGCGCACGAATCCGGACCCGGCAAGTGAGTCTTGCAGATTATTTTCACCGAACGTCATTTTCCTTCCTCCGGGCCGAGTATCCGGCGCTTCATCCGGTGGATCGCCAGCCACACCCCTGCGAGGACCAGCGGAGCCAGCGCCGCCATGGCGACATGCGCGTGAATCCGTGGCGCCAGTTCCTCCACGCCTTCCAGTACCTTGGCGATCAGGCCGAGCGCGTAGTAGCTCACCGCGACGACCGAGAGCCCTTCCACCAGCTGTTGCAGGCGCAACTGTCGCGAGGCGCTGCGCTCCATCGAGGCGAGCAGCAGGCCGTTCTGGTTCTCGATTCGCGTCTCGATTCGCACCCTCAGCAGCGCCAGTGCCTGCGACGTGCGCTGCGACAGCTGCTCGGCCCGGCGGCGGTGGGCGGCGCAGGTCCGCACGGCGGGCAGGAAGCGGCGCTGGGTGAAGTCCGCCAGCGAGACCTGCCCCGGGATCGCGGCGATGTTGAGTTCGGCCAGCCGCTCCTCGACGATGGTGGCGTAGGCGGCGGTCGCGCTCATGCGGAAATCGGAGGCGCTGGCCTGCGCCACCAGTTCCATCGACAGGCGGGTCACGTCCTCCAGCAGATCATCGTCGGTGACTTCGGGGCGGGCGACGGCGCGGTTGGTTTCGCCCAGCATCGCCTCGATCCGGTCGAGCGCGCGCCAGCCCTCACGCGCAACAGGCAGGCCGAGCAGCGCGAGGTTCCGGTAGTTGCCCAACTCCTGCAGCCGCTGCACCGTGCGCGAGAGCGCACCGCCCCCGCCAATGGGCGCCATCCCGCAAGCCGCCGCGAGAATCACCCCGAAGCCGTCCTCGCGCAGCCGGAAGTCCGACCAGATCCGCGCCTGCCGCTCTCCGGGCGCATCGCCGATGTAGCAGGTGACAAGGTCGTCCGCCGCGAAGCCGAGTTCGGGCAGCAGCGCCAGCGCCGCCGCCTCATCCTCGACCAGCTGCACGCGCGATGCGCGGATGACCTTGCCCGGCAGGCTCCCCGCCCAGGCGAGCGCATCGGTGAGAGCGGGCCGGATCGCCGCGCCGCCGGTCACGAACAGCGTCGTCGTGCTCGCCTCGCTGTGCCGCTCCCATGTGAAGGCGAGCCCCGGCGCGAGGGTCCCGGAAAGATGGCGAGGCCGACTGCACGGCTCCATCGGCCCGGCCGAGGGCAGCGCGCGCATCGCCACCAGTTCCTCCTCGCGATCGGCCGGATCGAGCAGCCGCACGAACTGCACGATCGACGCCGGCGCGCGCACCAGAGGCCAGCGTCGCAAGTGCATCTCGCTCACTACCATGCGGCGCAGTTCGTGCTCGTTCAGCAAGTCCGCTCCCCCTTTTGCCCGGCGCCAGACTGCGCCTGCGGGGCGGAGGCGGACAAGTGACCCTTGGTACGATGCCGCTTCGTACGATGCCCCTTGGTCGAATACCGGCCCGGTCCAAAGTCCAATATCGACCCGCCATGCCCCGTGCGAAAGCGACAGGCCACAGGACAGGCATAACGGGAGACACGACATGAACATCAGGCAGAAGCGCATGGGCCTCGCCGCTGCGGGAGCGCTGGCGCTGGTGGCCTGCCTGGGCGGGCAGGCCGCGCTGACCTCGACCGCAGAGGCCGCCCCCGCCGCTCCGGCCGCGCCGCCGGTCTCGTTCGCACGCTGCGCGGTATGCCACAACGTTGCCAAGGGCGCGCCGAACAAGCTCGGCCCGAACCTGTTCGGCACTTATGGTCACAAGATGGGCCAGGGGAAATTCGCTTTCTCGGACGCGGTGAAGAAGTCGGGCCTGACGCTCGACGACGCCACGCTCGACAAGTGGCTGGAGAATCCGCGCGCGCTGGTTCCCGGCAACCGCATGAGCTTCCCCGGCCTCAAGGACGCGGCGAAGCGCAAGGAAATCATCGACTACCTCAAGAAGCAGCGCTGAGTTTCACGACCGACTCTCAAGGGGCCCGTCCGCCGCGACCCAGCGGCGGGCGGGTTTTTCATCTCTCATCGTTCTTGAGTGAACGGCGCGAATCCCTGCACGCGGGGCCTTCGACAAGCTCAGGCTGAGCGGGGATAAAGGGGGGCACGGCACGCGACTCCGCTCATCCTGAGCTTGTCGAAGGATGTCAACGCGCACGCTGCGTTATCATTGCGGCAGCCAGGAACCCGGCGCCACCACCACCGGCTCCGCCTGCACCAGTGCGCGGCCTGCGGCGTGCCAGCCCTCGATCCCCTCGGCGAGCCAGTAGACGTGGCGCACGCCGCCTTTCGCCAGACGCCGCGCGGCGTTCCAGCCCATCCAGCAATCGGTGCGGCAGAACAGCACGACCGGCAGGCGCGGCCTCCCCCGGCGCGCCGTGGCGACCGCCCCCTCCAGCCCCCGCCAGAGCACCGGATCGACCGGACTGCGCCCCGTCTCCGGGTGCCAGAGCGCGCCGGGCACCGTCTCGTGCGGCTGGCTGAGGCGCCACTGCCCGGTCGCGGGGTCACGGTGGCCGGACTCGACCGGAAGCACGTCGATGAACAGCGCTTCGTCCAGCCCGAGCGCGTCCTCCAACGCGATCCGGCGGGCGGGCGCGGGCAGCCGGTCCACCGGCGCGCGGTAGCGGGCGGCGCGGTAACCATCGGCGTCGAAATCGTCTGCGGCCCGCGCTGCCGGGGCGCAGATTCCGGCCAGAATCAGTCCCAGCGCCAGCCTTCGTCCGATGCGTTTCATGGCTCCTCCCAAGGTCCAATATGACGTAGCCGAGGCCCGGCCTACATTGGCCCTTGGTATGATCCGCAAGAAGATCCTGCTGGCCCTCATCGCCACCCTCGCCGCGCCGATCCCGGCCGCTTTCGCGCTGCCCGCAGACCCGTTGAAATCGCCGATGTGGGAGTATCACGCCGAGCGTCTGTTCGGCAGCGCCACAGTACGCTTCGACCCTGCCGTGAAGGTCGAAATACCTGAAATCGCAGAGAATCAGCGCGTCTTCCCCGTCACCGTCGATGCGCGCGCCCTTCCCGACGTGAAGCGCATCCTGATCTTCGCCGACCTCAACCCGATCCCGGTCGCGGTGGACTATGCTCCCCGCGCCGCCGCGCCGTTTCTGGCGACGCGCATCAAGCTCGACCAGCGCACCCCGGTGCGCGCGGCGGTGCTGACGGCGGACGGGGTGTGGCACGTCTCGGGGAACTGGATCGATGCGGCGGGCGGCGGCTGCTCGGCCCCGCCGGTCAGCCGGGTCAAGGGCGACTGGGCCGACCACCTCGGCGAAATGCACGGTGCGGCATGGGCACTGGGCGGCACCCAAACGCGCCTCAGGGTGACATTGCGGCACCCGATGGACACCGGCCTCGTCGAGAACATCCCCGCCTACAACATCGAGCGGGTCACGGTGACCTCTTCCGCCGGAAGTCCCCTCGCCGACCTCCAGGTCTTCGGAGCGGTGGCCGAAGACCCTGCCTTCACCTTCATCGTCGACGATGCGAAGGGGCCGCTCTCGATCGCCGCGCGCGACAGTTCGGGGCTGGAGTTCGACGGCGTGGTCACCCCGCGCAGCGCGGCGCTGACCGCCAAGTGAACCTCACCCGCCGCAGCCTGATCGGCGCTGCACTGGCGCTGCCCGTCGCCGCCCGCGCCGAGACTTTCGCCGGAGCCTATGCCCCCAAGGCCGAGCCCGTCGCCGAGGGCGTATGGATGGTGCGCGGCGCCGATGCGCCGATCCTGTTCGACAACGGCGGCATGATCGCCAACAGCGCCATCATCGCCACCGACGCGGGCGCGGTGCTGTTCGATCCGGGCGTCTCGCTGGAGCATGGCAAGGCGCTCGGCGCGCTGGCGCAGGCGGTGACGGGCAAGGCTGTGAGGCGGGTCTACGTCAGCCACCTGCACCCCGATCATGCGCTGGGGGCGGCGGCCTTCGACCCGGCCATCGTCCACGCCCTGCCCGCCACCCGCACCGATCTGGAGCGCGACGGCGAGGGGTTCTCCGATGCCATGTACCGGCTGCTGTCGGACTGGATGAAGGGCACCCATGTGGTCCTGCCGCTCGGCGACGTGGCGGAGGGGGAGGCCCTGTTCGGCGGGCGCAGGTTCCGGCTGTTCGCGATGCAGGGGCATTCGGCGGGCGATCTGGTGCTGCTCGACGAGGCGACGGGGACGCTGCTAGCGGGTGATCTCGTGTTTCACGACCGGGCGCCCTCGACCCCGCATGCCGATCTGGTGAAGTGGCGGGCGGCGCTCGATCGGCTGACGGCGGTGCAGCATGGGCTGCTGTTGCCGGGGCACGGGCCGCTGGACCGGGACGGCGGCGCCATCGCGCAGACGCGTGACTGGCTGGACTGGCTGGAGGCCACGCTGACGCAGGCGGTGGCTGACGGGCTCGACATGACCGAGGCGGGGGAACTGCCGATACCCGCGCGGTTCGCCGGGCTGAAGGCGGCGCGCTACGAATTGCAGCGCAGCGTCTCGCATCTCTATCCGGGGCTTGAAGCGCGGTTGCTGCCGAGGTTGTGAGAGAGCGCTTTTGCCCCTCGTCATTGCGAGCGTAGCGAAGCAATCCAGAGCCGCGTAAACCGCCCTGGATTGCTTCGCTACGCTCGCAATGACGAGGTGGGGGGTGAGGACGGGGTGGGCCGAGCCGCCCTCAGAACCGCGCCCGCACCGACACCGTCAGCCTGCGCGGCGCTCCCGGAGCATAGGCACGCGGATTGTCCGCACCGGGGGCTTCGGCGAGGTCGATCTCGTCGATCTCGGAGAACGTGCCCATCGTCACATAGTGCCGGTCGAACATGTTGCGCAGTTCCGCCGCCAGTTCGATCCCGGGCGCGACTTCCACCCGGCCCATCATGTCGAACACCGCGTAGGCCGGGGTCTTCGCATTGTCGTTGCCTTCGTCGCCCCCCAGCACCTGCCCGGAGCGCGCCCGCATCGCGAAGCCCAGTTCCCAGCCGGTTCCGGCCCGCCCCGCATAGAGGTTCACCGAATGACGCGGCACGCCGGGTAGCCGGTCCCCGCGCTGGACTTCGACCAGTCCGTCCTCGTCCGCCTCGGGGTTGGACGGGCTCGACACCGCGAAGTCCTGTCGGAACTTCGCATCCGTAAAGGCATAGCTGCCCGACAGATGCCAGCCGCCCTGCTGCCAATCGGCCGAGGCCTCGATCCCCTGCCGCCGCGATTCGCCGAGGTTGGCGAAATAGGCCCGCCCGCGTACTTCCGAGGCGATCATGCGGATGTCGTTCTTCGTGTCCGACCGCCAGCCGTTCACCCGCCATGCCAGCGCTGCCCCAAAAGCATTGGCGCCGCCCGACAGCCCGGCATGCCAGTTGCGCGCGGTCATCGCCTTGAGCGGCGGATCGGCGATGAAGAAGTTCGCCAGCGTGCAGGGCGATTCCGGATCGGCGCAGGACAGCTCCGCCGGCGTCGGATTGCGGCTGGTGAGCGCGAAGCCCGCCGTCGCATGCACATCCGCCCCCAGCGCATAGTCGAACTCGATCGAGGGATTGAGGCGGCTGAACCGGTGGCTACCGTCCAGCGCATCGCCCAGCCGGTCGTCCAGCGTGACCGTGTTGCGCGACCATCGCGCCCCGGCCTCGACCGTCAGCGCGGAGGTCAGCGGAACTTCGGCGCTGGCGAAAAGCGCCAGGTCGCTCATGCGGGTGACGACGTCGACCGGGGTAATGCCGCCCTCCTCCGAGGTCAGCAGCAGACCGAGGCCCTCGACCGAGCGGTCCTCCTCCAGCTCGCCCAGTTCGGTGGTAGCGGTGAAGCCGGTGCGCGCGCGTTCCCACGAAGCGCCCACGGCGAAGCGGCGGGTGCCGTTCTCGGTCTCGCGCTCGTCGAGCCACTGCAGCATGGCACCGCCGCTGCGGGTGCGCTCTCGCCCGCGGTTGAACACGGCGTAGTCGTCCACCGCCGGGTCGTTCACCACGCGGGCGCCGTTCGCCAGCAAGGGCTCCTCGCCGAGGCAGAGATAGCTTGCATCGTCCTCGCAGGCGTCGAAGTCGGCAAGGTCACCGTTGGCGCTCTTGCGGGTGAGCGTTTGCCAGTGGGTGCGCAGTTCGATGCGGCCGGTCTCGCCCGCCGCGATCCACGGCGCCGCGACCAGCCGCGCGAAGCGGGTGTACGTGACGTCCGGCGTGGTGAACACCGCGTTCCACTTGGCGGCGAGCAGTTCGACCGGGGCGACGCCGTTGCCGGTAAGATCGGTGTCGGCGGCGAGGCCCTGCACCTCGATCCCCCATGTCCCGGCATCGTGGACGCCCTTGGCGAACACGCGCTTCAGCGTCGAGGGCGAGGCGACGCGCCAGCCGTCATCATGCCGCGCCTCGGCGACGATCAGGAGGTTGTCGGCCTTGTCCCCCAGCCCCAGCGAAGCGCTGCCGCCCACGCTGCCGACCGTGTCCACGTCCGCCTGCAGGCGCAGGCCGGAGAGGCTTAACCCGTCATGCGTGGTCAGCAGCAGCGAGCCCGCCAGCGCATTGCGGCCCAGCACCGGGTTGGCATCGTTGAGCTGCGCGTTCGCCAGTGCCATTTCGGGCATCGCGTCGAGCAGCACGACGTCGCCGAACGGCTGGTTGAAGCGCACCCCGTCGAGGTAGACCGCCATCCCCTGCTCCGCGCCCTGCAGCGCCGAGGCGGAAAACCCGCGCCAGGTGATCGCCGCCTGCCACGGGTTGCCGGTCGATTCGGCCAGCGTCAGGCCCGGCACGCTGCGTTCCAGCGCGCGGGCCAGATCGCGCTTGCCCGCGATGTCGAGCGCCTGCGGGTCGATCTCGCGCGCTTCGTCGAGGTCGATGGCGCCGCCCGGCGCGGTGACGACGATGGGCGCTTCCTCGGCCAGAACTGGCGAGGCCGAGGCCATCAGCCCGGCGATGATAAGACTTGTCTTTCGCATCCCTCGTGGCGCCTTTGCGGCGCCCTCCCCGTTTGGCACCCCCACCTCGTCATTGCGAGCATAGCGAAGCAATCCAGGGCCGAGCAGACCGCCCTGGATTGCTTCGCTATGCTCGCAATGACGAAGGGAGGGTCTGCACCGTTACAACATCCGGCGCAGCACGCCGTCCTTCAGCATGAAATGATGGCGCAGCGCCGCCGCGACGTGGCCGAGCACCAGCGCCAGCAGCACCCAGCCGCCGATCTCGTGGAACTCGTGCCCTGCGTTGAAGATCGCGCTGCCCTTGACGACCGCGAGCTTGGGCCACTCGAACACCCCGAACCACGACAGCGGGTACTTGCCCGCCGAAGCGATGATCCAGCCCGACAGCGGCATCGCGATCATGAACAGGTAGAGCACCCCGTGCACCGCATGGGCGAGGCCGACTTCCGCGCGGCTCATCGAGGCCGGGTACGGCGGCGCCTTCCACGCCACGCGCCAGCCCAGCCGCGCCAGCGAGAGCACCAACACCGTCAGCCCGATCGCCTTGTGGACGGGTATCGCGAAGTGCAGCAGCCCGCTGGCGAGGTTGCCGATGATGAGCAATGCGATGATCCAGTGCAGCGTGCGCGCGCCGGCGTTGTACTTCATGGTGTTCATGGGTCTGACCTCCCGTGCGGCCCCGCTTCGGCCGGGCGTTCCGGAGGTAACTTACGATATTCCATCATGGCTGCGACTTCCGGTGATGGGAAAACAAATCAGCGAGCTTACCCCTCCGTTCGTCATTGCGAGCGAAGCGAAGCAATCCAAGGCGGCATTGATCCGCCGCTGGATTGCCGCGCGACCTGCGGTCGCTCGCAATGACGAAGGCGGTGCATCAGAAGAACAGGATGCCGCCCAGCGCGAGGGCGTCGCTCGACGCCGCGTTGCCGGAATGCGCCTTGGCCTTCGAATGGGTGTATTCGCCGATCAGCGTGACCCAGCTGGTCAGGCTGTAGCGGACTTGCCCGACCCAGCTCGAATTGGTGTCGACGAGGTTCGGACTGGCCAGCGCGTCGGCGGCGTTGGCATAATGCAACGAGCTTTCGCCATAGCTGCCGCCCACCGCGAACTTGCCGAAGCTGGCGAGCGCCTGAAGGTAGAAGCCGTCGCTCTTGCGGGCGTTGCCGAAGCCGTCGGTGTCGTGCAGCCCCAGTACCGTCGTGCCGAGGCCCTTGGCGGTGTAGTAGTAACCGACCGCCGTGATCGGACCCGCCGTGACCTTGCCGCCGAAGTCGAGGCCCTGTCCGGTGTAGCTCTGGCCGGTGATCTCGTTGTGGCGCTGCGTCACGCCGCCCGCCCAGGCGCGCAAAGCCACGCCGCCGAGCGTCGCGTCATAGGTGATCTTGCCCTGGAAACCGGGCTGCGAGTTCTCCTGCGCCGGGCCGGTCAGCGAGGACAGCGGCTGGAACACGCCCACCGATGCCTGCACGCCGCCGAAACTGGGCGAGGTATAGGTGATCTGCGGCTGGAAGTCGGTGTAGATATAGCCCACGCCGATGCGGCCGAGCGTCGTGTTGCCCGGCGCCACGTTGCCCCCCGGCGTACCGGATGAAAGCAGCGTGATGTCGTTGAGGATCGCCTCCGACCCGAACAGGCCGATGTCGCGGCCGATCTTGAAAGTGCCGACGGTGGGCTTGCCGAAGGTCAGGTACGTCTGGCGGAAATCGATGCCCGCCGTCGCCAGCGCGGTCGGCTGGCCGCCGTTGTTGGCGCCCAGCGCGCCCCATGCGGCCGAGTTGATGCCCGGGTACATGCCGAAGAAGGCGCCGATGTCCCAGCCCTCCTGCCTGGTGCTCACCTCGACCTTGAGGAAGCCCGGCAGCAGACCGTTGCGCACCGCGCTGGAATTGCGCGTGCCGACGCTGGCGACGCCGCCGGTGACGGCGGTGGAGGCCGATGCACTCGCCGGGTTGTCGTGGACGTAGAAGCCGTTGACCGAGCCCGAGAACTTGATCGTCGCCGGGCCGACTTCGAGGCCGATGCCGCTCTCGGTACGCTTGACGTAGAGGCCGGGGTCACCGGCGGGTGCGGCTGCGGCGGGTGCCGAGGCCGGAGCGGGTGCGGAGGCTTCGGCCTGCTCCTGCGCGAGCAGCTCGGTGTAGTCCTCGTCGCTGAGAATGCCCTTTTCGTGCAGGCGCTTCAGAAGCGCTTCGCTGCTGCCTGCGTAGGCAGGTGCTATAGCCAGGGCGAGTACGCCCAGCGCGGCACCGCCGCGTAAAATGATCCGCGAAATCATGGATCCGTCCCCCGTTGGAAGTTGTCGTCTATTCCTGCGACTGAGGTGGACCATGCGGCCGGGGCGGGCGGCGCGAAATTGGACTTTGGGCAGTGGTACTTTGGGAGGATGGCACCCGCCCACCACCTCGTCATTCCCACCACCTCGTCATTCCCACCACCTCGTCATTCCCACCACCTCGTCATTGCGAGCGGAGCGAAGCAATCCAGGGCCGCGCAAATCGCCCTGGATTGCTTCGCTCCGCTCGCAATGACGAAACGGGGGGATTAATTGACGAACGAGAGGGGATTACCGCCCCAGCGCTACGCCCCACGGCCCCTCGCCCGCCGGGATCGTCGCGGTGACCTTCATCGCCGCGAGGTCCACCAGCGAGAGGTCATCACTCGCCCCGTTGGCGACCAGCGCGCTACCCCCGCCGGGCAGGATCGCGAGATGCCACGGCCGTCCGCCGACCTTGACGTAGCCGCGCACCTCCCCGCTCGCCACGTCCACCAGCGCCACGCTGTCCGCCCGGCCGAGCGCCACCACCGCCGTCTTGCCATCCGCCGTGAAGCGGATGCCGCAGGGCATGACCTTGTAGTCCGGCGCACCCGGCGGGGCGAAGCGGATGGTCTTCACGACGTCCTTCGAAGCGACATCGGCGACCTGCACCACTCCGCCCACTTCCGCCGCGATCCAGACCTGTTTGCCATCGGGCGTGAACTCGACATGGCGGGGCCTCGCCTCGGTCTCGGTCTCCCCGGTCACGGTGTGGGTGGCGAGGTCGATCCAGGCGACCGAATTATCCTCCTCGCTGGTGACCAGCAGCCACTTGCCGTCCGGGCTTTCCGCGACGCCTTCGGGCTCCTTGCCCACAGTCACCTGCCAGGCGACCTTGCGCGCGGAGAGGTCGATCGCGGTCACCGCGCCGTCGTCCTCGTTGGCGGCGTAGAGCAATTTTCCGTCGTGCGACGCGAAGAACTGTTCCGGGTCCGCGCCCGAAGGCAAGGTCGCCACCAGCGCGCCGGTGGCGGGATCGCGCACTTCCACCGCATTGTCGGCGCTGGCACAGACGAGCACGTACTTGCCGTCGCGCGTTATGGTGATCCCGCGCGGGCGCTTGCCCACCGGCCACTGCGCCACGGCCTTTCCGCTCGCCAGATCGATGACGGTGACGGTCGAGGACCGCTCGTTGCTGACATAGGCGCGCGTGACGGCACCATCGGCATCCTGCGCGTAAGACGGGGCCGCATAAAGGGCGCAAAGCGCCAGCGCGACAATCTTCAGGCTTCTCTCCATGGCCCGAAACCTACGCCTTCCCGTGCGTACGGCAATGCGACCTTGGTCTTGTACCATTGGCCAACTGGTCACCCGCCCGGACCCAAGGTTATCCGAAAGCAACATTCGGGAATAGAAGCCAAGCGCAACCCGAAGTCGCAGAGGACACCTGATCCATGACCATTCGCATCGGCCGCGCGGTCCTGACCGTCGCCGCCGCCATCACCTCGCTTTCGATCGGCACCAATCTCTACGCGCACGGCGACGTCGTGCCGCAGCCGGTCGACACCTCTGCCCTGCCCGACATCGAAGGCGGCAACGACGTGTGGAAGACCGAGAACCCCTACTCGAAGAACGAGAAGGCGATCGCCATCGGCCAGTCCGCCTACGGCCAGAACTGCGCGCGCTGCCACGGCCTCGAAGCGATCTCCGGCGGCATCGCGCCGGACTTGCGCTATCTCGAACTGGGCTCGTCGGGCGACGAATGGTTCGTCGAGCGCTTCCGCCACGGCTCGGCGCATGACGGCAAGGTCTATATGCCGCCCTTCGGCGACGTGCTGGGCCAGAAGGCCGGCTGGGCGATCCGCGCCTGGCTGGAATCCAAGCACACGGACGAATAAGCGGTGGACCGCCGGTCCCTTCTCAGGGGTCTGGGAGCCGTGGGGGCGATAGCGTCCCTGCGGCCCGCGTCGCTTCTCGCCGCGCCGCTGGAGAAGGTGAAGGCGCTGGGCGCGCTGCGCGTCGGCCTCTACACCGACAACCGCCCATGGTCGTGGGAGGAGAAGGGCAAGCCCCTCGGCATCGACGTCGATCTCGCCCATGCCCTTGCCGAGAAGCTGGGCGTGCGCGCCGACATCGCGCTGTTCACGGCGGACGAGGATCTGTCCGACGACTTGCGCAATGTCATCTGGCGCGGCGGGCTGCTCGGCTTCCAGCCCTGCGACGTGATGCTGCACGTCCCCTTCGACCGCCAGCTGATGGCGCGCGAGGACAACGTCACCTTCCTCGCCCCCTACTACCGCGAGAGTTTCGGCGCGGCCTGTGGTGAGGCAGCGGACTGCGAGGCGATGCCGGTGCGCTGGAAGGGCAAACGGATCGCGGCGGAACTCGATTCGATCCCCGACTTCTACCTGCTCGGCCATGCGGGCGGGGCCTTGTCGAAGGACGTGGTCCACGTCCCCACCGGCTACGAGGCGGTCATGGCCGTCGGCAAGGGCGAGGCGGACGCCGCCGTCGCCAGCACCGCGCAGATCGAGGCCGCCCTGCACGACGCGCCCGACGCGGGCATCGCGCGCCGCAAGGGTTTCCTGCCCGCAATGCTCTCGCCCGGCTGGGACATCGGCATCGCGGTGAAGGAAAACAGCCGCAACCTGGGCTTCGCCATCGAGGAACAGTTCGCCGCCATGGCGAAGGACGGCCGCATGGAGGCGATCTTCGCGCGGTACGGCGTCGAGTGGAAACCCGCGCTGGCCTCGCAGACCGCGTAAAGCTCCGGAGGGGGACGGGGGTGCCGACTGCGACCGGCGCCCCCCGAACCGGGGCCTGTCGTGCTGGCTTCCTCCTTTCGCCATCCCCCCACCCTTCGTCATTGCGAGCGCAGCGAAGCAATCCAGGGCAGTATTGGGCCGCCGTGGATTGCTTCGCTACGCTCGCAATGACGAAGGGTGGGAGCGAATAGAGAGGACCGGGACACTACAGCACCAGTTCCTCGAACATGTCCCGCCATGTCGGGTTCAGCGTTTCGATCAGTGCCAGCTTCTTGGTACGAGACCCCGCTTTCAGCTGCTTCTCGCGCAGAATGGCATGCTCCATCGTCGCATGCAGTTCAAACCATACCAGCGCCTTGCAGCCATACCTGCTGGTGAAACCATCGGCGACGCCCTCGCGATGCTGCCATGCCCGCACGCGCAAGTTGGAAGTGACGCCGACGTAGATCGTTCCGTTCGGCCCGCTTGCCATGATGTAGACCGCAGGCTGAAAATCACGCTTCATGACCGGAACATGTGGTCATCACGCTCCGCCCGCCAATTAACACCTCGTCACTACTCCCCCCTTTCGTCATTGCGAGCGCAGCGAAGCAATCCAGGGCGGTTCAAGACTGCCCTGGATTGCTTCGCTGCGCTCGCAATGACGATGTGTATGGGAATGTGCGGAGGGGGCCGCGAGGATGCGCGCTAGGACGCAGCAAATCCCATCCTCCCAAGGTGCAATTTTGCCGCCCCTCTTACAGTCCTAGGCTGCACGGCGACGATCGGGGTTCGGGGGCATTTTCCCGAGACACGCACCCCCGGCCGAATACCCAAAAACGGAGGGACAGGATGAAGCGGCGTTTGACACATATACTCGCAGCCCTGACGGCAGCCAGCAGCCTCGCGGCAGTACCGCTCTCGGCCGCCGATGGCCCGACCGGCGCCGATCTGCTCAAGGACGCCGACACCCCCGGCGACGTGCTGACGTATGGCATGGGGCCCTGGCAGCAGCGCTTCAGCTCGCTCGACCAGATCAACACCGGCAACGTCGCCAAGCTGCTCCCGGTCTACGCCTCCTCGCTCGGCGGCGAGAAGCAGCGCGGGCAGGAGGCGCAGCCGCTGGTCTATGACGGCACCATCTACGTCACCGGCTCGTACTCGCGCCTGTTCGCCTTCGATGCGCGCACCGGCGAGAAGAAGTGGGAGTACAACGCCCGCCTGCCCGACGCGATCATGCCGTGCTGCGACGTGGTCAACCGCGGCGCCGCCATCCATGGCGACAAGATCATCTTCGCCACCCTCGACGCGCATCTGGTGGCGCTCAACCGCAACACCGGCAAGGTCGTGTGGAACAAGAAGACCGGCGACTATCAGGCCGGCTACTCGGCCACCGCCGCGCCGCTCATCGTCGGCGACAAGGTCATCACCGGCAACTCGGGCGGTGAATTCGGCGTCGTCGGCGCGGTGCAGGCGCGCAATGTCGATACCGGCGAGCTGATCTGGGAGCGCCCGGTCATCGAAGGCCACATCGGCACCCTCAACGGCCAGCCCAACGGCATGACCGGCAAGCTGAATGCCACCTGGCAGGGCGACTTGTGGAAGACCGGCGGCGGCGCGACCTGGCTGGGCGGCACGTACGATCCGGGCACCAACCTCGTGTACTTCGGCACCGGTAACCCGGCGCCGTGGAACAGCCACCTGCGCCCCGGCGACAACCTCTACACTTCCTCGACACTCGCCATCGACGCCGACACCGGCGTCATCAAGTGGCACTACCAGACCACCCCGCATGACGGCTGGGACTTCGACGGCGTGAACGAGTTCATCCCCTTCGATGCCACGATCAAGGGCAAGGCGATGAAGCTGGGCGCGAAGGCGGACCGCAACGGCTACTTCTACGTGCTCGACCGGACCACCGGCAAGTTCATCTCCGCCAACCGCTTCGTGATGCAGACCACCTGGGCCGACGGCATCAACCCCAAGACCGGCCGTCCCAACGTGATCGACGCGGGCCGTCCGGGCGCGCCGAGCGGCACCGAAAAGGGCAAGCCGGTGTTCTCCAGCCCGTCGTTCCTCGGCGGCAAGAACTGGATGCCGATGGCGTACTCGAAGGACACCGAACTGTTCTACGTCCCCTCGAACGACTGGGGCATGGACATCTGGAACGAACCGATCGCCTACAAGAAGGGCGCGGCGTACCTGGGCGCGGGCTTCACCATCAAGCCGATCGCCGAGGACCACATCGGCGTGCTGCGCGCCATGGATCCCAAGACCGGCAAGATCGTGTGGGAATACAAGAACAAGGCTCCGCTGTGGGGCGGCGTGCTGACCACCCACGGCAACCTCGTCTTCACCGGCACCCCGGAAGGCTACCTCAAGGCGTTCGACGCCAAGACGGGCCAAGAGCTGTGGAAGTTCCAGACCGGCTCGGGCGTGGTCGGATCGCCGATCACCTGGGAGCAGGACGGCGAGCAGTACGTCGGCGTCATGTCCGGCTGGGGCGGCGCGGTGCCGCTGTGGGGCGGCGAAGTGGCCAAGACCTTCAAGGAAATCAGCCAGGGCGGTATGCTCTGGGTGTTCAAGATCCCCAAGTAACGCAACCCCAAAATGGCGCGCCGGTTACCGCTGGCGCGCCATCCCTCCCCGGGATAAAGACATGGAAACACTCGCCGTCACGGAAAACAACATGGGCGAATATGGGGCACCCGACCGCGTTCTGATCGTCGACGACCATTCGCTGGTTCGCGACGGGCTACGCTCGATCTTCGACGATGCCTTCCCCGACTGCACGATCCTCGAAGCGGACAGCCTCGAAGCGGCGCTGCGGGTGCTGGACGACGCGGGCGACGTGGACCTCGTGCTTCTCGACCTCAACATCCCCGACGTCTCGCACCTCTCCGGCCTGCAGTCGGTGCGCGACCGGTTCCCGGCCACGCCGGTGGTGATGGTCTCGGGCGTGACCGACCGCAACGTCGTGCGCGATGCGCTGGCAGCAGGCGCGGCGGGTTTCGTGCCCAAGTCGCTCAAGCGCGCGGCGATCGTCGATGCGCTGCAGCAGGTGCTCTCGGGCGAGATTTACATGCCCGACCTGCCCGGAGACGAAAGCGCGGCCGCCGAGGAAGACCTGATCCGCGCGCGCATCGACACCCTCACCCCGCAGCAGCGCGTGGTGCTGGGGCATCTGGTGGCCGGACGGCTCAACAAGCAGATCGCCTATGAACTCGACGTCTCGATGACGACGGTGAAGGCGCATGTCTCGGCGATCCTGCAGAAGATGAACGTGTTCAGCCGCACGCAGGCGGTGATCATGGCGGGGAAGGCCGGGTTTCGAGGCTGATCCCCCGACCTCGTCATTGCGAGCGCAGCGAAGCAATCCAGGGCAGCCTCAAGCCGCTCTGGATTGCTTCGCTGCGCTCGCAATGACGAACAGGCTGAGGTGAAATCTCTAAAGCACATCCATCTGTCGCAGCAGCGCCCGCAACTGGGCGGGCTTCACCGGCTTGTTCAGCAACGGCAGCGCCAGTTCGGCCAGTTGCGCCTTGGTCTCCGGCCCGCGATCGGCGGTGATGACCATCGCCGGGATCATCCGCCCCGCCTTCTCGCGCAGCATCGCCACCGCCCGGTCGCCGGTCAGCCGATCGTCGAGGTGGTAGTCCACGATCAGCATCGCCGGGCCCTGCTCCAGCGCAGCCAGTGCGGCCGCGTCGGATGGATCGTTGGCGGTCACCACGTCCAGCCCCCAGTTCTCCAGCAGTGCTTCCATGCCCGCAAGGATGCCCGGATCGTTGTCGATCACCAGAACCAGCCCGCCTGCCCCGGCGCGCGGAGCGGCGGGCATCGCGCCCGGCTCCTCCAGCGAGGCAACCGGGTCCACGCGCGGCAGGCGGATCGAGAAGGCCGCGCCCGCCCCCGGCGCAGTGTCGAGTTCGATCCCGTGGCCCAGCATCGTCGTGACGCGGCGCACGATGGCGAGGCCGAGGCCCTTGCCGGGTATCTTCTGCGTCTTGCCGACGCGGCGGAACTCCTCGAAAATCTCGTCGCGATCGACCTCGGCGATGCCCGGCCCGGTATCGCGCACGGTGACGACGACGTCCGCGCCCTGCTCCACCACCTCCACCGTCACGCTGCCCTGCTCGGTATAGCGGATCGCGTTGGACACGAAGTTCTGCAGCACCCGGCGCAGCAGGCGCGCATCGGAGCGCACCCACAGCCCGGTATGGGGCACCGTGAACGCCAGCCCGCCCGCGCTCGCCAGCGGCGCGAACTCCACGCGCAGCGCTGAGAGGATCGCCCCGAGCGACAGGTCCGCGAACTCGGGCTGGATCGCCCCCGCATCGAGGCGCGAAATCTCGAACAGCGCTTCGAGCAAATCCTCGACCGAATCGAGCGCGGTGGATGCCTGATGCACCAGCGAACGCGGCCGTTCGGCCATGGCCTGACCGTCCATCGCCGAAACGAACAGCCGCGCCGCATTCAGCGGCTGCAGCAGGTCGTGGCTGGCGGCGGCAATGAAGCTGGTCTTGGAGCGGTTCGCCGTCTCCGCCTCGTTCTTTGCCTCGACGAGCTGGCGGTTCACCTCGACCAGTTCGGCGGTGCGCTCGGTGACGCGGCGCTCCAGCGTCTCGGCGGTTTCGGTCAGCGAGCGTTCGAACTGGATGTGGTCGGTCACGTCGTCGAACGTGAAGACCATGCCGCCGTTTTTGAGCGATACCGAACGGACGGTGAAATAGCGCCCGCGCATCGTGCAATTGGCGACGACCCGCGCCCCGCCGCCCTCGCGCCAGTCGAGCGCTTCCACCCGGTCCAGCCCGCATTCGCCGGTGCACCAGCGTGACAGCGCGTCATGGGTGTCGATGGGGGGACCGTCCTCGGCCAGCGCCAGCACCGTCAGCATCCCCTCGTTCCACGCCTGCAGCTGGCGCTGGGCGTCGAACAGGCAAACGCCTTCCGAGAGCGTATCCAGCGTCGCCTGCAGCGCCAGATTGCGTTCGGCCAGTTCGCGGGCGCGCTGGCGGGCATCCTCGGCCTTGACGGTGGTGATGTCGGTATAGATGCCGACGGTGCCGCCCTCGGTCGTGCGCAGCTCGTTGATCTGGATCCAGCGGCCGTCGGCCAGCGCCTGCACGTGCGCGCCCTGGGCCCGCTGGTGCTGCGCCATGCGGTCCTTGAGCCAGCGCTCGGGCGCCATGCGCGAGCCCATGGTGGCGCCGGTCTGCGCGAGGCGGCTGGCGAGTTCGGCGAATTCGGGCGCATCGCCCTGCACGCCTTCGAAATTGGGGAAGATCTTCAGGTAAGCGCGGTTGCACAGGACCATGCGGTCTTCCGCATCGAACAGCGCGAAGCCGTCCGACAGGGACTCGATGGCATCGCGCAGCATCACGCGGGCGGCGGTGGCATCGCCATGGGCGGCGGCGAGCTGCGCATTGACGGTGTTGAGCCGCTCCAGCGCGACTTCCAGCGCGCCGGTGCGGTCGCGCACCATGGCGTCGAGCGAGATCGCCGTCTCGAACATCGAGAACGCCCCGCCCTGCATGTCGGTGGAGCGCTCCACGCGGTCCATCAGCGCGGCGTTGATCTTCTCCAGCTGCGCGATGCGGGCGCGCAGGCGGGCGGTTTCGGTGTCGCGGGTTTCGGGGTCAGTCAGGGCCATGATCGTCTCCCGACCTCACACCCACTTCGTTATTGCGAGCAAGGGGGCAAGGCATCGTCATGGCCGTACCGGTTCATCCACCGCCCGCCCGATCGCCAGCCCGCTGAAGGTCTGGTTCATGTGCGCGGCAAGGAACTGCTCGCCATACGTGCTGAACCCCAGCACGTTGTTCTCGACATAGATGTCGGAAACTTCGCGCAGGATCTGCCGGTCCTCGGCATCCAGCCGATTGAGCACGCAGTCGAAGCCGATGATATGGTCGATCTCCCCCACCTTGCGCGAGACCGACTGGAACAGATCGCGCATCCAGGTCAGCCGGTCCACCGGCTCGCCGATGGTCAGGACGACTCCGGTGTCGATCGCGCAGTAGAAGGTCAGCGAACCGTCGGGGTTCGCGCTCTGCACCGAGCGGACGTGGAACTGGCCGCCGGTGCGCACCATGGGCGGGTGCGCAGCGAAGAAGTGGACGTCGAGTTCCTCGCCCGGACTGCCGGAAAGCCGCAAGTATTCCTCGGCGGCGGGGGCGGCGTTGATCTCGTAGACGGTGCGGGTTTCCGGGTCCGCCTCGGTGATGACCATCTTGGCCGGGCCGGGGCGGTAGTGGTTGGCGCAGAAGACGTGCATCGGGCGGCGGCTGGTCAGCACCGCGATCACCGCCGCGTCGGAGTGGAAGCGTCCTTCGTGCAGCACCGCCGTCTCGCGGAACGAGAGTCCGTCGCCGCTGGAGCCGCCGATCAGTTGGACGTCGCCCAGCGCGTGCTGCGCGGTCATCGTCAGCAGTTCCTCGCGGTGCGACAGGCCGTCCACGAAGAACAGCGCCACCTGATGCAGATCGTCCGCCGCGCCGTGATCCAGCCGCGCCCCCGCGACAAGCTGGCGGATCGCGCCCTGCGCGGTTACGGGGTCGAAGTTGTCGAGATCCTCGAACCGCAGCGAAGCCATCGAAAAGCCGGCGGCGGGAAAGCCGATCAGCAGCAGGCTGTCGGTGTCGTAGCCCCGGCTGGTGAGTTCGCCCGCGCTGGTGCAGCCGATCAGCGGCACCCCCGGCAGCCGGGCGGTGAGCACGCGCGCCAGTTCCTCGCGCGGGTAGCGGTGCGAGCAGAACAGCAGCGCGCCTGCCAGTTCCACGCCGCCAATGGCCTCGACCAGTTCCGCGACGGCATCAGCCGGGTCCTGCGCGTGCGAGGCACAGGCCACCAGCGGGCGGTCACCGTCGTGAATCTGTGCTGCCATTCGCATGTCCCTCTCCTTCCGGCCGCCCTCTTCGGTGCGGTCCGTGACCCAAGCGCGAAAGTCTAGGCCGAACCGCCCCCACCGCCAAGCGCGTTCGCATCATCGCCCCGCTGTGGGTCACCTGCCGCTTCGAGCGCGGCGTTCTCCTCATCGCTGAAGATGCGGCTGCGTACGATGAAGCGTACGCCCTCGGGCGCCTCCAGGCTCATGCCCGAGCCGCGTCCGGGCACGACATCGATGGTGACCTGGGTATGGCGCCAGTACTCGAACTGCGCCGCGCCGATCCAGACGAGGGTATTGCCGATGAGCGTGCCGAGTAGCACGTCCTGCGCGCCGACACGGAACTCGCCCTCGGTGAAGCACATCGGCGCGGAGCCGTCGCAGCACCCGCCCGACTGGTGGAACATCAGCGGGCCGTGGATGGCGCGCAGGCGCTCGATCCATTCCTCCGCCGCCGGGGTGGCGAGGATGCGCGGCGGGAGGCTCATGACGCCGAAAAGCGGCGGATGGCGCAAGGGCCATCCGCCGTTTCAAGGTATCCGGCGCCGTTATGGTGGCGGGACGCCGGATTGAGAGCTCTTGGCACATCGTCATTGCGAGGCCCGCAGGGCCGCGGCAATCCAGAGCGCAGTTGCACCGCCCTGGATTGCTTCGCTGCGCTCGCAATGACGAAGCGTAACATCTTCAGAAGAAGCCGAGCTTCTTCGGGCTGTAGCTGACGAGCAGGTTCTTGGTCTGCTGGTAATGGTCCAACATCATCTTGTGGTTCTCACGACCGATCCCCGACTGCTTGTAGCCGCCGAACGCCGCGTGGGCGGGGTAGGCGTGGTAGCAGTTGGTCCACACGCGCCCGGCCTGAATGCCGCGGCCGATGCGGTAGGCCCGGGTTCCGTCGCGCGTCCAGACACCGGCGCCGAGGCCGTAGAGCGTGTCGTTGGCGATCTCCAGCGCCTCCTCGTCGGTCGAGAACTTGGTCACGGCGAGCACCGGGCCGAAGATCTCCTCCTGGAACACGCGCATCTTGTTGTGGCCCTCCAGCACGGTCGGCTTCACGTAGTAGCCCTGCGCCAGTTCACCGTCATGCGAAGCACGCTCGCCGCCGGTCAGCACCTTGGCGCCTTCGTCCTTGCCGATCTGGATGTAGCTAAGAATCTTCTCCAGCTGGTCGTTCGATGCCTGCGCGCCGATCATCGTTGATGCATCGAGCGGGCTGCCCAGCTTGATCGCCTCGACCCGCGCGATCGCCTTCTCGATGAAGGCATCGTAGATCGATTCGTGCACCAGCGCGCGGCTGGGGCAGGTGCAGACCTCACCCTGGTTCAGCGCGAACATCGTGAAGCCTTCGAGCGCCTTGTCGAGGAAGTCGTCGTCGTGGTCCATCACGTCGGCGAAGAAGATGTTGGGGCTCTTGCCGCCCAGTTCCAGCGTGCAGGGGATCAGGTTCTCGGACGCATACTGCATGATGAGGCGGCCGGTCGTCGTCTCGCCGGTGAAGGCGATCTTGGCGATGCGCTTGTTCTGCGCCAGCGGCTTGCCCGCCTCGATGCCGAAGCCGTTGACGATGTTGAGCACGCCCGGCGGCAGCAGATCGGCGATCACTTCGGCCAGCACCAGGATCGACATTGGGGTCTGCTCGGCGGGCTTGAGCACCACGCAGTTGCCCGCTGCCAGCGCCGGGGCCAGCTTCCACGCGGCCATCAGGATCGGGAAGTTCCACGGGATGATCTGGCCGACGACGCCCAGCGGTTCATGGAAGTGATAGGCGATGGTGTCGTGGTCGATCTCGGCGATCGAGCCTTCCTGCGCGCGCAGGCAGGATGCGAAGTAGCGGAAGTGGTCGATCGCCAGCGGGATGTCGGCGGCTGTCGTCTCGCGGATGGGCTTGCCGTTGTCGATCGTCTCGGCCAGCGCCAGCTTGTCGAGGTTGGCTTCGAGGCGGTCGGCGACCTTGAGCAGCGTGTTCGCGCGCTCGGTGGGCGAGGCCTTGCCCCAGGCATCCTTGGCGGCGTGCGCGGCGTCGAGCGCCAGTTCGATGTCCTCGGCCGTCCCGCGCGCCACCTGGCACACGACCTGCCCGGTCACCGGCGAGATATTGTCGAAGTACTGCCCCTTGACCGGGGCCACCCACTTGCCGCCGATGAAGTTGTCGAACTTCTCGCGGATGAGCGACTCGCCCGCGAATTTGCCAATCGCCTGTTCCAGCATCCCAAATCTCCGAACCTGACCCCCGTGGGGTTTCGACAGGCAATGTGAGCCGATGGGCGCGGCAGGCCAATTGTACCTTGGGACGATGCCCTTCGACAGGATCTGGGTGTGCGGTGGGGGCTTCGACAGGCTCAGCCTGAGCGGGATTTAAAGACCGGCTCTTAAAACCGCTCAGGCTGAGCCTGTCGAAGCCCCCTCGCGCAAGACGCAACCTCTGGATAACCCCCCGTCCCGCTTGCACCCCGCCCCCCGCTTTGGCACTAGCCCGGACGTGAGCGCGAACATCGTCATCGGCACCGCCCAGCGCGGGGAGCCGGTAGAGATCGACATCAAGGAACTCTTGGCGACCCGCCTGCTGGTGCAGGGCAATTCCGGGTCCGGCAAGTCGCACCTGCTCCGCCGCATCCTTGAGGAGAGCGCCGGGATCGTCCAGCAGGTGGTGATCGACCCCGAGGGCGACTTCGTCAGCCTTGCCGAGCAGTTCGGCCACGTCGTCATCGACGGTTCCGCCTATGGCGAGGCCGAGATCGCCCGCCTCGGCGCGCGCATCCGCCAGCACCGCGCCTCGGTTGTCCTCGCGCTCGACGAGCTGGAGATCGACCAGCAGATGAAGTGCGCCGCGCAGTTCCTCAACGCCCTGTTCGATGCCCCGCGCGAGCAGTGGTATCCTGCGCTCGTGGTGGTGGACGAGGCGCAGATGTTCGCCCCCGCCGCCGCCGGTGAAGTCTCGGAAGAGGCCCGCCGCGTCAGCCTCGCGGCGATGACCAACCTCATGTGCCGCGGCCGCAAGCGCGGTCTGGCGGGGGTGATCGCCACCCAGCGCCTTGCCAAGCTCGCCAAGAACGTCGCGGCCGAGGCCAGCAACTTCCTGATGGGCCGCACCTTCCTGGATATCGACATGATCCGCGCCGCCGACCTTCTCGGCATGGAGCGGCGGCAGGCCGAGACGATCCGCGACCTCGCGCGCGGGCAGTTCCTTGGTCTAGGCCCCGCGATCGCGCGGCGGCCGGTGTCGGTCAGCGTCGGCACGGTGCAGACCGGCGCGAAGTCGGTGACGCCGGGCCTCGCCCCGCTGCCCACCGCGACGACCGAGGAACTGCGCGAACTGCTGCACGACAATCTCCACGTCGAGCCGGATCGCCCCGAATTCCACCGCCCCGCCCCGCGTGTGGACGATGCCGAGACGCTGGCCCGCCGCATCGCCGCGACCGAACTGCTCGAACCCACCACCGCGCAGGCCCGCGAACGCGAGCGTGAAAGGGAGCGCAACGAGCCGGGCGCCGAGGAAACCCGCGCGGCGATGATCGAGATCATGAACGTGATGGCCGAGGAACCGGACTGCACGTTCCAGTCCGCGACCACGCTGTTCCAGGACTTCACCATCCGCTGCCGGATGAAGGGCATCTCGGTGCGCGGCCTCGACGCGACGATGTTCCGCCGGGGCTTCGCGGCCGCGCTGGCGGGGATCGAGAACCCCGACGACGCGCGCTGGGAAGACCTCATCAACCTGTCGAAGCATGTGCCCGACGATGCGCTGGCGACGTTCTACGTGATCGCCCGCGCCGCGATCGACGGCAAGCCGTGCCCGGACGACATGGACCTCGCGCGGATCTACGGCACCAGTTCGCCCCGCCGCGTGCAGCGTCTGCTCGACTATCTGGAGAAGGACGGCCTGATCGTGGTGCGCACCGATTTCTCGGGCAAGCGCTCGGTCGGCCTGCCGGATCTCGGCGTGACAACCGCGCCGGTCGAGGCGTAAGGTCGGGCCATCATGGCCGAGATCATCAACCTGCGCATGGCCCGCAAGGCCAAAACCCGCGCCGCCGACAAGGCCAAGGCGGCGGCAAACCGCGCCCAGCATGGTCGCACCAAGGCCGAGAAATCCGCCTCGCAGGCTGAGATCGCACGGATCGATCGCACCCTCGACGGGGCCAAACGGGAAGACTGATGCGCACCACGTATGACGACGCCAGCGTGCGCCTCTACCATCTCGACGGCGGGGCCGAGGGCGGCGCGGCGAACACGCTGTTCTACGGCCCGCTGTCCGAGGCCATGCGCATAGCCTCGCTACAGAGCGAGGACGTGCAGGATGGCTTGTTTCTCGCCACCGACAACGATGTGGTGGCTTACGTGGACCTGCTGGAAAGCTGAATTCGGCTGCGGGGACTTCGACCCTTCGACAAGCTCAGGGTGAGCGGGGTTGGAGTAGGCCTCCCAATGGCAGGAGTAGTGCAAACCTCTCAATTCCGCTCAGGCTGAGCCTGTCGAAGCCCCCTCGATATCAGAACTTCGCCTGCACACCCGCCGCGACATAGTGATCGCCGACGTTCACCTTGCCCGAGAGGAACGGCGCCAATGGCATGGCGGCGGTGCCGTAGGCGCGCAGGTCGTTACCGATGAAACGCGCACCGAGACCAAGAGTGAACGACATCGGCAGCGTATAAGTCGCCTCCACCTTGCCGAAGATCTTGGTGCCCGAATTATCGCAATGACCGTCGCCGACCTGCTCGTCGTTGGAGCGGCGGAAGCACTGCGAGTTGTCCTCGTAGTACCCGTCATGGTCGCGCTTGTGGAAGAACGCGCCGACGGCCGGGGTGATCGCGAAACCACCGTCCTGGATCACCGGTACGCCGACGGCGAGTTCGCCGCCCCAGCTGCCTTCGGAGCGGGCGACATTGGCCTCGGCGGTGACGGTCGCCGCATTGGCGGAACTTGCGGCAAAAGCGCAGATGCCCGCGAGGGCGATCAGGCGGATCTTCATGGGCGGGGGACTCCCTGTATCCTTGGAAACGATGCCAATCGGCTAGATTCCACGCATCTTGCGGACAAGAGGCCCAGATTCGCCCTGCCCCGTTAAGGACTCGACCCGTCCGTTTTCACGCCTGGAACAGAACTTCGGTTCCCGAATGGACCATCTGTGCAAGGCGCGCCGCGTCCCAGTTGGTCAGGCGCACGCAGCCATGGCTTTCGGTGCGGCCGATCTTCGCGGGCTCGGGCGTGCCGTGGATGCCGTAGTGGTCCTTGGACAAATCGATCCATACCACGCCGACCGGGCCATTGGGGCCGGGGGCGAGGCGCTTTGCGGTATCGTTCTTGTTGGCGTCCCAGAACAGGTCCGGATCGTACTGGTAATCCGGATTGCGCGAGGTGCCCTTGATCTCCCACTTGCCGAGCGGGAGCGGATCATGGCCGCTGCCCGTGGTGACGGGGAATTGCGCGATGAGTTTACCTTGCTTGTCAAAGGCCTGCAGCGTGCCCTCGGACTTGTCGACGACGATCTTCTCGGCTGTCGGCTGATCGCCCGCGACGCCGAGGCGCTGCAGCGTGTCGGACCAGCCGCGCTCGTCACCCTCGATCTTCGCGACGGGCACGTTGGCGATCGCGGGAACGCGCACCGTGGTGCCCGAACCGACTTTCGTGCCGTGGCCGTTGAGCGCCACCAGCGTATCGGGGGTGGTATGGAACCGCTCGGCCAGTGCCTCGGTCAGCGAGCGGTAGCCGAGATGGTCGAAGCCGGCCTGCTGGGAGGTTCTGGTCGGCAGGTTGCGCGTGAAGGGCCCGCGCGCGAAGGCATCGGGGATCACCACCAGCCGCGTCGCCGCCATACCCTGTCCGGGGAACAGCGCCTGCTGGGTTGCCGGATCGAGCTGTCCGCTACGGGGAAGCCCGCGCGCTTCCTGGAAGCCGCCGAGCGCCAGCTTGTAGGACTGCCCGTCCTTCCCGTCGATCACGCCGGGCGAGAACCCGGCACGGTCGAGCGCCACTTGCGCCCGCATCAGCAGGCTGTCGGCCGCCTCGGTCTCGCCGCCGCCGGGGGCATCGGCGAAAGCCAGAGTGTCGGAACTCTTCGCGGGAGCCTTCGCCTGTTCCGTCTGCGGCCCGCAGGAGGCCAGCAGCACGAAACACGAAAGGCTGAGGGGAACGAGACGTTTCAAGCATCACCCAAAGTTATGGTTCTGTTGCTTTGAAAACGCCCCGAAACCGGGAAAGCTCCGCAAACGAAAAGGGCGGCCCCGCAGGACCGCCCTTTTCCGCTTGAAGTTCGGCGTGGCCGAACTTGCGGCACCGGCCCACTCCCCCACCCGGCCTCCCACTCTTATGTTCGTTTTCAAGAGCCTTCGGCATGATGATGTCCTTTCCGCCCGAGATGACGAAATCCAATTTGTGAAGCTCATGTGCA